>JANSYR010000005.1 GCA_024742285.1 bacterium | reverse complement strand
GAGCAGAAGCCGCGTCTTCGGCGTCAGCTTCGCGTTAGGATGGAGTTGCACCTGAGATCTCCCTTCGGTGGAGGTGGTTGGTCTGCAACCCCATTTCCTCCGAAGGAATCTCAGGTGTCAACAAGCCCTTTGGGCCCCAGAGCTAGAGCGCGGGCTCCGAAACGAAGAAGGGGCCGCGACGACCGTCGCGACCCCTTCTCTGGATCTCAGCCTTGCGGCGGGCTCAGCCGAAGAGCTCCCGCACGATGATCGTCTCCTCGCGGCCGGGACCGACCGAGAGCAGCGCTGCGGGGACCTCGGCCAGGGCCTCGATCCGCTCGATGTAGCGGCGGGCGTTGTCCGGGAACTGGTCGATCGAGGTCAGGCCGCTCACGTCCTCGCTCCAGCCGGGCATCGTCTCGTAGACGGGCTTCGCCCGCTCCGCCTCGGCCAGGGTCATCGGGAAGTCCTCGGTGACCTTGCCGTCGATGTCGTAGGCGGTGCAGATCTTGATCTCGTCGAAGCCGGACAGGATGTCGAGCTTGTTGATGGCGAGATCCGTCAGACCGTTGACCGTGACGGCTTCGCGGAGCAGGACCGCGTCGAGCCAACCGCAGCGCCGCGGGCGGCCCGTCGTCGCGCCGAACTCGGCGCCGGCCTTGCGCAGCTGCTCGCCGGTCTCGTCGAGAAGCTCCGTCGGGAACGGGCCCGACCCCACGCGCGTGGTGTAGGCCTTCGTGATCCCGATGACGCGATCGATCTTGGTCGGGCCGATGCCGCTGCCGGTGCAGACGGCGCCGGCGACGCAGTTCGAGCTCGTCACGAAGGGATAGGTCCCGTGGTCGATGTCCAGGAAGGTCCCCTGGGCGCCTTCGAAGAGGATGTTCTTGCCGCCGCGGAGCGACCGATCGAGGATCCGACCCGTGTGGTCGATGTAGGGCTCGAGCTGGCGGCCCCACTCGAGGCACTGCGCGTAGAGCGCATCGACGTCGATCGGCTCGACCCCGTGGACCTTCGTGAGCTCCACGTTCTTCTGCTGGGCGATCGACTCGAGCTTCGTGCGAAGCTCGTCGGGCTGGCGCAGGTCGGCGACGCGGACGCCGCGGCGGGCGACCTTGTCCTCGTAGCAGGGACCGATCCCCCGACCGGTCGTGCCGATCTTGCCCTTGCCGGCGGCCGCTTCGCGGGCGGCGTCGAGGGCGGTGTGCCACGGCAGGATGACGTGCGCGCGACCGGAGACCCGGATCCGCGACGGATCCTTCAGGATCCCGCGCTCCTCGAGCTTCGCGAGCTCGCCGAGCAGGATCGCCGGATCGACGACGACGCCCGGGCCGATCAGGTTGACGCTGCCCTCGTGGAGGATGCCCGACGGGACGACGTGGAGAACGGTCGTCTCGCCGTCGACCACGAGGGTGTGGCCGGCGTTGTTCCCGCCCTGGAAGCGGGCGACGAGGTCGGCGCGCGGGCCGAGCCAGTCGACGATCTTTCCCTTGCCTTCGTCACCCCATTGGGCGCCGACTGCGACGACGGTGGACATGGCTAGAGCTCCAGCAGCTGCACGGCGATCATGTTGTCCGCGTCTCGCAGCGATGAGAGGACCGCGTCTCCGGGGTCCTGGTCGATGTTGACGAGCATGCAGGCTTCTCCGCGGCTCTCCTGGAGCGCGAGCTGCATGCGCGAGATGTTGATGTTGGCCTCGCCGAGAATCGAACCGACGCGACCGACGACGCCACTCTGGTCGTGGTTGTGGATCAGGAGCGTCCGGCCTTCCGGGATCGCCTCGAGCATGAAGTCGTCGATCCGTACGATCCGCGGCTGGTCGCCGTGGAAGACGGCGCCGGCTACGAGCCGATCGACGACGCCCTTCACCTTGACCGTCACGCGAGAGGCGAAGTCGTCGGCGCGGGCGACCTTGGTCTCGATCACCTTGATGCCGAGCTCCTGGGCGATGTGCGCGGCGTTCACGAGGTTCACACCCTCGCGCACACTCGACAGGATGCCCTTCAGGACCGCGATCGTGATCGGCGCGACCTTCAGCTCGGCGACGTCCCCCGAGTACTCGACCTCGACCACGTCGACGCGGCCCTGGGCGAGCTGGCCCTGGAAGGCGCCGAGCTTCTCACCGAGGTCGATGTAGGGCGCGACGGCCTCGGCCTGCTCCGGCGAGACCGACGGGACGTTGATCGAGTTGCGGACCTCGCCGTTCAGGAGGTAGTCGCGGATCTGCTCGGCGACGGCCACGGCGACGTTGATCTGGGCCTGCTCGGTCGAAGCACCGAGATGCGGCGTGCAGATCACGTTCGGATGGTTCACCAGCGGGTGGTCTTCCGGCGGCGGCTCCTCGACGAAGACGTCGAGGCCGGCGGCCCCGACCTGCCCCGACTCGAGGGCATCGAGGAGAGCCTTCTCGTCGACGATCCCACCGCGGGCGGCGTTGATCACGATCAGGCCCGGCTTCGCCTTCGCGAACTCGGCGGCGCCGAGGATCCCGGTCGTGTCCTTGGTCTTGGGAACGTGGACCGTCACGACGTCGGCGCGGCTCATCATCTCGTCGAGCTCGACGCGCTCGACTTCCAGGCGCGCGGCGGCCTCTTCCGTCAGGTAGGGGTCGTGGACGATCACCTTCATGCCGAGGCCCTTGGCCCGGGACACGACGAAGCGGCCGATGTTGCCCGCGCCCAACACGCCGAGGGTGCGGTTGTAGAGCTCCATGCCCTGGAACTTCTTCTTCTCCCACTTGCCGGCCTTCATCGACGCGGTGGCCTGCGGGATGTGGCGCGCGAGGGACACGATCAACGCGATCGCGTGCTCCGCCGTCGTGATGTTGTTGCCTTCCGGCGTGTTCACCACGACGACGCCGTGCTCGGTCGCCGCGTTGATGTCGACGTTGTCGACGCCGATCCCCGCGCGGCCGACGATCCGCAGGTTCTTCGCCGCGGCGAGGACGTCGCTGGTGACCTTCGTGCCCGAGCGGATCGCCAGGCCGTCGACGTCGCCGATCAGCTCGAGGAGCTCGTCCGGCGAGACGCCGGGGCGGTTGATCACTTCGATGCCAGGGGCCTGCTCGAGGACCGTCACGCCCTGCTCGGCCAGGGAATCGGAAATGAGGACTTTCGGCACCTTGTCTCTCCAGTGTCGGTCGGGCCGTCGGGGCCCACGTTCATTCGGCGCGCGTCGCTGTTCGCGCGAGCGGGCCGGACCCGTCCACGCAGGGGAAGTTTCGCTCGTCGAGCCGCGCGCGCGGCCGCTCTGGCTCCATCGAATGGAAGGCCTGCGCGCACCCGAGAGCGTCTTGCTCGATTCTGATCGGGTCGGACCGGCTCGATCGGCAATCACCCGACCTCTCCCGCGAAGTCGCGAAGAGAGACGAGGCCGCCGGGCTTGCGGTCGCCCCCGCCTCGAAGGGTCGGGAGCGGGGACCGCGCGAATCAGGTCTAACTCAGCGCCAGACCTATGGAATCCAACCGGTGCCGGAGTGTGGCGGAGGGCCTCGGGAGTGTCAACGGAGAGGCCTCCGCGCGGGCGCCTCGTGCTACGTTGCGCGCCGCTCGGAGCTTCTCGCGCGCGCTCGCCGGCGCGTCACCCCGAAGGGCAGCCGATCCGCTCGGAAGGACCCCATGACCGCCGCCGACGACGACCAGAAGGACCGGATCGACCGCCTCGAGATCCAGCCCCGCGGCCCGATCGAGGCCCGCCCCGTCGTTCCGGGCAGCAAGAGCATCACGAATCGCGTCCTGCTGCTCGCCGCCCTCGCCGACGGCGAGTCCCGCCTCCGCGGCGGCCTCGAATCCGACGATACGGTGGTCATGCGCCGCGCCCTCGAAGCGATGGGAATCGGCCTGCGGGTCGAGCCCGATCCCGGGACCGGCGCCGAGGACTGGCTCGTGCACGGTCGCGGGGGCCGATTCACCGCGCCGGATCATGCGCTCGACTGCGGCAACTCCGGGACGACGGTCCGCTTCCTGACCGCCGCGCTGACGCTGGCCGACGCCCCGATCGTGGTCGACGGGAACGCGCGCATGCGCGAGCGCCCGATCTCGGACCTCGCCGCTGCGCTCCGCGGCCTCGGCGCCGAGCTGACGATGGAGGGCGCGTCCGACTGTCCCCCGATCCGCCTGCACGGCGGCGGTCTGCCCGGCGGCGCCGCCCTGATCGACGGCAGCCGCTCGAGCCAGTACGTCTCGGCGGTGCTCCAGGCGGCGCCCTACGCCGCCCGCGACGTCGAGCTCTCCTTCAAGGACGGGATCATCGTCTCCCGTCCCTACATCGATCTCACCCTCGAGGTCATGCGCGACTTCGGCGCCGACGCCGCCTGGACCGACGACGACCGCCTCGTCGTCCGAGCGGGCCAGCCCTACACCGCGCGCGACTACACGATCGAGCCGGACGCTTCGTCCGCCGCCTACCCCTTCTCGGCCGCCGCGATCGCCGGCGGGAGCGCGACCGTCGCCGGCATCCGCGACGACTCCCAGCAGGCGGACTTCAACCTGCTCGGCCTGCTCGAACGGATGGGCTGCCGCGTGACCCGCGACGGCGACACCGTCACGGTCGTCGGCCCCGAAGGCCCGCTCCGGGCGCTCGGCGAAATCGACATGAACGACTTCCCCGACGCGGTCCTGGCCTACGCGGTCGTGTGCTGCTTCGCGGACGGGCCGACGACGATCCGGAACGTGTACAACCTCCGGATCAAGGAGACGGACCGGCTGGCCGCCCTCGAGACCGAGCTTCGCAAGCTCGGCGTCGACGCCGAAGCCGGTCACGACTGGCTGCGGATCGAGCCCCGCCCGATGCGCAGCGCGGAGATCGAGACCTACGACGACCACCGCATGGCCATGAGCTTCGCCCTCGCGGGTCTCAAGGTCCCGGGGGTCGTGATCCTCGATCCGGGTTGCGTATCCAAGACGTGGCCCGGCTTCTTCGAGGCCTTCTCGGCCTTCTGAGCCCTCCGAGAAGATTTTTTCGCGCGGCTCGGTTGACACCTCTGGGCGCGTGAAAATCCATTGTGGCGTGCCCGAAGGCACCGCCCGAGCGGCGGTGATCCTCGAGCGAGGCACCCGCCCCGAGGTTGGGGCGAAAGCGAGCGCCTGCCGGCGCCACAGGTCGACCCGTGTGTCCGCGATTCGGAATCGCGGCGCGGAGCGACGAAAGAGGAGTACTGCGATGAACCCGTTTCTGCGACACGCGACCCGGAGCCCGCGTCCCTTCCCGAGTCTCGCCCGGGAGCTCCAGCGCGAGATGAACCAGGCGATGCGATCGATCGACGCGGCCTATCACGGCCCCCGCGGCGTCTACCCGCCGGTCAACCTCTCCGAGTCGGAAGAGGGCTACGTCCTGACCGCCGAGCTCCCGGGCGTCTCGCCCGAGGACATCGACGTCCAGATCGAAGGCGCGACGGTCACCCTCTCCGGTCAGCGGAAGGTCGAATACAGCGCTGGTGACGGCGTCGCCGTCCATCGCCGCGAACGTCAGTCCGGCAACTTCCGGCGCGCCTTCGAGCTGCCGGCCGAGATCGACTTCGATCGGGCCCGCGCGAGCCACAAGAACGGCGTCCTGACCCTCGAGCTCCCGAAGTCGCCGGCCCTCCAGCCGCGACAGATCGAGATCGAGACGCGTTAGGCGCGACCCGAGCCCCACCCCACTCCACTCCACCCAAGGAAGGAGACGAACATGAGTGCCCATCAGACCTCCGAGATCCAGGCCCGCGAGAAGGCCGAAGTCCTGACCGAGGACACGCGGCCGGGCCTCCTCTTCAAGCCCGACGTCGACATCCTCGAACACCCGGACGCGTTCGTGATCCTCGCGGATCTCCCGGGTGCCAGCGAAGAGTCGGTCGACATCCACCTCGAGAAGGGGGTCCTGACCCTCGACGCGCGGGTGAGCGAATCGAACGACGACGTCCAGCCCCGCTACGCCGAATACCGCGAGGGCGGGTACCACCGCGTCTTCCGCATCTCCGACGAGATCGATGCCGACGGGGTGTCCGCGAAGATGCGGGACGGCGTCCTCGAGCTCAGGCTGCCGAAGAGCGCCGAGAGCCGGCCGCGAAGGATCGACGTCGCCGCCGCCTAGAACCGAGCCGATTTCGGCATGAATGGAACGGGATGGACCCCCCGGCGAGCTTCGCTCGTCGGGGGGTCTCGTTTCGGGCGCCCGGTCCGCGGGAGCGGGTCCCGCAGGACCCCGAACCTGCGTATACTGGCGCCGCGTTCGACGCCTCCCCCCGATCCCCGCGTCCAACCGAGGTTCCCATCCGATGCCCGCAAAGGACTCGAGCGGCGCGCCCCCCGCGTCGCCGATCGCCCTCGCCCACGCGCACGGCCAGTCGATCTGGCTCGACAACATCAGTCGTGACCTGCTGCTCTCCGGCGAGCTCCGCCGCTGGGTCGAGGAGCGCGGCATCCGCGGCGTCACCTCGAACCCCGCGATCTTCGAGAAGGCGATCGCCCAGACGAGCGACTACGACCCGGCGGCCCGCGCGCTGATCGGTCAGGGTGCGAGCGATGCCCTCGACGTGTTCGAGCGGCTCGCCGTCCAGGACATCCAGCTCGGCTGCGACGTGCTCCGTCCGATCTGGGAAGCCAGCGAGGGTCGCGACGGCTTCGTGTCGCTCGAGGTCTCGCCCCATCTCGCGAACGACACCGAGGGCACGATCGAAGAGGCGCGCCGCCTCTCGGCCGACGTCGCCCGTGACAACCTGATGATCAAGGTCCCGGCGACGCCCGAGGGCATCCCGGCGATCCAGCAGCTGATTAGCGACGGCATCCACGTGAACGTGACGCTGCTCTTCGCGGTCGACGCCTACGAGGCCGTCCACCAGGCCTATCTCGCGGGCCTCGAGGCGCGGCTCGAGCGCGGCCAGAACGTGTCGGGGATCGCGAGCGTCGCGAGCTTCTTCATCTCGCGGATCGACGCGACCGTCGGCCAGCACCTCGCGGCGAAGCTCGAAGGCGAGACGCGAGCCGAAGTGCGCGCCCGCCTCGAGGCCCTCGACGCCAAGGTCGCCATCGCGAACGCGAAGCTCGCCTACGCGCGCTTCCTCGAGACCCTCGCCAGCGATCGCTGGGCGCGACTCGCCGACGCCGGCGCCGATCCCCAGCGCGTCCTCTGGGCGAGCACCGGCACCAAGGACCCCGCCCTCCCGAAGACCCTCTACGTCGACGAGCTGATCGGCCGGCACACGGTCAACACCCTGCCCGACGCGACCTTGGAAGCCTTCCGGACGGAAGGCCGGGTTCGCGACGCCCTCGGCAAGGATCCCGAGCCGCTCAAGGCGGAAGCCCAGGCCGTGCTCTCCGAGCTCGATGCCCTGGGCATCTCACTCAAGGAGATCACCGACGGCCTGCTGACGAAGGGCTGCGCGCTCTTCAGCGACGCCTTCGACGGGCTCCTCCTCTCCGTCGAAACGAAGCGCCAGAAGCTCCTCGGCGACGGACTCGTCTCGACCCGCTACGCGCTCGGCGCCGCGCAGGCGGACGTCGACGCCGCCGCCGAGGCGTGGGTCCAGGCAAGCCAGACCCACGCACTCTGGCGCAAGCAGGCCGCGATCTTCTCGGACGCCGACGAGCGCCGCTGGATGGGCTGGCTCGACCTGCCCACGGCGAGCGAGGAAGAGGCGATCGGGAGCGCCGCCCTGCGCGAGGCCGTTCGGCGACATCCCGCCGACGCCGCGGTCGTGATCGGGATGGGCGGCTCGAGCCTCTGGCCCGACGTGCTTGGCCAGACGTTCACCGGCGAAGATGCCGGGGGGCGCAAGGCCCGGACGCTGCGCATCCTCGACACCACGGTCCCGGACGCGATCGAAGGACAGCTCGCGAGCCTCGACCTCGAGCGCTGCCTCTTCTTCGTGTCGTCGAAGTCCGGCTCGACGATCGAGCCGAACGCGATCTTCGAGCTCGTCCACGCGCGGCTCGCCGACGAGGTCGGCGCCGAGCGCGCCGGCCGACACTTCGTCGCGATCACGGACCCCGGCAGCCAGCTCGAGGCCCGCGCGGCGGAGCTCGGGTTCCTGGGTGCGGCCCTCGGCCGGCCGGACGTCGGCGGCCGCTTCTCGGCGCTGAGCCCCTTCGGGCTCCTGCCGGCCGAAGCCGCCGGGCTCGATCCCGAGGCCCTGCGCAGTCGCGCGCGAACGATGTCCGCGGCGTGTGCGCCCTTCGTCTCGCCCGACCAGAATCCCGGCGTGGGCCTCGGCCTGGCGCTCGGGACCCTCGCTCGGAGTGGCCGTGACAAGCTGACGCTCTCTTTGTCTCCGGAGATCGCGCTCTTCAGCGACTGGATCGAGCAGCTCGTCGCGGAGTCGACGGGCAAGCACGGCAAGGGCGTGGTCCCGATCGCCGGCGAGCCCCTCGGCGAGCCCGCCCGCTACGCGAACGACCGGGTCTTCGTCGATCTCGCCGTCGCCGGGGACGTGACGAAGGCGGATCGCGAAGCGAAGCTGGCTGCCCTCGAAGCGGCGGGCCATCCCGTCATCCGCATCGCCCTCGCCGAGCGCCTCGACCTCCTCCAGGAAGTCTTCCGCTGGGAGGTGGCGACGGCGGTGATCGGTGCGGTCCTCGAGCTCAATCCCTTCGACCAGCCCGACGTCGAGTCGGCGAAGGTCGCGAGCCGCGAGCTGATGGCCAAGGCGGCTGACGGCGGCGCCCTGCCCGTGCCGAACGCGAGCTTCGAGGACCAGGGAGCGTCGTGGATCGTCTCCCCGTCCGTCGGCCCGGCGAACGACGCGAAGGACGCGATCGCGGCCCTGCTCGGCGGCCTCGGCGCGAACGACACGTTCTTCGTGAACGTCTTCCTCGAAGATGCCGCCGCCCACCGCGAAATCCTGCAGAGCCTGCGCGAGCAGGTCGGGATCGCCCGAGGCGTCGCGACGACCCTCGATTTCGGTCCGCGCTACCTCCATTCGACGGGCCAGCTCCAGAAGGGCGGCCCGAACCCCATCGTCGGCCTCCAGCTCTGGCAGAGCGCCGGCGCGCGAACCCGCGACGCCCTCGCGATCCCCGGCATGGGCGGCGACTTCGACACGCTCGCCGAGGCGCAGGCGGTCGGCGACTACAGCGTCCTGGCGGAGCGCGAGCGATCCGTGATCGGCATCGACGTCGGTGCGGACCCGAAGGTCACCCTCGAGCGACTGGCGACCCTCGTCACGGAGGCGCTCGCCTAGCATCATGCCCAGCAACGACCCCACGACTCCGACGGGCGCCGCACAGGCGGCGCTCGACTTCGTCGAGGCCGGCATGACCCTCGGCCTCGGAACCGGACGCGCCGCTTCGGCCTTCGTCGAAGCCCTGGGCGACCGCGTTGCCGAAGGGCTGGAGATCACCGGCGTCCCGACCAGCGAAGCCACCGAACAGCTCGCCCGCGAGCTGAGCATTCCGCTCACGACCCTCGAAGCCGCCGGCCGCCTCGACATCACCTTCGACGGCGCCGACGAGGTCGACGACGCGCTCGACCTGATCAAGGGCTACGGCGCGGCGATGGTCCGCGAGAAGGTGGTGGCCGCGAGCTCCGACCGGCTCGTGATCCTGGTCGGGCCCGAGAAGCTCGTCTCCTCGATCGGCGAGCGAGGTCGTCTGCCGATCGAGGTCCTGCCCTTCGGCGAGGCCCTCGTCCGACGCGAACTCGCGGCAATGGGTCTCGACGCGACCCTTCGCGAAGCGCGCGACGGCGAGACGCTCGTCACCGACAACGGGAACTGGGTCCTCGACGCGAAGCTCTCCGTTCCCCTCGACGCCGCGGCCCTCGAACAGACGATCGTCGCTCTGCCGGGCGTCCTCGGGACGGGCTTCTTCCTGGGCATGGCGGACGCCGTCCTGGTCGGCAGCGGCGAGGACGTGGAGATCCGGCGCCGGTGCTGAGTGGAGCCTGAGCGCGATCTCAGCAGGGTGCCGCGCGAGATTCCGCCCCCGTTTCCCCACGATCCGGTAGGCTTCCGCTCGGAGCCCCCGCATGCCGACCCGACCCTTCTACGTCCAGCGCAACGGTGAGTGCATCCCCCTCGAAGGGGATTGGCGCGTCGCCGAGATCGACGGGGACTGGTACGTGCTGGGCCACCATTCGGTCGTGCCGTGCGGCTCGGAGCGCGCGGCGCACTCGATGCTCGCCGAGCTCGCGGAGCGCACCGACATCGACGCCCTCGCCAACGAAGCGATCGAGGGCCTCGACCGGATCCCCGAGGCGTGGGAGTCCGAGTCCCTCGGCGAGGCCGAGCTCTCGCGCTGACGCGACACCGACCGGCCCCGAACGCTGTCCGACGAAATCGGTGCGATTCTTGAGCCGGATTGGAACGCGAAGAAGCGCGCTTCGGGTCACGTTTCCTCTCGCGCCGGCCCCACCCCGTCCGGCGGCGAGGGAGGCGCCATGCGGACGATTCGATCGCTCCTCTGGATCGGGAGCGGGCGCGGGCTGACGCGCAGCGGAATGACCGAAGCCCCGGAGCTCGACGTGACCTGGGTACCGGATCTCGACGAGGCGCTCCTGCTGCCCGCCGTGCGGTTCGACGCGGTGCTGGTCGAAGAAGGCGAGCCCCAGGCCCTCGAGCTCGCCCTGCCCGAGCTCGACCGCTTCGCGGAGCGGCGCGGGATCCTCGTCGCGACCGCCGCGATGGACGATTCCCATGCCGACGCGCTCCTCGCCATGGGCCTCGGTGCCGTCTTCGTAATCGATCCGAACCGCGTCGGCCGCGGCTTCGTGACGGAGGTGAACGAGACCCTCGACCAGCTCCAGGCCGAGCGCTGCCATCGGGCGCGTGAAGCCGCGGCGCCGGCTTCCCCGACCGAGGAAGGAACGCCCCCCGTCCGAACCGTGAGCCGCCTCGAGGGCGCGTCGACGACCGAAGCGACGGAAGCCGAGGAGCCACCGCGGGTCCTGGGCCGGAGCGATGCGATGCGCCAGGTGTCGGATCTCGTCGACCTCGCCGCGTCGAGCCCTTCGACGGTGCTCGTGACGGGCGAGACCGGCGTCGGCAAGGAAGTGATCGCGCGGGAGCTGCACGACCGCGGCCGCCGGGGCGACGCGCCCTTCGTGGCGATCAACTGCGCCGCGTTCCCCGACGCCCTGCTCGAGAGCGAGCTCTTCGGGCACGCGAAGGGCGCGTTCACCGGCGCCGACCGCGAGAAGGTCGGCCTCTTCGAAGCCGCGGGCGCCGGCACGCTCTTCCTCGACGAGCTCGCCGAAATGGCGCTCCCGCTCCAGGCGAAACTCCTCCGGGTCCTGCAGGAGCGGGAAGTCCGGCGGGTCGGCGACCTCGAAGCGCGCCCGATCCACTGCAGGATCGTGGCCGCCACCAATCGCGTGCTCGCCGACGAGGTCGCCCGCGGCCATTTTCGCGAAGACCTCTTCTACCGGTTGAACGTATTCCCGATCCGGATCCCACCGCTTCGGGAACGTCGCGGCGACGTGCTCCCCCTCGCCCGCAGCTTCCTGGCCCTCCACGGGCCACAGGAGGGCAAGCACGATTGCCACCTGTCCCTCGCCGCGAGTCATCTCCTCGAGGCCTATCACTGGCCGGGCAACGTCCGCGAGCTCGAGAACGAAATGCTCCGAGCGCTCATGTTGACCCCGAGCGGTCAACTGATCACGCCGCGTCACCTCTCGCCGAAGCTCGTCGAGATCCTCGAGCCGATCGCCCATGGGGCGCGTCCGGACGAGACGCTCCGCCAGGCCCTCGATCGGATCGAGTCGTGGCTGATCCGGCGTGCGCTCGCGAACAACGACGGACGCAAGGCGAAGACGGCGCAGAAGCTCGGGATCACGCGCGAGGGCCTCTACAAGAAGCTGAAGCGGCTCGGGATCGAGTGAGCGCCCGAGCGCGCGGCACCGGGCCGCCCTCAATCTCCGCGCGGACGCAGCCCCTCGATCACCTGGCGGATCGAACGCTCGATCGCGGCGTTCGACAGCCGGGGCCGGCGATGCACGATCGCGAGCGCTGCCTCGGCCAGCACCGCGTTCAGAAACCGGGCAGCGAGGTCCGCGGACTCCACATCGACCTCTCCAGCCTGCTCGGCCCGCTCGAGGCCGCGGATCATCAGGCCGAGGCTCGTCTGGGCCTCGAGGTCGCGAGCGCGCTTCCAACCCAGGACCTGCGGCCCCTGCTCGATCACGATGGCGGCGACGGCCGGCTTCCGGACCTCTTTCAGCCAACGCAGGCAGACCTGGACGAGGGTCTCGAGGGGCGACGGCGACTCGGGCGCGCCGCGGACCGCGCGCTCGATCGCGGCGTCGGAGGCGCGCTGGAAGACCGCTTCGAACACGGCCTGCTTCGTCGCGAAGTGGTGGTAGAGCGCCCCTCGACTGATGCCGGACGCCTCGAGGATCGCGTCGGTCGACGTCGCCTCGTACCCCTGCTCGGCGAAGAGCGCCTGGGCGGCGTCGAGCACCCGTGCGCGCGTCGCAGCGCTTCTGTCGGCCTGTCTCGCCATCCGCAGACTTTACAGACTCTTCATCGGTTTGCTAAACCGACAGTAAGTCTGTAATTGGAGAGCCCCATGCCCGAACCCGACGAATCCCTCGCCCACATGATGGCGGCCTGGAACGAGCCCGAGCCCGCCCGCGTGCGCGCCCATCTCGACGCCGCCCTCTCCCCCGACGTCGTCTTCATCGACCCGAGCATCGTGACGCGCGGCATCGACGAGTTCGAAGCCAACGTCCACGAGGTCCACGACCGCCTGCCCGGAGCCGAGTACCGACGAGCCAGCGGACTCGACCACCACCACGACCTGGTCCGATACGCCTGGGAGATCCGACGCGACGGCGAGCTGGTGCTCCCCGGCTTCGACGTCACCGAGTTCGACGACGACGGACGCGTCGTGCGGGTGCTCGGGTTCTTCGGACCGCTCCCCGAGGACGAAGCCTGATCCGCCGATCACGAGCGCACGGCGGAGCATCGACCTAGACCGTCAGCTCGACTTTCGTCACGCCATTCAGGAACAGGTTCGCGCCCGCGGAAGCACGGGCGCGACCGAACGACGTGCTCAGGACCCGCGCGGCGACGCGGCGCGCGAGCGCATGGATCGACCGGGTCCCGAGCATCACCTTCGGCGGGATCGCCTGCATCCGCTGGATCAGGTCGACCTCCCTCGCCCGCGTTTCCTCGATCCGCGCAGCGGCGCCCTCGACGTCCCCGCCGGACCGGAAGGCCGGGACGAGCGCGTTCGCGGCGACGATCGCGTCGCGCAGGGCGATGTTCACGCCCTGGCCGCCGACCGGGGACATCGTGTGCGCAGCGTCGCCGATCAGGAGCGCCCCGGGCGTGGCCCAGCCGACGACCCGATCCGAAACGGCGTTCAGCAGGAACGGGCGGGTGATCGTGTCCGCCCGATCACGGATGTGCGCGGCGAGCTCCGGATCGACGTGGTGACCGAGCTCTTCGACCCATTCGCCGTGGGACCGGCTCTTGAGCTCACCGAACGTGCCCTTGAGGATCACCCATCCCATCTGGAGCAGACCGTCGGCGGTCGCGCCCGCGATCAGGAGCTGGCCGCGACCGCCGATGAAACGCGCGGTGCCCGGCGACCAGGCCTCGGGATAGGCCATCTTGAACCAGACCACGTCGAGCCGTGTGCCGCGGTCCTCGACGCGCGGTGCGAGGGCGCGACGCGAGACGGAGCCCCGACCGTCGGCGCCGATCAGGAACGAAGTCTCGACCTTCGACTCACCCCGGGCGTCCCGGGTATGCAGAACCGACCGCCCCTCGCCGGTGCGCTCGATCCGGCGGACGGTGGTCCCGCGCCGAAACGCGAAGTGCCCCGTGCCCTCGGCCATCGCCACGAGCCGTTCGAGCAGCTTCGGCTGCGATACCGCCGCGGGCGGGCGCGGGCCGTCGTCCGCAACCTCGGCCTCGATCGCCAGCCGAAGGAAGGGCTGGCCGTTCATCCATCCCTCGAAGACCGAGACCGGAAGCAGCGCATCCGCCTCCAGCGCGACCCCCGCCTCCTCGAGGGCGCGGAGCCCACTCGGCATCAGGATCTCGCCCCGGAACTCGCGATCGAAGTCGGACTGGCGCTCGATCAGGAGCGTGTCGACGCCGCGGGAGGAAAGGATCCAGGCCAGCAGTGCGCCGGCGGGACCGGCCCCGACGATGGTGACTCGATGATCCACGCGTGCCCTCCCTGGCTCAGCATTCTTTGTCGATCGACAAACTCGCAGAGCACAGGGGATCGGTCAAGCGGCGCGCAGGTTCACGACCGAAGCCTTGGGCGGAAAGGGCGACGATTCGCGTGGATGGCGGCTCGACTCACCCGACGGCGGGGCGCCGGGGACGGGCGTGACGTGAAGCGAGCCCGACCAACCCGAGTCCTACGAGGACCGCGCTGCTCGGTTCGGGCACGAACGTCCAACCGGCCGCGATCGGATCGAAGGGAACGCTGCCGTCCTGGTCCGCCCAGGCGTTCGTGAAGTCCGTTCGGCCGTCGTAGCGCGCCGACCCGATCGTGTCGCCCAGCCCCACCACGTCGCGCAGGATCGCGCCGGAGAAATCCGCCCCCTCGAGATCGACCCGGTATCGATCGAAGATTTCGTCGGGATGGTCGAGAAACTGGCTCGTGAACCGCGTGCCGGTCAGGTCGGCCCCGCGCAGCCGGGCGTCACGAAGCGACGTTGGCGTGTCGTCGATGTACGCGAAGACCACGTCGCGCAGGAGCGCGTTCGAAAAGTCTGCTCCCGGGGCATAGATCGTCAGGTACGCCCCTTCGAGGATGGCCTGCACGAACGAGGCGGAAGCGGCCCCCATCTCGTCGGCTTGCCAGCCTCGAAGATCGGCGAAGGAGAGGTCCGCAAAGCCCAGCTCGAACTCGCTCGTGCTCGAGTCTCGCCAGGTCACGCCCCGCAGATTCGCCCACGCCAGGTCGGCCCCAAAGCCCATATACCCGCCCAGGGTCGCCCCGGCGAGATCGGCGCCCCGGAGACTCGCCTGGGTCACGCGGGTATCATGGAGATTGGCACCCACGAGATTCGCCTCCCTCAGGTCGGCCCAGGCCAAGTCGGCCCCTCGGAGATCGACAGCGGGTGCCAGATCGACGCCGTCGTAGGGATGGAGCGGCGAGCCAGAATCGCCCGTGCTGACCCATGCGTAGCGGATCGGGTCCACCACACTGCCGTCCGTACGCTGGTAGGACGCGGCGAGTGCAGAGCTCGATGCGCAGACGAGCGCGATCACGATCGAGGCGAAGCGGAGGCACGCCCCGGCCTCGCTCTGCCACGGCAAGCGATTCTCCTCCGCTCGCCCACTTCCGCCGCATCGCTCGGCTCGCGCGTGCGACCGCCCGCGAATGGAGCCGCGTTCATCCGGTGCGATCTCCTCTGCAGGGAGTCGGTCGCCCATGATCCGCTCACATGCCACTTACGGGCGCCGATGCGCCGCCAGGGAGACCAGCCCCAGCCCGAGCAGCAGTGCCGTTCCCGGCTCGGGGACCGGCGGCGGGTTCCCGATCGGGGCGTGGATCACCGTGATCCGCGACGGGTCGAAGGTGAGCCGCGTGATGTACTCCTCGCCGAAGTCGACGTCGACCTCTTCGCCGGTCGCGGGGTTCACGGTCCCGGTGTCCTTGCTGGTGTTGTTGGCGTTGCGCAGCAGGCCCGTTCCGTCGGCGAAGAGCTGGAGCTGCGGCGGGTGGTAGCGGGCACGATCGAGTCGCCCCACTTCGACGGCGTAGATCTCGAGGATGCGGTCGAGCTTGCCGAGGGGCGCGAGCTCGGACAGCTGCACGCCGTCGAGGAGATCCGCATCGGGCGCGATCCGGAACTCGAGGAAGCTGCTCTGGGCAACCCACTCCGCCGCCGAGATCGGCCCCTCCCCGCTCTCGTCCCGGATCAGCGCGAAGGCGGGGAAGCCGGAGGGCGTGGGCGGGTTCGTCTCGAGCCGACCCGAAACGCGGTAGCGCACCTCGAGGAGATCCTCGTTCCTGTACTTCCGGCCGGCCTGGAGAGGCCCGCCGAAGTCCAGCTGGAAGTCGAAGCTGCGGACCGCGCTGAACTCGAACTCGATCCCGCTCGCCTCGAAGTCGGACGTCCCGAGGGAGAATCGGAAGGGGCCGTCGAGCGACGGGAAGGAAGAGGCCGAGGCGAATCCGGGAAGGCAGAGAAGCGTCGCGAAGGAGAAGAGCAGGAACGTGCGCAGCATGGAACCCTCCAGAGGCGCCGGGCGCGCAGCGAGCGCGCCCTGGCAGCGTGGAGTGGTTCCGG
This sequence comes from bacterium, assembly GCA_024742285.1. NCBI lineage: Bacteria > bacterium. The sequence continues at coordinate 322,168 of JANSYR010000005.1, read as the reverse complement.
GAGGGGCGTTGTGTCGGGGAAAGACCGGCAGGGGCCGGGGGAAGCGTCCGAGATCGGGTGAAGAACGCCCCTCAAGTTATTGTTTTCACGGCTTCTTCTCTGGGCGGTACCAGACCGGCGAGGTGTAGGCGCGTTCCTGGGTCGTGCGGTCGACGCCGTCCGGGACCTCGGCGCCGAACACCTTCGCGTCGATCGTCGACCAGCGCGGCGTCGGAATCTCGAGCACCCGCACGTAGTAGAACGCGCGCTGGTCGCGATCGAAGTCGGGGTCTTCCCAGAAGGTCTCGAGCATCGCGGCGCCGATCGTATTCGAATAGCTCGCCGTCGCCAGGTCGACCGTATTCCCGACCGGCGGCGCATTCCCGTCCTCGTCGACCCCGCGCCCGCCTGCGAGCGCCACGTCGTAGACGCGTTCCCGGCTCTCGCCGTCGTCGCCCAGCCAACCCTTCACGATCTGGATGCGGTCGAGGTTCGCGCCACGCGGGTCGCGCCAGGCGCGAACGAGGAACCCGGGCTTCGCGAACCAGGAAGCGCGGGACAGGTCGCCGCCCATCGGGACGCCCGACGCGTACCCGTGCATCGCCCAGTCCGGACGCGCGAGATCCGCCGCCTCGAAGTCGAAGCCCGCGAAGAGGCGGACGCGCATCCGCGTGCCGGTCGTCGCATAGGTCTCCTTCCGCTGCATTGCATCGAAGAGCGCCGCCCGGCTGTTCTCCTCCGCCCAGACCGCGGCGAGTCCGCTGGCGACCTGCTGCCAACCGAAGACCGCGTTGTCCCCGACCTTCGCCAGCGCGTCGGTCATGCGCGTAGGCGTGGGCTCCATCCCGGAGTGCTTGCCGAAATAGTTCTCCTCGCGCGAGGTCGCGAGGGCCGTGTGGCTGTCGGTCGAGCCGATCATGCCGAAGCGGTACGGATTCACGCCGGTCTCCGCCTCGACCTCGAGTCCGAGACGAAGGGCCGATCGCGCATACTCGCCCGCGAGCATCGCGTCCTGCTTGACGGCGGTCCCGCCGAGATTTCCTGCGTCCCAGGTCTCGTAGTCCGCAAACTCGTCGTTCGGGCTCAGAAAGGGATGGGTCTCGCCGTCGCCCTTGATCTGCGTCACCTCGACGATCGGCTCCCAGCGGATGCGCTCCTTCGCGTAGGCCGCGTCGAAGGCGCTCCCGTCGACGCGCTTCGTCTCGAACATCCGGCCGTTGCTGAGGTTCCCGTTGTGCGGGATGGCGAGGATCCGGTCGCCCGTCTCCGCTTCGTAGCGGGCCATGAACGCCCAGAGATCTTCCGGGTCGGGGCTGTCGAGACTCGAGACCGGAAGCAGCCGTGTCGTCGTGCTGGCATCGCCGCGATAGACGACCACGCGATGGAGGTTGTCCCCTTCGATCATCGAGGTCCATTCGTAGCCGGTGAAGGCGGTGAAGCGGCCGGGCTCGTCGTGGCGATCCGCCGTCTCCGCCACCTCGCGCCAGATCGACGACTCGAGCTCCGGCACCCGCATCTTCCGCTCGTTCATCGACAGGTCGCCGATCAGGATCATCGCCGCCCGATAGAAGCCGTCGTCCCCCTCCTTCGACTGGTCGTAGAGCATCCGCCCGTACTCGGTCGCGAGGACGCGCTCGTCGCCGCCGAAGAGCCGCGGCATCAGGCCGAGGTACTCCATGTGATCGGAGACGACGAGGAAGTCGAGGGGCTCGATCAGGCGGACCGGAAGGCCGTGGGTCGAGGTCACGCGCTCGCCCTTCGCGAAGCGATAGGCATCGTCCGGCGAGAGCTTCACGCCGAACAGATACGCGTCGGGGGAGCTCGTCGTATGGAGGTGCGTGTCGCCGAAGAAGACCTCGTCCGGAATCGACCGATCCGCGTGAGGCGAGTAGCGCGTCTCGTTCTCGGCGGAAGCGAGCGAGGCCGCTCCGACGAGGGCGATGCCCGCGACGAGCGACCCGACGGCCCACCCCTTCTTCGTCCCGCTCCGCTCGACCCGGCTCTGCATGCTCTCCTCCTCGCTCCGTGTAGCGCGACAGGGTCGCAGAGTCAGAGCGCGTCGGGAAGGTTGCGCGAGACCGCAGCGAAGTCCGGGGCGCGTTCGAGCAGGTCGATGATGCGCTTCGGCGGCCGACGGAAGATGTCGGGGACGAAGGACTCGCCCGCGGCGGGATCGACCTCGAAGGGGAGCCCCCACGGTGGCGCGAAGCGGACCGTCGCCTCGGGCGTCCCTGCCCGACCGCTGGCGTCCAGGAAGAGCCAGGACTCCGCCGGCGACCAGTAGACCGCGTTGAACCCGTGAAGGACGAAGCCGCTCCGCTGGCCCTCGCTCGCGAGTCGCGCGTAGCAGAAGCCCGTCGGAAACCCGGCGTACCGCAGCATCCCGGCGAGCAGGTGACTCTTGGCATAACACATGCCCTGCCCCTCCCGGAGGACCTCGCTCGCGCTGCAAGTCGCCTTCTCGGGCTGCACGTCGAAGGCGTGCGGGACCTCGTCGCGGACGAAGCAGAAGAGTGCTTCGAGTCGTGCCTCGGCGCCGTCGCGCCCTTCGAGCACGGCCCCGGCCTTCTCCATCAAGCGGGGCGACTGCCAGTCGATCGTGATCGTGTCCTCCAGGTAGCGACCGAGATCGGCGCTCTCCGGAGTCGGCCAGACCGGCACGGACTCAGCCATCGGCCTCGGCCGCGAGGCGCTCCTCGCGACGCCCTTCGAGCAGGTCGCGCACGATCACGCCGGGCACGCCCAGAGCGCGGAGCGCCGACGACACGACGTTGTCGATCGACCGATGGAGATCGAAGACCCGCTCGCCGCCGACCTCGTCCCAAGCCGGCTGGTGGGCGTCGATCAGCGCGATGCGATCGCCGCCGAGCTCCGTCTTCAGGTAGTCGACCGACGGCTGCACGTTGTCGACGTAGAACTCGAAACGACGGCGGAGTGCCTCTTCGTTGTCGTCCTCGCGCCCCCGCTTGCCCGCCCGGGCGCTCATCTCCGCCTTGCTGATCGAGAGATGGAGGACCTTGAGCACCGGCACGTCGACCTGCCCGAGGAAGCCGAGCAGATGCTGCGCCGCAGTCACGGTCCGCGGATAGCCGTCGAGGATGAAGGGCGATTCGGACTCGCCGGCGCCCTTCGCCTCGGTGAGCGCTCGGTCGATCTCCGCCGAGATCAGGTCCTGGGTCCAGCGGTTCGGGATCAGGAGGCCGCGCGACGTACAGAACTCGAGCCAGTCCAGCTGACTCACTTCCGGCGTCCCGCTCACCTCGTCCGAGATGAAGCGGCTCGGCGTCCGCCCGAAGTGACGCTCGAGGTCGGGCAGGTGGCGCTTCACCTTCTCGGTCAGCTCGTCGTTCGTATCGATGCAGTCGAAGATGCTGACGTCGGCGGCGAGGGCGTATTTCTCGGCGAGGAGCTTGGCGAAGCCCGGATCGCGCTTCGACCGGCCGATCGTCGAGCGAAGGATCTCGCCCATCGACAGATGGCGAGCGGGATCGATCGAGATCAGATCGCAGAGCGCCGCCGCAACCTCGCCCTTCCCGCAGCTCGAAGGCCCGGTCAGGATCACCACGCCGGGTCCTCGGAGCGCGATCGTCTCGACGCGGACCAGGGAACGCGGGGTACTGGGCGTGCTCATCGATCCTCCGGGTCGTCCCACCAGGGCGAGCGGACACCCTCTCTTCGGACGAATGCGACGCTCTCCTGACCGTCGACTTCGGCCCGGACGTTACCATGGACCGAACGCATGGCCGCCCTCGAAGACGATGCAGAGCCCGGCGCGGGTCGCGCCCTCACCCACGCCGCCACCCCGAGCAAGCGGGAAGCCGAGGATTGGGCCCTCGTCCTGGTCGCCGAGGGATTCCGGCCGGTGGCGCGACGGACCGAAGCGGGCTGGCGGATCGAAATCGAGGCGGAGCGTCTCGCCGCGGCCGACGGGATCCTGACCGCGTGGAAGGCGGAGCGCGCCGAGCGAAGGAGACCGCCGCCGCCCGAACCGGATGCGGCGACCCGTCCCCACCAGCTCGCCCTGGCCTACGCGATGGCCCTCGGCATGGTCGGATTCCACGTCTTCCTCGAACGGACCGGCCGCCACGCGGCCTACGTCGAGGCCGGCGACAGTCAGGCCGCGCTGGTCCTCGCCGGCGAGCTCCACCGCGCGCTGACGGCGCTCACCCTGCACTCGGATCTGACCCACGTCGCGGGCAACGCGCTCTTCGGCGGCTTCTTCCTCGCCGCGCTCGCCGGGCGCCTCGGAATCGGCTGCGCGCTCCTCGCCTTCCTGGTCAGCGGGACGGCCGGAAACCTCGCGAACGCCCTCTGGTACGGCCATGCGCACAGCTCGGTCGGCGCCTCGACCGGCGTCTTCGGCCTCGTCGGGGTGCTCGCCGGTCTCGCGGCGTGGCGCCGTCACCAGGGATGGGCGGGGCGCCGCGGAGCGTGGGTGCCGCTCGGTGCGGGCCTCGCGATCGTGGCGATGCTCGGCGGCCCGGGCCACAGGGTCGACTTCTCGGCGCATCTCTTCGGGCTTGCCGCGGGTGCCCTCGCCGGACTCGCGATCTCGCTGCCGCTCGCGCGGCGCCCGCGACCGGAAACGCCGACCCAGATCGCGGCCTTCCTGGCGAGCGTCCTTCTCGTGGGCGGGGCCTGGCGACTCGCCTGATCCGGCTCGCCCCGTCCCCGTGCGGGCTCAGCCGGCGGACGCGTGCCAGAACGCGTGGGTGCCGCAGGAGATCCGCTCGGGCAACGCGATCCGGGCGACCGGGCCGTCGGTCGGATTCGCCGCATCGAGCACGAGGCACTCGGAGCGATCCCGGTTGACGTCCATCGTGAAGGTCACGAGGTAGCCGTCGTCCTCCGCCGTCGAGCCGATCCGCGGGGCCATCACGGTCTCGCTCGCGTAGACCCCTTCCGGGAGCTGGACCACGTCCTCGTGGCCGGTCTCGAGATCCTGTTTGACGAGCCCCTCGAAGCCGAACCAGCCCTTCGCCGGCAGCGCGTTGTAGCTGTAGCGGTTGCGTCGCCCGCCATAGCGCCCGTTGATCATGCCGAACTCCATGATCCGGTCGCTGAGCCGCTCCTCCCGGCATTCGCCGGTCCGGAGATCGAAGCGCCAGCGGTGGGCGTAGGCGCCCATCGTGTGCAGGTCGAGGAATCGGAGCATCGTCTCCTGCGGCGTCGCCCCGGGCTCGCGCGCCGGGGACGGGTTCTCCTGGAAGAACCCGTCGAGCACGATCTCGTCGCCATCCTCGTATGCGTTGATCCAGTGCAGCACATAGGTCGGCGCCGCTTCGAACCAGCGGATCTCGTCCGCACTTCCGCGCCGGGGGACCACGCCGAAGCGCGTCGGCAGGTCCGGATGGTAGGCCGAGACGTGATGGCCCTTCTTCAGGAGCTCCGGCTCCCAGAACATCGGGCAGTCGTTCAGGATCGCGTAGTTCTCGGTGAAGGCCATGTCGTGGGGCATGCGCGGCCCCGGAAGCGGCACGTCGACGTAGTGGGCGAGCGCGCCGTCGGCGTCGACGACGCCGTAGTGCATGTAGGGCGCCTCGGTCGAGTAGTTGAAGAAGAGCATCTCGCCCGTCACTTCGTCGATCTTCGGATGGGCGGAGATGCCCTCCCGCGGAAAGCGTCCGCCGAAGTCGGCCTTGCCGAGGGGCTCCAGGGTCTTCGGGTCGTGGCGATAGAGATCGCCGCAGAGCCAGAAGCTCGAGAGGGCCTCGCCGTTGTGCACGACGATGTCGGTGCTCGAGGCGTCCTTCATGTTGGGCCGCGCCCCGAGGTCGCAGGTCTTCCGGGCGAGCTTCGGGTTCTCCGCGGCGCCGGCGAAGAGCGATTCGCCCGCTTCCCGCTCCGCGCGAAACCCGTCGGTCCGGACGAAGCGGTTGCGGTAGACGGCCTCTCCGTCCGCGAAGGCGACCCCGTGGAGCATCCCGTCCCCGTCGAAGGGGTGGTAGCGCTCGATCGGCGTGAGCAGCGGGTTCTCGGTGTTGCGTAGATAGACGCCGGCGAGGTCGCGCGGGATCTCGCCTTCGACCTCGAGGTCCCAGGCATCGTACTCCGTCGTCTGCGGGCGCCAGGCGCCGGTCCGGTAGGGATGGTCGTCGTCCGCGGGCAGGTTCGATTCGAATCGTTCGTGGATCTCGGTCTTCATCGTCCTCAGCTCCCTGCCCCGGGTCGCTCGACGACGAAGCTGACCGTCGTCGCCGTGCTCCCGCCGATGTTGAGCGTCTGCACCCGCGACGCGCCCTCGACCTGCGTGTCGCCCGCGGTCCCGCTCACCTGGTTCGCCGCGTCGACCAGCATGCGGATGCCGGTGGCGCCGACCGGGTGACCGCCGCCGATCAGCCCGCCGCTCGGATTGACCGGCGTCGTCCCGCCTTCCCGGAGCAGGTCCCCGTTCTCGACGGCCTGCCAGCTCTGGCCCGGCGCCGTCAGACCGAAGTGGTCGATCGCCATGTACTCGCTCGGGGTCATGCAGTCGTGGGTCTCGATCGCGTCGAGGGCCTCGGGACCTTCGATCCCGGCGCGACGCCAGGCGTCGGTGATCGCCGTCCGCACGTGGGGCATCACGAAGGTCTCGCCGCGGCTGCGGTCGAGCTTCGACTCGTTCGAGAGCCCGACGGTCTGGTGGCCCCAACCTGCGAGGACGGCCCCGTCCGCGAGCCGCCCCTGTTCGGCCAGCCAACGCTCCGAGACGAGCACGACTCCGGCGCCGCCGTCGGTGATCTGGCAGCAGTCGTTGCGGCGAAGTCGCCCGGCGACTTTCGGATTGGCTTCGTCGTCGGCCGCGAAGCTCTCGGGGCCGAGCGCCCAGCCCCGGGTCTGGGCGTTCGGGTTGGCCTTCGCGTTCGTGAGGTTGATCTCGCCGATCGCGCGGAGGTGTTTCTCGTCGAGTCCGTAGCGCGCGTCGTACTCCGCCGCGACGCGATCGAACATCGACGCCCAGATCGCCTCCTCGACGTCGGTCTCGCGTCCGACCCAGGCCGCCGCCTCCTGGACCCGGGCCGCCTCCGCGCCGGGCATCGTCTTCTCGAGCTCCGCGCCGAGCACGAGCACGCAGTCGTACCGCCCGCTCTCGATCTCGGCCATCGCCGTCAGCGTCGCGATCGATCCCGAGGCACAGGCCGCCTCGTGGCGCATCGCGGGCTTGCCCCAGAGCTCCGGCACGACCGTCGCAGGCATCGCACCGAGATGCCCCTGTCCCGTGTAGAGCTGCCCGAAGGCGTTGCCGACGTGGAGGCTCTCGATCTGCGCCGGCTCGATCGCCGCGCGGTCGAGGGTGGCCTCGATCACGCTGCGAACGAGGTCGCTGATGTCGAGCCCCTCTCGCGTCCAGTTGCGGGCGAAGTCCGTCTGGATCCCACCGAGTACCCGAATGGCCATCAAGCGTCCTCCCGACCGGGCTCGAGCATCCGCACGACGGAGCCGGTCAGCTCCGCGTGGAAGGCGTCCCCCGCCGCGATCGTCTGCACCGAGGGATGCAGCCAACCCTCGCTCGTCACCATCATGACCTGCGCCATCGCCGCGACGTCCCCGTCCCGGATCACGCGCGCGGCCTGCCCGAGCCGGACGAAGCGCGCGTAGGTCTCGAGCGCCCTCGCCTCCCGCTCGCGGAAGACGTCGCGCATCGACTTCGAATCCGGGAGCGCCACCTGCGCCGCGCTGAAGACGCGGGCGTTCCGCCGAAAGAAGGACGCGACCTCGAGCACCCACTCGCCGACGAACGCCTCGAGACCGAGCTCGAGGACCCGCTCGATCCGCAGCATCCCCTCGACCGACGCGACGAGCTCGTCCATCAGCTCCGCGTAGACGGCCTCGAGGGCCAGCTCCTTCGACGGAAAGTGGTTGTAGAAGGTCGCCGTCGCGCTCCCCGCCCGCCGCGCGGCCAGTTCGGCCGTGAAGGAACCGGTCGATTCGATCTCGTCGCGCACGGCCTGGGTCAGGCGCAGGCGGGTCCGCTCCGCCTTCGGCAGGGCTTCGAGGTCGCGTGTCCGGGGTTCGGCGAGCATGAAATTGGAAGAAAACTACAGAAACTTCCCCTCGAATGACAGGAATGCTCGAATTCGGTTCCTGACGCCGGGTCCCGCCGATCGCTCCGGGGCCCGCTAGACGCTGACCCAGCGCCCGCCCGGCGGCGGGGGCGGCTCCCGGTAGCCGTCCTCGGGCCAGTCCCAGCGCGTCCAGTCCGCGAGTCCGGGTCGCTCGACGTCCGCGGGCCACGCGTCGTCGCGGACGAAGATCGCGTTCGGCGCGTAGGGCTCGGTCCAGGCGAGGACGTAGCCCTTCTCCGTGGCGAGCTTGTGGAACGCCGCCAGGCTCGCCCCGTGGTAGAGGCCGTAGCGCTCCTTGTCCCACTCGTGGGCCGCGTCGTAGGCGATCGTCTTCGCGGTCTCGGGCAGGAAGAAGACGTTGTATTCGACGATCACCACCCGAGGCCGGTAGCGACGCAGGGCATTCCAGACCCAGTAGTCGTTGCCGTCGATGTCGATCGACAGCAGGTCGACGCCCTCGGGCACGTCGTAGCGATCGAAGAGCGCCTCGACGTTCTCCGCATCGACCCGCTCGCGGCGGACCCGCTCGCCGTCGGCGCGATCACTGCCCTCCATGAGCAGGCCCGACCAGCCGTGGTGGAGGCGCAGGTTCGCCGTGTTCGAGAGGTGGAGTCCGTCCCAGGCCCCGAACTCGACGAAGGCGCGATGCTGGACGCCGATCCGCTCGAAGAGCCGAAGCAGGACCCCGTCCTCGCCCCCCTGCGAGTACACCGACGCGGCATGGACCTCGAGATCCGCTCGCCATTCCGCCACCGTCGTCCGCGCCTCGCCCATCTCTTCTCCCTCGTTTCCCGGCCGGTCACCGAGCCGACGCGGAGGCTATCATCCGACGACGCGGCCGCGAGACGGGCCGCGACGGGAGGCAGGACGAGCATGGCGGACGGCGCGGGCGAGCAGCAGGGCGAGGGGATCTACCCGGTCGGGAAGGCGATGCTCGGGATCGCCTGGCTCTTCGCGACGGCGTGCTACTTCCCGCCCCTCGACGGGATGGCCATCGGCCCCGGCGGCCGCGCCCTCTTCGGCGTGCTGGCAGCCGTCCATGCGATCGAGTGCCTGTTCTTCCTGCCCGTCCTGCGCAAGAGCGAGCGCCCCCTGATCCAGGAGCTCTGGCAGACCTTCCTCTTCGGGATCGTCCACGTCTCGACCCTCCGCCGGGAGCAGGAAGGCCGCTAGGCCTCGTTCGGTTCAGTCGCCGAGCCGGTCCCAGAGGCGCATCGCCGCGTACGCGCGGTAGGGCCGGCACACTTCGAGTCGTTTCCCGACCCATGCCGGCGACACCGGTTCCTCGGCGCCTCTCGACGCGAGCGCCTTGCGCAGACCGAGATCACCGACCGGCAGCGCATCCGGCTCCCCGAGTACGCGCATCGCGACGTAGTGCGCCGTCCAGGGCCCGATCCCACGAAGCGCTTCCCAGGCGGCGATCGCCTGCTCGAGGTCCGAGGCGGGATCCAGGAGCGCCGGCCGCTCGAGCACGGTCTGCGCCAGGCCGCGGATCGTGTCCGCGCGGGCCCGGGTCAGGCCGACCTCTTCGAGGGGGGCGTCGACGAGGGCGCCCGCCGTCGGAAAGAGCGCACGGATCCCCTCGCCGCCGGCGAGGCGTTCCGGCAGCCCTTCGCCGTAGCGGTCCACGATCCGGCCGGCGATCGTGGTCGCGCCCTTCACGCTGACCTGTTGCCCGAGCACCGCGCGCACCGCGGTCTCGAAGCCATCGACCGCCCCCGGAACGCGCACGCCCGGCACGGCGCGCACGTGCTTCGCCAGCGTCCGCAGGCGTCCGAGCGCGGCGTCGATCGCGACGGCATCCGCGTCGAGATCGAAGAGCCGTCGCAGGCGGCGCGCGACGTCGAAGAGCGCCGTCGTGCCCTCGAGGTGGACGTCGACCGACAAGCGCGACCGGCCGGGGTCCGGCTCGACCCGGACCCGCGCGATGCCGTCGCCCACGCGCATCGCGCGCTCATAGATCGCCCCCTCGACCCGTTCGACGCCGGGGATCGCGCGACCGGACAGGAAGCGCGTGAGCGCGTCCCAGGCGAGGGGCGGCCGGTACGGCAGGCTCAGTCGAAGCGGCCCCGCCCCCTCCGTCGGACGCGCGCGGGCGCGCCGCAAGGCGCTCGGCGCCTGCCCGTAGACCTCGCGGATGCACGCGTTGAAGCGACGCTGGCTCGCGAAGCCGGCGGCGAGTGCGACCTCGGTCATCGGCAGTCGCGTCTCGTCGAGGAGCTGCTTGGCGAAGAGCACCCGGCGGATCCGGGCGACGGCGACCGGCGTCGTCCCGAGGTGTTGGTCGAAGAGTCTGCGCAGATGGCGGTCACCGATCCCGAGCCGCTCGGCCAGCCGCTCCACCGAGCCGTCGCCGTCGAGCGCCCCGTCCTCGATCAGGCGCAGGGCACGACTGACCGTCGCCGCGGTCCCGCGCCAGGCCGGGGTGCCGGGCGCCGCCTCGGGGCGGCAGCGGAGACAGGGTCGGAAGCCCGCCGCCTGCGCCGCCGCCGCGCTCCGCCAGAACGTGCAGTTGCGCGCCTTGGGCGTCGGCGCGGGGCAGATCGGTCGACAGAAGATGCCGGTCGTCGTGACGCCCACGAAGAAGCGCCCGTCGAAGCGTGCGTCCCGCGCCGCCAGCAGCCGGTAGCAGCGCTCGCTCGGCAGCGCGTCGGACAGGACCTCGGCGATCAGCGCCGCATCATGGGCTGCATCCGAGGCGCCGGCGATATCGGAGACCCGATCCATCCGGCCAATCTAGCGCTCGCCGGCCGAAGGACTCGGCCGCTTTCGGACGCGAATCCAGCACTCGAAGGTTCGCCCGCAAGTGGGCGTCCCGTCAGGGCCGACCTTCCTTTCGCCGCCCGCTTCCGCGGTCCCGGGAGGGCCGTCGGTAGCCGCCCTGCCCGCCGCCCTCGCGGCCCCCGCGTTTCGCGGCGCGCGGCGGTCGGGCCGGGATCAGGCAGTCGGGCCCGTCGCCGATCAGGTCCTCCCGCCCCGCCTTCACGAGGGCGTCGCGGACCGTCCGCCAGTTCTCGGGCGCGAAGAACTGGAGCAGCGCGCGCTGGACCGTCCGGTCCTGGACGCGCTTGGCCGCGGGGACCGGCTTCATCGTGAGCGGATCGATTCCCGTGAAGTACATGCAGGTCGCGATGTCCATCGGCGCCGGGATGAAGTCCTGGACCTGGCGCGGTCGGTAGCCGCGCTCCTTCAGGAAGATCGCGAGCTCGATCATGTCCTCGGCGGTCGATCCGGGATGACTCGCGATGAAGTAGGGAACGAGATACTGCTCCTTGCCCGCGCGCTTCGAAGCCGCCTCGAAGCGCTCGGCGAAGATCTCGAAGCTCCGGCGTCCGGGTTTCTTCATCAGGTCGAGGACGCGATCGCTGACGTGTTCCGGCGCGACCTTGAGGTGACCGCCGACGTGGTGCGCCGCGAGCTCGTCGAGGTATTCCGGCTGATCGGCCGCGAGGTCCATGCGGATCCCCGACGCGATGTGCACGCGCTTCACGCCCTCGACGTCCCGGGCGCGCCGCATCAGGTCGAGGGTCGGCGCGTGGTCGGTATCGAGGAGCTTGCAGATCTTCGGGTGGATGCAGGAGAGGCGACGGCAGGTCTTCTCGACCTCCGGCTTCGTGCAGCGCATGCGGTACATGTTCGCGGTCGGGCCGCCCAGGTCGCTGACGCTGCCCTTGAAGTCCGGCGCCTGGGCGAGCGCTTCGACTTCGCGGAGGATCGAGTCCGGGCTCCGGCTCTGGATCTCGCGCCCCTGGTGCATCGTGATCGAGCAGAACGTGCAGCCCCCGAAGCAGCCGCGCATGATCTGGACCGAGTCGCGGATCGTCTCCCAGGCCGGCGGGGGCGCATCGTAGTCCGGATGGGGCCGGCGCGTGTACGGCAGCTCGTGGAGGCGATCCATCGTCGCCTCGTCGAGGGCCGCGGCCGGTGGATTGATCACGACGCGGCGATCGCCGTGCGACTGCACGAGCCGCCGCGCGTTCCGCGGGTTCGTCTCGTGATGGAGCTTGCGGGTCATCTCGGCGAAGGCCTCCGGGCTCGCCTCGACGGCCTCGAGCGAGGGCAACGCCACGGTCTCGACCCGCGCCTGTCCTGGAAGCGTCTCGTTCTTCCCGAGCAGGTACGCGACGCCGTCGAGGTCGCGGAGGGACTCGAGGGGCTCGCCGCGATCGAGCCGCTGGGCGATCTCGAGCATCACCGACTCGCCCATCCCGTAGCCGAGGAGATCCGCCTTCGAGGTCACGAGATTCGAGGGCCAGACCCGGTCGCTCCAATAATCGTAGTGGGCGATCCGACGGAGCGAGGCCTCGACGCCGCCGCTGATCACGGGCACGCCCTTGAACGCCTCCCGACACCGCTGCGCGTAGACCGCCGTCGGGCGATCCGGTCGCAGCCCGATCCGTCCGCCGGGCGAATAGGCGTCGGCGTTGCGCCGCTTCCGGTTCGCCGTGTAGTGATTGATCATCGAGTCCATGTTGCCGGCGCTCACGGCGCAGAAGAGACGCGGCGGCGCGAAGGCCTTCCAGGCGTCGGCGCTCTTCCAGTCCGGCTGCGACAGGATCGCGACGCGGAAGCCGTGGGCCTCGAGCCAGCGACCGAGGATCGCCATCGCGAACGACGGGTGATCGACGTAGGCATCGCCGCTCACGAAGAGGACGTCCACGCGATCCCAGCCGCGGGCGGCCACGTCCTCCGGCGTCGTCGCCAGGAACGCCTCGCGCGGCACGTCTGCAGCGGCCGCTCCGCCCGGACGCGCTGCGCCGCCGCCCTTCCGTCGCTTCTTCATCGCCGCACAGTAGCAGCGCGACCCTCGGCGACGGGGAGCGCGGGCCTCCGGCACCCACGCGAGCGAGCGTCGGCGCTACCGTTCGCGCGTGCCGCCCCTCGACGCCTGCTCCCACCGCCCGCCCTGCCCGGGCTGCGCACGCTTCGGCGAGCCGGGCCCGGCGCCCGACGCGGTCGCTGCCGTCGCCCGCCTGTGCGAGCGCCACGGACTCCCCGCCCCGCCCGTCCACACCACGAGCGGCGTGGGCCACCGACACCGCGCCCGGCTGGCGGTCCGGGGTCGCGCGCGCAGTCCCAAGATCGGGCTCTTCCAGGCCGACTCCCACCGGATCGTCGATACGCCCCGCTGCGCCGTCCACCACCCCGCGATCAACGCCGCCGCCGCGCACCTGAAGCAGGCGATTCGGGCGACCGGGATCGCCCCCTATGCCGACACGCCCCATCGCGGCGCGCTGCGTTATGCGCAGTTCGTCGTCGAACGCGCGACGGAGCGGGTCCAGGTCGTCCTCGTCGGCAACGGAACGACGCCGGACGTCCTCGGACCGCTCCCGGAGGCCTTCGCGGAAGCGATGGGCCCCTCGCTCCAGGGGCTCTTCTTCAACGCCCAGGCGGACCGCACCAACGTCATCTTCGGGCGGGACACGATCCACCTCGCGGGCGAACCGGTCGTGCGCGAACGGATCGGCGGTGTCGACGTATTCTTCCCGCCCACGGCCTTCGGGCAGAACCACCTCCCGCTCTTCGATCGCGCCGTCGAACGGATCCATGCGCTCGTTCCAGACGGCGCGACGGTCTTCGAGGCGTATTGCGGCGTCGGCGCGATCGGGCTCGGGCTGCTCGAGCGGGGCCCGGTCCGATTCAACGAGCGGAGCCCGTCCGGCCTCGCCGGACTCGAGCTCGGCCTCGCCGCACGGCCCGAGCCGGAGCGGGCACGCGCCGAACGTCTCGAGGGCGCAGCAGGGGATCGGATCGAAGGCCTCGCTGACGCCGAAGTCGTGATCGTCGATCCTCCGCGCAAGGGCCTCGACCCGGCGCTCCTCTCCGCCCTCGTGGCGAACCCGCCGAAGCGTCTCGTCTACCTCGCCTGCGGTCTCCCCCGCCTCCTCGAGGAGCTTCCGATGCTGATCGACGAGGGCGGCATGCGGCTCGCCGGGGCCGAGATCTTCGACTTCTTCCCCTTCACGTCCCACGTCGAGACCCTTGTATGGCTCGACCGGAATGGGGAACACTCCAGCGCGGCGGCCAACGCCGACGAGCCCGAGCAACCCGCGTGACCCGAGCCCTCGAGAAGACGACCACGGACGTGACCGAGATCCAGGAGTCCTTCGACTTCGGCCCGGTCCGCCCCGCCGTCCGTCCACCACGACCGGACGAACGCCGCAGCGTGCTGGACGTGCTCGGTCGCGCCTTCCACGACGATCCCGTCGCCTCCCATCTGTTCCCGAACCCGCGGAACCGCGCGCGCAAGTGGGCGCGCTTCTCGGGCCTGGCCGTCGACGCGATGGCGGACAGCGCCCACGTCCTGACGACGGACTCGGTCGAAGGCGCCGCCATCTGGCAGCGTCCCACCGACGCCCGGCTCGCGTTCGGCCAGAGCCTCCGGATCGCGCTCCGGTTCCTCGGCGTCGCTGGCGTCGGCGCGCGTCGCGCCACACGCCTCGGCGAGTTCACCGGGGCCCACCGGATCCGCGAGCCCCACTACTACCTGGCTGCGCTCGGCACGGACCCGCCGCACCAGGGCAAGGGCATCGGCTCCGCGCTGATCGAGCCCGTCCTCGCGCGCGCCGATCGCGAGGGCCTGCCCGCCTACCTCGAGTCGTCCAAGGAGGCGAACGTGCCCTTCTACCGGAAGCATGGCTTCGAGGTCGTCGAGGAGCTCCAGGTCCCGGGCGGCCCGCGCGTCTGGTCGATGCTGCGTCCCGCGCGCTGAGCCCCCGCCCTCACGGCCCCGGGCGCAGGAAACGCTCGAAGATCCAGCGACCGCCCGCCTCGTCGACGTCGCAGCTGGAGCGCGCCGCGCCGAAGAGGGCCTCCCTCACCTCCGGCGGGACGAAGGGCGGCCCCTCCGCCTCGGCGGGAAGTCTTCCCTCGAAGCGCGAGAGGAGAAGCTCGTCGACCCGGGGCGACGCCGAAGACGCGTAGAACGCGCGCGACGTCGACGGTCCCGCCTCGAGGAGCACCGTCGGCGACGTCGCCTCGGGAGCGAGCTGCTCGCGCAGCCAGGCCACCGCGTGTGTCGAGGAGGCGCGGTCCGGCTCGGCGGTCACGATGCGGAACCCCGCCGGCGCACGCCCGATCTCCCGCGCACCGGCGGCGCTCGTCCAGATCCAGCCGCGTCCGGAAGCGAGCGCGGGATGGTTCTTCGGAAAGCGCCCCGTCGCCGAGAGCACCAGGAGCCGCGGGGCCTCGTCCCGACCGACGGCCTGCCGTCGCCAGGCGGCGATCGCGGTGTCCTCGTCCGTGTGCTCCGAGTAGCGATGCACGAGTTCGGGCTCGGCGCGGAGGATGCCACCCGTCGTGATCAGGACGTCGGCGCGTGCCCGCGCGAGCCCGAGCACGAAGCGATCGGTGGGGCTCGGCGGAGAATGCGGGCCGATCGCCAGGATTCGATTCGTCGCTCCGTGGATCGCCGCGACGTGCAGGAGTCCGTCGGCCTGCCGCCAGTCGACCTCGCCGTAGAGTTCGGCCGCGCGCGCCTCGATCGCTTCGGGTCCCATTCGTTTCCTTCGACCGGGTGACGCTTCGCACACCCAGGGATTCGCCCCAATGACGTCTAAGGGGTTGGCGTGGCATCATGCTACACGGGCCGTTCGACGATCGTCCCCGGGAGCCCTTGGAATGTCGTCTCACTTGTCGGTGTGGCAGGAGTTTGCGCTGATCGCGCTGGCGCTGTTCGCCCTCACCTACGCGGTGCTCTTTCGGATCTGGTCGTTCGAAGCGCTGGCCTCCGATGTCGTCTTCGCCGTGGCCCTCGCGCTGCTGATCGCCGCGATCGCCTTCCCGACCGTCTTCGACGAGGCCGGAGCGCGCATCGTCGAGTGGAGCCCCCTCCCCCGGACCCTCGCCGAGGCCGACGAGCGGGCCGCGGACCTGGCCGCTCTTCCTGGCCGGCTGATCGACGGACTCCTCGAGCGAATCGGCTTCGATCGAGACGTGGAAGCGCCCGCGGAAGAGGCGACCGCCCTCGAAGCGAAGGCCGGCGAGACCGGCTGGCTCAGCACCCACGTCCGACCCTCCGTCGATGGCCTCGTCGCCCTCCTGCTGCGCATCGCGACCGCGACGATCGCCGGCCTCGTCCTCGTGCTCGCGCTCCTCCTTCGCATCCTGACCGGCCTCGCCAGACGGCTTCGGCGGATCGGGGAGCGGCTCGAAGCCCTCGAAGCCTCGAGGCGCAACGCGGATGACGAGGACCGCAGACTCGGCACGGGGGCGGGATGAGCGTCCCCCGGACGGACACCGGCCGCCTGCGCCAAGGGCGATTCGATCGGATCGCAGGCGCGATCGACGACTATTTCCTGTCTCCGGAGCTCCGAAACGCTCCGGCCGCCGAGCTCGCCAACGTCCGGATGGGCCTGCTCCTGGCCCTGGCCACGAGCGTCGGCGCCCTCGCCTTCATGCCGATCCAGTTCGCGCTCTGGCCGCCGACGATCGCGTGGGCCGCGGCGGCGATCTCCCTCGCGGTCCTGGCTCTGCCCTTCGCCGCTCGCCAGACGAGCGGCGTCCGCCATCTCGGGCAGATCGTCTGCGCCACGGTGGCGATCGGTTCGAGCTTCTCCTTGTGGATGAGTGGCGGCCAGGCGGTCGGGATCCTGCCCTTCCTCCCTGCGCTCCCCATCCTGGGCCTGCTCGTCGGGGGCTCGCGCGGCGCCCTCGCATGGACCGCGGGCGGTCTCGTCGTCGGCGGTTTCGGCCTCTGGCTGATCGCGGCCGGCGCACCCCCCTCGGCGGACTACGCGGGGTCGTCCGCGTTCGATCGCTACGTGATCGCGTTGATCTGCGTGCTCGGGATCGGCCTGCTCTCCCAGGTCTTCGAGACGTTCTGGAACCGCACCGCCATCGAAGTCGCCGACCGCGCGCAGGCGGAGCTGATCGCCCGTGAGGAGCGCAACGCCAGCCTGCTCGAACACGCCTCGGAGGGCGTCCTCGTCGTCGACCCGTTCGCCGTGGTGGAGTTCGCGAGCAAGGCGGCGGAGCGCCTCCTCGGCGTCTCCCCCGGCGAGTCGATCGGCCGCCGCCTTCGCGACTTCACCGCGCACGACGACTTCGTCTCCAATTTTCACGTGTTTCAGCGCGCCGTCGCCGTTCCGGACAGTGTGGCCGAGCTCCAGGTGCGGACCCGCCCGAATCTCGGCCGGGCCCCGGAATCCGAGGGCCGCGTGCTCGATCTCGTCCTCGCGAACCAGCTCGCCAACCCCGCCGTCCGAGGCATGGTCATCCGGATGCGCGACGTGACCGAGCTCGTACGCGCCGAGGCGAACTACCAGGCACTCATCGATCACTCGATCCAGGGCATCGCCGTGGAATGCGACGGTCGAATCGTCTACGCGAACGAGGCGCTGGCGAAGCTCTTCCGCTCGACGCGGGAGACGATGATGGGCCTCGACAGCGCCGCTGGGATTCGTCGGGTGCACGCGGACGATCGCGAGCGGGTCCTCGACGTCTACGCGGCGACGGGTCCCGGGATGGCCGAGGCGCGCTTCGGGTTCGCCCCGGGCGACGAACTCTGGGTGCGCCTCCGCTGGGCACCGGCGAGCTGGCGCGGACGACCGGCGCGCCAGATCGCCTTTGCGGACATCACCCTCGAGAAGCAGGAGGCCGAGCGCCGCGAGGCCGAGAACGAGCGCCTCGCCGCGGCGATCGAGGAGCGGACCCTCGAGCTCGAGGCGAGTCAGCTCCGGCTTCGCGAGCAGGATCGGATGGCGACGGTCGGCACCCTCGCCGCCGGTATCGCACATCAGATCAACAACCCCATCGGCTCGATCCTCACGAGTGCCGACTTCGCGATCCTCACGGAGGGCGAACCCGATGGCGACCAGATCCGAAGCGATGCCCTCGAGGACATCCGCAGCCAGGCCATCCGGTGCGGGAAGATCGTTCGAAGCGTGCTCCAGTTCTCGCGTGCCGAGCCGACCGAAAAGTGGCCGAGCGATCTGACGAGCGTGCTGCGGACCGCGGTGGACGTCACCGCCCACTATGCGAGAGAGCGGGAAGCCACCGTCGAGCTCCACCTCGACGCCGAGGCGAGCGACCGGAGGACGCGAATGAACCCGATCGAGCTCGAGCAGGTCTTCGTGAACCTGATCCGGAACGCGGTCGAGGCGCAGCCGAGGGGGGCCCGGGTCTCGGTCTCCTCCCGTGCCGCGGACGACGAGCAGATCGAAGTCGTGATCGCGGACGACGGCCCGGGGGTCGAGCCCGCGAACGCGAGCTCCGTCTTCGACCCCTTCTACACGACGCGTCTACGCGAAGGGGGGACCGGCCTGGGGCTCTCGGTCGCGCACGGAATCGTCGTCGATCACGGCGGCTCGATGTGGCTCGACACGAATCCCCGGGATCCGGACGAGCCCTTCGCCGGCGCGCGCTTCCACGTCGTGCTCCCGACCGAGAAGCCGGGGCCGCCTGCGCGCCGCTAGTCGTCGCCCCCGCCTGGCGGGAAGCGCTGCAGGATCGCGCGCACACCCGCCTCGAGGCGCTCGTCGCTTCGATTGCGGTCGCGGGTCGAGAGCATGCGACTGCCCCAGCCCCGCCAGGCGAGCTCCCCGCTCTCGGGCACCTGGAAGTCGATGATCAGGGTCGCCTCCTGATTGGCGTCGATCCGCGACGTGGTCGTCCCGACCGCGCCGTAGCCGTAGGGCCGTCGCCATCCGCCGACGCCGGTGCCCATGGTGACGCCGTCGACGCGAAGCTCGTCTTCGAGCATCACGACATAGGTCACCACGAAATCCGCCCGGTCGCGGCTGTCGACCGCGCCGAAGCCCCGCTCCTCGAGCACGGCGACGATCGAGCTGCGCACGCGTTTTCGCAGGATCGAGTTGTCGGCGAAGGGATTGGCCCCCTCGACGAGGGGCGGCTCCTCGAAGTAGAAGCGCTTCATCGCGTCGAAGCGGACGGTCTCGTCCCAGTCGGAACGCACGTCGAAGGTCTGGCATCCGACCAGGGCGCTGGCGATGAGGCCCACGGCCAACAGGCCACGGATCCGCAGCCGCCGATGCGGGATCCGACGGTTCGATCGACTCGACTGCATGTGCCCTCCGTGCTCAACCACGGCTGGAAGATAGCCGCCGGACGACGGCCTCCGACCCGAAGTCGCGCTAGCGTCCGAACGCCCGCCGACGTTCGATCCCAGGCGAGGCCCTCCCGCGTGGGGCGCCGCGCGGGGACCGGAGGTTCCATGTCCTGGCAGAGGATCGAGATCGCTTCGGAGGGGGCGCAGGAAGCGTCTGGCGCTCCGCTCGGGCCAGGCGAGAAGCGTGCGGTCCGGGTCGGGGACCAGGAGATCCTCGTGTTGCGTGTCGACGACGAATATTTCGCGGTGTCGAACCGATGCACCCATGCGGCGTGGCCGCTCACCAACGAGCCCCTCGACGGAATGGAGATCGTCTGCACGCTGCACGGCGCACGGTTCGACGTCCGCGACGGCTGTCCAACGGGCGGCCCTGCGAGCAAGCCGCTCGCGACCCATCCCATCGAGCTTCGCGACGGCGAGCTCTACGTGAGGTTCTGACATGTCGGCCTGGCGACTCCTTCCCCTCCTTGGCCTCGTCCCGACCGCGATC
Organism: bacterium; assembly: GCA_024742285.1. Taxonomy (NCBI): domain Bacteria; species bacterium. The sequence continues at coordinate 302,586 of JANSYR010000005.1, read as the reverse complement.
GGCTGCGCCGCGCTCAACTACCCGGGAGACGAGGCCGCGGCAGCCGCCTCGGAGACCGGCGCGCCGGCCGCGCCGATCCTCTACGAGCTGGGTTCGGGAGCGGAGGCCGTCGAATACGCTTCGCTCGAAACGTCGGACGCGGGCGCGCTCCGGACCTGGTACGCCCTCTCTCGCGAGGCGCGCCTGGCCCGACAGGAAGGCGATTTCGATGCATCGCGGCAGCGCCTCGCCCAGGCCGCGCTCCAGCTCGAGGGACGCCCGCCTTCCAGCGCGAGCCGGCGCGCGGTGCACGGGATGCGCGCGCGACTCGCCCTCGACTTCGTCGCCCTGCAGCGTCCCGAGGAAGCCGAGGCCCTCGCGGAGCTCCTCTTCGAGGAAGCCGAAGCCGAGCCCGAGATCGGTGGGCCCGCGACGGTGGAGCTCGCGAAGTACTACGCGCGCACCCGCACGGCGGCGGCGCGCGAGGCAGGCCTCGAGGAATCGCAGCTGCCCCTGTTCCGCGTGGCGCTGACCTCGGCCGAGCAGGACGCGGCCAGCGCGCAACGACTCGAGCTGGCGTACGAAGTCTCCCAGTTGGCCACCAGCGAAGGCGACGACGACCTCGCGCGACGGGCGATCGAGATCGCGCTTGCCGACGCCACCACCGTCCAGCCGAGCGACAAGGCGCAGATCGCCTCGCTGCAGGTCTACCGGGCGCGGATCGCGCGTGCGCAGGGCGACCTCGCCGCCGCGGAGGAGGCGGCCACGGTGGCCTACCAGCTCTTCGACGACATCGGCGCTCCGCCCTCGAGTCTCGCGGTCGGCGAGTCGACGCTCGCCGCGATCCTCGCCGAGCGCGGCGACGAGACGCGGGCACGCGCGATCCTCGACGGGGTACGCGCCCGACTCGCGCAGGACGAGAAGCTCCCGGAGCACGCGGCCCGAACGGTCCTCGCCGAGACGGGACGGAGCGAGCGTGCGCTCGGCAATGCGGAAGCGGCGCGCGTTCTCTTCCGGCGGGCGCTCGACGTGCCCGGCGTCGATTTCCAGCCGGACAAGGATCTCGTCGAGGAGCTGAGGCGCGAGCTCGCGGACCTCGACGAGAGGCCCGGAGACGCGCCTCGGGACGCGAGTGAAGGGGCCGCAGCGGACGCGAGTGAAGGGGCCGCAGCGGACGCGGACGATGCGGCCGTCGAGGAAGCCGGCGCCGAATAGGCGAACGAAGGCCGATCAGTTCCGGCCGTCGTCCGCCTCGAGGCAGACCCGGTTGCGCCCCGTCTCCTTCGCGAGATAGAGCGCCGAGTCCGCCCGCTCGAGGATCTCGGCGGCGGAGCTCCGCTCGGGGGTCCAGGCGGCGATCCCGATGCTGAGGGTCGCGCCGACGGTCCCTCCCGCAGGCAGCTCGACCTGAAGCGCCTCGACCTGTCCGCGCCACCGTTCGGCGAAGATCCGCGCCCCCGCGACGTCGTTGTTGCCGAGGATCGCGAGGAATTCCTCGCCGCCGAATCGCCCGCCGCAGTCGGTCTCGCGCACGACCCTCCGCATCGACCGCGCCACCTCGATCAGCACCGCGTCCCCGACCGCATGACCGTGTTCGTCGTTCACGGCCTTGAAGCGATCGATGTCGGCGATCGCGACGGCGAAGGGCGTCTCGTATCGGGTCGATCGGCGGAACTCGCGCTCGAGCACCTCGTCGAGCTCGCGACGATTCGGCAACCCGGTGAGCGCGTCGGTGCGCGAGAGCCGCGACAGCGCCTCGTTCTTCTCGACGAGCTCCCGCTGGGCGCGGACGAGCTTCAGGTGGAGCCCGACCCGCGCGATCAGGTCGGCCGTGTGATACGGCTTCGTGATCGCGTCGGAGGCACCGCGCTCGAGCAGGCGCGCGCGCCGCTCGGGATCGGTGTTCGCGGTCAGGACCAGGAATGGGACCGCGCGCCCTGCCCCCCCGGCCATCCGCAGCAACTTCTCGCCGTCGAGTCCCGGCATCTCGAGATCGCACAGAACCAGATCCGGCTCGCCCGAGAGCAGCCGCTTCAGCCCCTGGATTCCGTCGTTCGCCTCGAGCACGCGCTCGAACAGACCGCTGGCCTCCAGCGCGGCTCGGACCTCGGCACGCTGGCCATCGGAGTCTTCGATGACGAGGATGGTGGGCAACGGATCTCCCGGGATTCGATGCTTATCGGAGCACACGCATCGAAACGGAGATCCGGCGGGTGAATTCAGGCGAAGCCCGGGGTGCCGCTGGGTGGATCCGCGGAGCCGACCGGGTCACGGTGCGACGGATCGCCGTCGTCCGTCGGCGCACGCCCGGTCACGGCCCAGTAGGCCGGAGCGGATCCAGCCCCGATCGGAAATCGGACGACGTCCTCGACCGCGAAGCCCACGTCCTCGAGCCAGCGGCGCAGATCCGGGATCTCGTGGAGCGCGCACAGCCCCATGGCCCACCCGGCCAGGTTCACGGCCCCGTAGTAGAGGGCCGAGAGCCCCCGCGCGAAACGGCCGCCCCGGGCCGGGGCGAAGTCCGCCAGGTGGAGGTACCCGTCGGGGGCCACGCGGCGCGACAGCGCCGCGAGCATCCTGCGGGCCTCTTCCTCCGCGAAACAGTTCAGGAAATAGTGCGCGACCACGTGGTCGAAGGGCTCCGCGAGGGCCGCCGTCTCGAAACGGGACTCGATGCACGCGACCGCGAGATCGTCGCGCTGGGCGGCCGACCGCAGCCGCCCGAGCATCGCGCCGGACCGGTCGATCGCGGTGACTCGCGCTCCGCGACGCGCGGCCTCGAGGGCATCGTCTCCCCGCCCTGCCCCGACCACGAGCACCGATTCCCCGGCCCGGACGTGCGCGAGGAAGGCGCGCTTCGAGCGAGCGATCCGCCCGAACGAGTAGAAGGCCGCCAGCTCGTCGTAGCAGAAGGCGACGCCGCCGTAGTCGTACGACGAGGATTCCATCGGCGTGTCGGCGGCCCCCGACACCTCCGCCTAGCGCAGCTCGGCGGACAGGAAGTTCTCGATCTCCTGCCAGGCGAGCGCGGCGCTCTCGGCGTCGTAGACCTCCGGCCGCGCCTCGTTCAGGAATGCATGCTGCACCCCGAGGTAGGTCTTGATCCGGGCCTCGACGCCGGCCTCTTCGAGGGTCGAAGTGAGCGCCGCAACGTCGCTCGCCGAGATGAAGTCGTCGTTCTCGGCGAAGACCCCGAACACCTTCGCTCGACACGCCGAGTAGTCCGGCGCGACGTTCGGATGGACGCCATAGCAGTCGACGACCGCCGCGATCTCGGGACACAGACAGGCCGTATGGAGCGCCAGCTTCCCGCCCATGCAGAAGCCGATCACGCCGACGCTCGCCCCGTCCGTCTCCGGTCGACGCCGCAGAGCCTCGACCGCCTGGACCAGATCCCGCCCGGCGCGCTCGATCTCGAGCTCCATCATCAGGCGCCCCGCCTCGTCCGGATCCGTCGTGGACTCCCCCCGATAGAGATCGGGCGCGAGGGCCACGAAGCCCGCCCGGGCGAGTCGATCGCAGACGTCGCGGATCTGTGGCACGAGCCCCCACCACTCCTGGAGCACGACGAGGCCCGGTCCCCGTCCACTCGCGGGCACGGAGACGTAGGCCGCGAACGCGCCGTCTTCGCTCTCGATCTCGATGTCCGTTCCCACGTGCTCTCCGCCGCCCATGTCGTCCCTCCTGCCGCGCGCGCCGCAACGGTGGGCCAGCCCGCCCCTTCCACGCAAGACCACCCCAAAGAGAAGACCGCGTGGCAGCCGAAGCACGCCACGCGGTCTCGTCGTCGAAGAGGAACGAGTGGGCTCGTCCCGACCTAGATCTGGTCGTTTCCTCCGCCCCCCGTGCCGGTCCCCGCGCCTCCGCGAGGCGGTCCGGGAATCACCGGCCGGATCGACGGCGGGCCCGCGGCGTTCCGACAGCCGGCGCCGGGCGAGTCACACGGCTGGCGAACGCCACCGATCGAAGAGCCGATCGATCGCTGTGCCCCGTTCATGGCGAGTCCACCCCCCGGCACTGCGGCCACGGGCGGCGCGAAGCGGTCGACGACCTTGCCCGCCGCGTCGATCCCGTCTCCGGAGAGGCCCGCATAGGCGTTGTCGAACGCGCTGGCCGCGCCGGCGGCAGCTGCCGCGGCGACGGCCGCCGCATCCGCTGCGCCCGAGGTGTCGGCCACCGGGACCATGGGCGCGTTCGGCGCCGCGGGCGGCCCCGCGGAAACCGGCGGCGTCGCCGTCGCGGCCGCGGTCGTCGCCACGCCCGCGCCGGAACCCGAGCCCGCTCCGGCCGCGGCTGCGGCTGCCCCGGCGCCTGCTGCGCCTGCGGCCGTCGCTGCCGCCGCCGCGCCGATGCCGCTCGAGGCCCCGCCCGCGCCGGCCGAAGCCGCCGAACCGGCATCGCCGGGAATCACGCCCGCGGCCCCCACGACGGTGTCGTCGCCGTCTTCGGCACCCGCCATACCACCGGCCGCCGCACCCGCTCCGAGTGCGGCCACCGCTGCGCCGTTCGCGCCGGCACCGGCCCCCGCGGCGGCACCGGACGTCGCCGCCGCCGCCGTGTCCTCGATGTCCTCGGCCGGCTCGGGCGGTCCGGCCGCGACCGGCGGCGTCTCCACGGCGGTCTTCATGCCCTCGTCACCGCCGAAGAGGCCGCCCAGCGGCCCGCAAGTGAAGAGCAGTGCGATCAGGATCAGGCCGCCACCGATGATCAGCGTATTTCGAGAAGTCGGACTCATTGGATTTCTCCACGTGTCTGGATCGACGTGATCGTCCGGCGACGATCGGCAGCCTTGGTCGATTCCTGGTTTTTCGATTCAGTCGAATCGGAAGTTCAGATAGCCGCCCACGATGTGGCGGTCGTAGTTGTAGGCGTCCCGGTTCGAGTCGTTGTCCAGGTACTGGTAGGCGACGCTCGCCGAGAAATTGTCGGTGATGCCCTTCACGACTTCCCCCGAGAAGATCCACTCGTTCTCCTCGCGGTCGTCGTTCGAGAGGGCATATTCGAGTCCGGCCGTCTCCGCGTCCGGGAAAGTGGACGGGTTGTCGAAGTCGCGCCGGGTGTAGCTGCCGCGGGTCAGGACCGAGAAGTCGAGGGGAAGCTCGACCTCGAGGATCGCGCTCAGCGTGTTCGCGAAGTGCTGCCACTCGTCCCCTTCGGAGTCGTAGTAGCCAAAGCGGTATCCGCCGCCGATCTCGAGCTCCTCGAAGAGATCGTCGAGGCCGTTCGGAAGGGGCACGAGGTAGCGGTGCTCGACGGCGGCGCCGTAGCCGATCCCGTCGCGATCGCGGGCGTTGCGCTCTTCGACACCGGCGGGGCTACAGCCGATTTCGCCCGGGGCCAGCGCCACGCCGCAGGCATTGCCCGCGCCACCGCCCGCGCTGTTCGTCACCTCGCGGTTCCGGAACCGGAGATCGTCGCTCACGACGTCCGCGAAGACGAAGGTCGTCCCGTTCTTCTGCCACGTGTGCGTAAGCGAGAGCTGGCCGAGGTGCTCGAAGAGGTAGTCGTTCTCGTTCTTGACGTGCGCGTAGCCGAACTGGTAGCGCGCCTGGGCGACGGTCCGCGCCCCGAGCCGTCGCGACAGGTAGGCGCCGGTCCGGATGAAGTGGGTATCGAGGCCGTCGAGGTCGACGTGGGCGTTGCCCGAGTAGCCGGCGGTCAGCCCCGCGTCGGTCTGGCCGTCCTCGGCCTGCCAGAGTCGCACGCCGCCGTCGATGTCCCAGACGCCGCGCCAGTCCTTCTCACCGGCGATGTCGAGGATCGCGGCGCCGGTCTCGGTCACGCTGCCTCGGAGCAGCACGTTGTCGTCGTACTCGACGCCGACGCGACCACGCACGTAGTACGGGAAGAGCTCCGTCGATTCGAGGAGCTTCGCCGCCTCCTTGCCCCACGGTCCGTCGCCGTCGAGATCGACGACGCGCTGGAAGGCGTTACGCGCGCGCTCTCGTTCGGAGGAGCCCTGCCAGGCGAGGCCGGCGTAGTAGGAAGCGACCGGCTCCGTCAGCCGGGGCTCGAGGCGGCTCGCGGCTTCGAGGGCCGGGGCCGCCCGGTCGTTGTCGCCGTCACGGAGGAAGAGAAGACCGGTGTAGAGCTGGAGCTGGGCCTCTTCGGACGTGAGGCCACGCGCGCTGTCGAGGGCCGCCGCCGCCTCGGTGTAGCGCTCGAGGTGATAGAGCGCGACGCCGCGGTAGAGCTCGACGTCGCCCACCTGCTCCCGGGAGAGATCGTCGGCCCCGCGGATGCGGTCGAGGCTCGACAGGGCCTCCGGATAGAGCCCGGTGCGGATCTGGCACTGCCCGGCGAGGAGCGCGGCGCGGCTCTCGAGTCCGCTGATGCCGCGTAGTCGGGCCGCGGCCTGCTCGCATCGGCCCTGCTCGACGTCCTGGCGCGCCTGGCTCATCGCGTCCTCGACCGGGCCCGCCATGACGGCGCCGGGCAGCGAGAGCGCGAAGCTCAACCCAATGCCCGTTGCGAGGCCTCTGATCGCCGAATGCTTCCGCACGGTTTCCCCCATTCTCAATCTCGGTCGCCGGGTCGGTGACTCATCCGACGACGCCTCGGACAAGGTAGCCATCGCGGTTCGCTCTGGCGCCACGATCGGTGGTCCGAAGGGTCGAGGCAGTCCGAGCCCGTCGACTCCATCCGGGTGTGGCGTTTGGCGACCAGGTCCGACCCGATCGCGTCAGTTGGTCCTTCGCTCGACCGGACGCCCCGCGAAGGCCAGCCCGGCCAGGCCGAGGCCCATCAGCAGCGCCGTCCCCGGCTCGGGAATCACCGCGGAGGTGGCATTCGTGGAGAGCTGGGGCGTTCCGAAGGCCGTCGGTGCGCGCGACACGTCGTAGCGGAGCGTGAGCGAGTCCCCGACGCCGTCGACCGTATACCCCACGTAGTCGAGACCGAAGAGGGCATCGGTGACCCGCACGGCCGGCGAGAAGCTCTCGTTCCAGACGAAGTCCGGGACCGCCGTCGTGTCCAGGTCGGCGGGAAGCGTCGGGTCCAATTCGACCGCAACCTCGTTGGCGGCGTAGTCCGAGGACAGCGCGCTCAAGAAGATCGTGAACGGCGAACCGAGGGCTTCGGTGTTCACGGCCGTCACCGTCAGCGTCATGATCACGCTGAAGGGCCCGTTGATCCCGCCCGTGTTCGCTCGACAGACGTCGTCGTTGAAGAGGATGCAGAGCGACATCGATCCTTCGACGTTCACGTCGAAGGCCCCCGGCGCCCCTTCGCCGACGCCCACGAACGCGTCTTCGGCGCCGATCGTCACCGTCGGCAGGCCGCCGAGATTCGTCGTGTCGAAGCCGCCCGAAGGGCTGAAGTTGGCCGGGAGTGCGAGGGCCGGCCCCGCTCCCAGGATCAGACCGACCAGCAGCGCGCTGCGCGCCACCGCCGTCCGAATCGAAAAGTTCCGTCGCATCGAGTTCACCTCTGCCACAGGCCGGGTGTCGTTCGGGACGCCCGGTCGAGCCGTCACACACGCATGCATCCGCACGCGTGTCCGTGCATTCCAGTCCGCAGGATTCCGACGCCGGGTGGCGACGTACTCCTACGGTTCCCGTCCCGGAATGGGAGGGGACCCCCGAACCGGCGGAGTGCCGCTCGGGGTCGCAGTGAAGTGGTGACATGAGGTGGTTTGTGTCAGACACGACAGCTCTAAATGGGGGTTTTTAGCTTCACATTCGGCGAAAAACCGGCCGCAACGATCCAAAAACCGGTCGAATTGTATCGTTCGACGGTTGGAGCGCACGGGGGTTCGTCCCTCCGGGCACGCCGAAAGGAAATCCCGCCCTCGGCTATCGAAGCGTCAGCAGCACGCCTTCGAAGGGATCGCCCTCCGGAAAGCCGGGCAGGCCCGGGTGGTCCAGCCCCGCCGGCGCCGCTTCGATCGCATCGATCTCGCGATGGGCACGGCGGGCGACCCGCTCGATCACGAGGTCGAGTCCGATCGGGGGCCCCGCGCGGTTCTGGGTGACGAGCAGGTGCCCGCCCTCCCCCAACCGCTCGATGCAGGCGCGCAACAAGGGCTCGAGGTCCTCCCGAACGGACCAGAACCGACGACCGGCCGCGGCGGCCGTCGGCGGATCGACCACGATCCCGCGCAGCCCGCCCCCGCTCTCCTCGAGGGCGCGCCGCGCATCCCCGCGAAAACGCTCGTGGCGGGTCGCGTCGACGCCGGCGTCCGAGTTGAGTGCGAGATTTCGCTCGAGCCGAGCGAGATAGGGCGCCGAGAGATCGACGCTCGTGACCGAGTCCGCACCCGCCGCGAGTAGCGCGACACTGAACGCGCCGGTGTGGGCGAAGAGGTTGAGCCACCGCCCACCTTGCGCGGCCGCCGGCGCGAGGCGAGCGCGATTCTCGCGTTGGTCGACGAAGAGGCCGTAACCCGGCCGTGGGCGGCGCGGTGAGGCCCAACCCGGATCGAGTGCGAAGGCGAGGCCACGTTCGTGGGCAACGAGGTCAGGTGCCTCTCCGACGAGGACGCCCTGGTCCCGGAGCCGTTCGAGGCCGCCGCGGACCCACCGGGTCGCGTCGAGTCGACCTCGGCCCGGCGAGCGGAGATGCAGCACCTCGAACGCGCTGAAGGGCAGCCCTTCCGGCGTGACCGGAAGCTGCGACTCGAGGGCGTCGACGACGCGATCCCGCAGATCGAGTGCTGCGTAGCCCGTGACGAGCACGCGCAGCAGCGGCCCGAGCCGGTCGACATGGAGCCCGGGAAGCGCGTCCCCTTCGCCATGGATCAGACGAAAGCACCCGGTCTCGCTCGAGGGCAGCGCGAGCAGCGCGCGGCGGCGCGCGAGCGCCTTCGCGACCCGCGCCTCGATCGAGTCCCCCCCGCGCCCGACGTCCGCGGGCGCCCAGACCCGCGCGCCGATCGGCCCCGTCCCCTCGATCCGCGCCCAGCCCCGCGCGCGACCGGAACGGTCTTCGACTTCGACCCGCGCGCCGGGCCGGTAGCGGTCCGCCCGATCGCTCGCGCCATCGGGCAGGATCCAGGGGTGCCCGCCCGCGAGCACCCGCCCGGTCTCGTCGGAGACGACCAGCCGGCCCGCCGCTTCGTCCTCTAGGTCGCCGGGGCGCGCGCGATCACGTTGATCGTGGTCCCAGCGCCAGACGGAGAGCGCGACGGTCTCGAGGGACACGTCCGAGGTCTCGCCGCCCGCGAAGAGCAGCGGACCCGGCTCGCCCCCGACGTCCGAGGCGACGATCGCGCGTGCCCCGCGCACGAGATCGCCGACCACCGGCAGTCCGAGCGCTGCCAGCGCGTCGAGCACCTCGGCGCCGCTCGACCGGCGCCCGCGAACCACGAGCCGCGCAAGGCCCCCGGCCCGCTCGATCACCTCGAACTCGAGGGTCTCGTCGAGGCTGCCCGCGGACCAGGGACAGGTCGCGACGATCGCCTCCCACGACGACGCCTCACGGGCCCCGAGCGCCGCGGCCCCGGAAAGCACCTGGTCGAGCGACACGCCTTCGAGGACGACTTCGATCTCGGCGCCCGGCGGACAGTCGAGGGTGCCCCGGTCGCAGGGCGCTCCGTCGACGGAGACGCGCCCGTCTTCGATCCAGCCGCGGCGCTCGCGTCTGGGTACGTCGGGGAAGAGCGCGGCGAGCCAGCCACCCACCGGCTGCGAACGGCCGGGCACACGGAATCGGAGAGTCGACACGCGGGCAGGATAGGCGCCCGCCCCCCGAGAGCACGAGACCGAGTGGGCCCGGAGAGGCGCTCTAGGCGATCAGCCCTTCGATCCGGCAGAACATCGGCGTCATCACGCCGGTTCCGAGCCGCCGTGCGCGTCGGATCGCCTTGAGCAGCTTGCCGGCGACGTCCGCTTCGCGGACACAGGTCGCGAGTCGCGTCCGGACGCCGTCGTCCGCGCGTTCGAGGGCCTCGGTGCCGGTCAGCACGACCACGGGAAGACGGTGGGCGAGCTCGTTCGCGAGGTCGAGGGCCGCGGTGCGTTCGACGCCGGGCAACTGCGGATCCATCAGCAGCAGGTCGTATTGCTCGCCCTGGATCTGCGCCGCTGCATCCACGAGATCGGTCTCGCAGACGATTTCGAAGGACGCGCTGCTCGTCGAGCTGAGACACTCCCGGATCTCGTCCGCGACGAGGGACCGGCCTTCGACGAGCAGAATGCGCACGTGGCGTTCGTCGGGACGCGCGTCGTCTCCGTGGGGGCGATGGCCGGCGAACTCGGCTCCGGTAGCCATGCGAACTCCATGCTCCGGACCGCGCCGCGTGCTTCGCTGCACGATCGACGTCGACCGGGGTCGGTCCTCAAACCCTCGGTGCTTTTCCACCCGAGCTTGAGTCCGATCACGGTCGCGAAGACGACCGCAGCGCGTCACGACCGATGGCCTGCGCGCGTTCAGCGCTCGCGACGTACGAACGCCCGGCGGAGCGCGCGAACACTGCGGTCGTACTGCGCGTTGCCGAGCGTCGTGCGCGCCGCGTCCCAACCGACGCCTCCGAGTTCCGCCGCGATCGGCGCACCGAAGGTCGACGGCGGGACGGGCCGTTCGCGGCGCACCGGCGCCTCGACCGACGGGGACTCGACGTGCCGACAGACGGTGACGCGGTCCAGCACGTAGTTGCGGCCGTAGATCGCGCGCGGCTCGACCCGCGTCTCGCAACGATTCTCGGATGCCTCGCTCGCCGCGGCGGGCAGCGCCGCCACGAGCAGGGCGACGAAGAGCGCTGGCGGCGCGGCGTACAGGAGAGGCTTCGATCGAATCGGGGGTCGCATGGTCACTCGGATTCCCTCGCGCGTTCGACGCCGTCGCGCGCCGGCCCCCCTCCTCTGCACGGTCTACACTGCGCCCCGCCCATGCGTCAATCCCCTTCGATCTCCAATCCGCGCGCGCTGCCGAAGCCCGTCGTGGAGCTCTGCGCCCACCTGGAGGAGCGGGGCATCGCTTCCTTCAGCCACGGCGAGGGCTTGCTCCACGACCTGCATACACGGCCGACGCCGAGGGTGCCTTCCCGGTCGCTGCTCTGCGCAGGCACGCCGGGAGCGCTGCTCGAGGCGCTGCCCCGCGCCGTGGTCAGTGCCGAGGGCGGCCGACGCCTCACCCAGGCGACCGCCGAGGGACCGGTCGACCTCGTGCCGTGCGACGCGCACGCACCCGAGGAGCGCCTCGCGCGGTTCGGCCTCGGCCCCTACGCCTTCGCGTTCCGCCCAAAGGACGAATCCTGGCTCGACCCCTTCGGTCGCCTCGCCGGATTTCTGGCCGGCGAGCTCGAGCTCGCCGCGAACGAGGCCTCCCCCTCGCCCTTCGCGGCGGCGCCGCGGCGCTACTGGATCGCCGCGCGCCTGATCGCGGAACACGGCCTGCGTCCGACCTCCCTGCTGATCGACTCGGCGCGGGCCGCGTTCGAGGTCGCCGCTCCGGCGCTCCCCCAGGCGGCACCCGCCCGTCGCGAGCTGACCCGCGTGCTCGAGACGCCGCGCCCCGCCCGCGCCCTCCAGTTCCTGCGCGAGGTCGGCGTCCTCGACTTCCTCGTTCCGGGAACCCAACCGGACCACATCGACCGGCTCGACCGACTTCCCCCGCTCCTGCCGCTGCGCTGGGTGGCGTGGCTGCGGGGCGGCGCGACTGCGAGCGCGATGATCCGTTTCCGCGTGCCCCACGCCCTCGCCCGCAAGGTCGAGCGACTTCAGGCGAGCCATCCGATCGACCGGTCGGTGTCGCCGGAGCGCGATGCCGGCCTTCGCAAGCTGCTCTCGCGCCTCGACGACGAAGAGCTCGAGGCCCTCTTCGTCTGGCGCCGGCTCGAGCTTGCGGACTACAACGATCGGCCGGAGGCGGACCGGGTCGAGGACCGGCTCGTCGCGATCGAGGCCCGCATCGATTCGATCCGCTCGGCCCGGCAGCGTTCCGGCGAGGTCCGCGCCCTGGCCCTCGACGGCACCGCCGTCATGGAACGCCTCGGTGGCGGCCCGGGTCGCCACGTCGGCCAGGCCCTCGGTCACCTCGCCCGCTTCGTCGCGGCGAACCCCGCGGCGAACGAGCCCGCCGCCCTCGAGCAGGAGCTCGTCGCCTGGGCGAAGGCCAATACCAATCTCCTCGACGACGACTGAGCCGGCGCGCGTCGCCGCTCGAAGTGCGCCCGGATCGGTTAGGATCCGCGCGCGCCACCCACGTCCCAACCGGTTCTTCTTTGAATTCTCTGCAGTCGCTCTTCGAGGCCGTGCAGGAGGCCTGTCCCCGCGCGGTCTGGTCTCGTGGGGTCTCCCTCGCGCGCGCCGACGCCGTCAGCGTCGAGGAGCGCGCGGGCGACTCGATCAGCCTCCGCGTCGTCATGCGCAAGGGCCTCGACGCGCCGCAGGTGACCCTGCACCCCGAAGACGAGGACTGGGAGTGCACCTGCAGCAGCCCCGATGACCCGTGTGAGCACGTCGCCGCGGCGATCATCGCGCTGCGCCGTGCGAAGAAGGAAGGCGAAGAGCTGCCCACCCAGGGCGAAGGGCGTGGGCGGGTGGTCTACGACCTCGAGAACCGCGACGGCCACCTCTGGCTGACCCGGAACATCGAGTTCGAAGGCAAGCGCACCGTGCTGAAGGGCAGCCTGACCGCCGCGGCCACCGGCAAGTTCGACGGTCCGGAATTCGTCGCGACCCCGGCCGACCTCGCCGTCGACCGCCAGCTCTCCTCGCGTCCGGCGGACTCGACCTCCCGCCCGAACGTGGCCAACCTGATCGAGAAGCTCGGGGGCACCGATCGCGTGACCCTCGACGGCCAGCCGATCCAGGTCGACCCCGAGCCGATCGGCCTCGTCGCCAAGGTCGTCGATGCGCCCGCCGGGGTGCGGCTCTTCGTGGAACAGGACACCCGGATCGTGAAGGCGTTCCGGAACGGGATCGTGCAGGCCGGCGACGCGCTCCATCCGCTCGCCCCGAACAAGCTCTCGGGACGCGAGCTCGCGGACCTGCCGCGCGGGCGCTTCTTCTCCGACGACGACCTCGCGGTCCTCGTGACCGAGGTCATCCCCGACCTCGAGAAGCGCATCCCCCTCGTCATCGAGAGCGAGAAGCTCCCGACCGCCCGCCGCGGAGAGCGTCCGCGGATCCGGGTCGAGGTCCACCGGGACGGCGACGGGCTCTCGGTCCTGCCGACCCTCGTGTACGGCGACCCGCCGGTCGCACGGGTCGACGCCGGCAAGCTCGTCCACCTCGGCGGCGGCGAGGTGCCGATCCGGATGGAGACGGCGGAGAACGAGGTCGTGGCCAAGCTGCGGACGGAGCTCGGCCTTCGCCCGGGCATCGTCGCCCGCCTCCCCGCCAGCGAAGCGATCCAGCTCGCCGGCCGTCTCGAAGCGACCTCGATGGAGGTGGTCGGCGCCAGCCACCGCGACTTCGAGCTCCGCGGAGATCTCACGCCTTCGATCGCCATCGACGACGACCGACTCACCGTCGACTTCGAGCTCGACCCGGACGCCGCGCACGACGGACTGGACGACCTCGACGACGAGGCGCGTTCGGTCGGGCTCGCGGAGGGCGGGAGCGCGGGGCCCGAGTCGGTGCTGCGGGCCTGGTCGCGGGGCGAGTCGGTGGTCCAGCTCGACGGCGGCGGCTTCGCGCGACTGCCGGCGGACTGGCTCCAGCGCTACGGCGACCGCATCGCCGACCTGCTGGCGGCACGGGATCCGCGCGGGCGCGTCGCACGACACGCACTGCCGGATCTCGCGCTCCTCTGCGACGACCTCGACGAGCCGCCGCCGCCCTCCCTGGACGGGCTGCGACCGCTCCTCGACGGCTTCGAGGGCATTCCGACCGCGGAGATCGACCCCGCGCTCGAAGACGTGCTCCGGGACTACCAGCGTCAGGGCGTCGATTGGCTGGTCTTCCTGCGACGCGCGGGACTCGGCGCGCTCCTCGCCGACGACATGGGCCTCGGCAAGACGCTCCAGGCGCTCTGCGCGATCGAGGGCCGGACCCTCGTCGTCGCGCCCACGTCGGTGCTCCACGGTTGGATCCGAGAGATCGAGCGGTTCCGACCCGGCCTCGAGGTGAGTCTCTACCACGGACCCGGACGTCGACTCGACGAGAAGGCCCAGGTCACGATCACGAGCTACGCCCTGCTCCGTCAGGACGCGGATCTGCTGACCGCCCCGACCTGGGATTGCGTCATCCTCGACGAGGCCCAGACGATCAAGAACCCCGAGAGTCAGATCGCCCGCGCCGCCCACCGCCTGGACGCGAAGGCGCGCTTCGCGCTGACGGGGACACCAGTGGAGAACCGCCTCGACGAGCTCTGGAGTCAGCTCCACTTCCTCAATCCCGGGCTGCTCGGCGGGCGCACCGATTTCCGGAATCGCTACGCGCGACCGATCGCAGAGGGCGACGAGTCGGTCGCCGAGCGCCTGCGCCAGCGCATCCGTCCCTTCCTCCTGCGGCGCCTCAAGGCGGACGTCGCCCCGGAGCTCCCGCCGCTCTCGGAGATCGTGCTCGACTGCGACCTCAGCGACGAAGAGCGCGCGGTCTACGACTCCGTCCGCGCCGCGACGGTGAAGGACGTCGTCGAACGGCTGCGCGCCGGGGGCAACGTGATGGCCGCCCTCGAAGCGCTCCTCCGCCTGCGCCAGGCGGCCTGCCACTCGAGTCTCGTGCCCGGGCAGGAGTCGGAGTCCGGCTCGTCCTCGAAGCTCGAGACCCTCTTCGCCCGCCTCGAAGAGGCCGTCGCCGACGGACACAAGGCGCTCGTCTTCTCCCAGTGGACGAGCCTCCTCGACCTCCTCGAGCCCGGCCTCCGCCGGCGTGACATCGATTGGCTGCGCCTCGACGGATCCACGCGCGATCGCGGCGCGGTCGTGAACGGCTTCCAGTCCGAGGACGGTCCGCCCGTGATGCTCCTGTCGCTCCGCGCCGGCGGGACGGGCCTCAACCTGACCGCGGCGGATCACGTCTTCCTGCTCGATCCGTGGTGGAACCCGGCGGTCGAGCAGCAGGCCGCCGACCGCGCCCACCGGATCGGCCAGGATCGCCCGGTCGTTCTCCACCGCTTGATCGCCCGGAACACCGTCGAGGAGGGCATCCTGCGGCTCCACGCTCGGAAGCGCGCCCTCGCGGATGCGGCCCTCGAAGACGCCGACGGCAGCAGCCGACTCAGCCGGGACGAATTGCTGGAGCTCCTCGAGGGCGCCTGAGCCGGACGGAAGCCCGGGCTGCGCTCCCGTTGCGGCTCGCCTGCGAGCCTCGCGCGGCCGCCCTTCAAAACGAAGGTTTTTCCACCCGTTTCTCTCAAGAGAACGGAATCCACCTCCGAATCGTGCCTTGCAATGGGTGTGATTCACAACATTCAGATCGGGCTGCTCTCGGTTGCCGTCGCGACCCTGCTCGTCCTGGCGCCGGCGGCCGCGGGTGCGGACGAGGCGGCCTCGGCGACCCTCGACCCCATCGAGGCCAACCGCGACGCCCCCGACGCCCCGGCGCTCGCGCCCGAGCGCGGTGCCTTCGACGCGACGGTTCCCCTCACCCGCGCCGCCGCACGCCGCCGGATCGAGACGATGTCGCCCACCGACTGGCTGGCGTCCTACGGCGACGTGGTGGTCGGCCGAACGGGCGCCCCGAACGAGCGCTGAACCGGGCGCCCGAACGAGGCTCCGAGCCCGGCGCGCCGCGTCGTCGCCCCCGGCAGCGTCACGGGACGGGGCGTGTATGATCCGGCCGCCATGGCCGCCGCTCCCTCGGATACCCACGCCCTGCTGACGATCGTCCGTCACGGACAGACCAGCGCCAACATCGACGGCGTCTGGCACGGCTCGACGAACACACCGCTCACCGACCACGGCCGGATCCAGGCCGCCGCCGTCGGCCGCCACATCAAGGCGAACTACCGGCCGGTGACCCACGTCTACGCGAGCCCCCTCGACCGTGCCCACCACACGGCGCAGGCGATCGCCGACCCGTTGGGCCTCGAGCCGGCGATCGATCCGGGCCTCGTGGAATACGACCTCGGCGACTGGGAAGGACTGAGCTTCCACCACCTCTTCGAGGAGAAGCGGCTCTTCCACAACATGCGCGAGGATCCCCACTTCGCGCCGCACGGCGGCGAGTCGCCCCTCGAGGTCGGCCTCCGGCTGGCCGGATCGCTGCGCTCGATCGCCGAGCGCCATCCCGGCGAACGGGTCGTCGTCGTGAGTCACGGGGGCGCCCTGTCGATCGCCTTCGGCGTCCTGATCGACGACGACTATTCGCGCTTCGACCGCATGATGAAGAACTGCGCGATCAGCGAGCTCTCGTTCTCGCCCCGGCCCGACCTCGTGACCTTCAACCAGATCGACCACCTCCCGCCGGAAGACCCGCCGAGCCACACCCGTCAGGGCACGCGCGGCGGGCCTCCGAGCGGCCCCGTTTCAGGAGCTCCGACATGAAGATCGCCGTCATCGGCGCCGGCGTGATGGGCAGCGGCATCGCTCAGGTCCTCGCGCAGGCCGGCCACGAAGTCCACGGGACCGACGTCTCCGAAGAGGTCGTCGAGAAGGCCCGCCTGGGCGTCACGAGCGGGCGCTACGGCGTCGAGAAGGCGGTCACACGCGGCAAGCTCGATCGCGAGACCGCGGATGCGACCCTCGCACGTCTGACGTTCTCGACCGACTTCGAGGGCGCCGTCGCCGATGCGGACCTCGTCGTCGAGTGCGTGCCCGAGCAGCTCGATCTCAAGATCAAGGTCTTCCGCGACCTCGACCGCCTGACGAAGCCCGAGTGCATCCTCGCCTCGAACAGCTCGGGCTTTCCGCTCGCCGCCCTCGCCGCCGCGACCGACCGCCCTTCCCGGGTCCTCGTCTGGCACTGGGCCTCACCGCCGGTCGTGATGAAGTTCGCGGAGATCGTCGTGCGGGACGACACCGAAGAGGCGGCGATCGAAACCGTGCGCCAGCTCGCGGCGGAGTGCGGCAAGCACCCGGTCGTCGTGAAGGACCATCCGATGGCGTGGGGCTACGTCGCGAACCGCGTCTACGCGGCCATGATCCAGGAGGCGAGCCGGGTCGTGAACGAGGGAATCGCGAGTCACGAGGACGTGAACCAGCTGATGGTCGACTGCTTCGGTTGGCCCGTCGGCCCCTTTGCCATGATCAAGGGCGCGTCCTCGGGCTGGGACGAGTAGCCACCGCGTGCGACTCCTCGCGATCGCCGCGCTCGGCCTCGCTCTCGCTGCCCTCCCCGGCGCGGCGAGCGCGCAGTACTCGATGGTCACCGACCCGCCGTCGCGATGGGCCTGGGGCGGCCATGTCGCGGCCGACTTCCGGATGGAGTTCGAGACCGAGAGCGACACGGGCGACGAGTTCGAGGCCTGGCGCTCCGGGATCGAGGGCGACGTCGGCGGTCCGATCAACCAGTCCATCCTCGTCGGGATGGCCGCCCGCTACGCCTATTCGAGCTTCGACTTCAACCTGAACAGCATTCCCCCGACCGCCTACGGCGGAACCCGACTGCCCCGCGACCCCTGGAACACGATCAACACCCTCGATCTCGTACCCCACGCGACGGTCCTCGTGGGGGACCAGGTCTCCGTCGTCACGACGGTCCCGATCCGCTGGGCCGCGGAGAACGGCGCGGATCGGAACGCCTTCGCCGGCGGGATCTCGGCGATCGTCCGCTGGCAGGTGAACGACGACCTGATGGTCGGCGCCGGACTCGGGGTGACGAGCCAGCTCGGCCGGGACGCCGAGACCTTTCCGATCGTGGCCCTCCGCTGGCGGATCAACGATCGCCTCGAGCTCAAGACCGAGGGCGACTGGCTCCAGGGCGGGTCGACCGCGCTCTACTACGGCCCGAACGACACCGTGCACTTCCTGGTGAGCGCCGGCTACGAACGCACCCGCTTCCGGCTCGACGACTACGGCAGTGCCCGCGACACCGACGGCGTCGGCGAGATCACCACGGTGCCCCTCGAGGTCGGGCTCCGCCTCCGGTTCCTGGAAGGAGCCTACTTCGATTTCCGCACGGGGCTCGGCGTCGACGGCCGCATCCGCGTCGAGACCGCCGGCGGCAATCGCCTCTACGACCAGCGCTACGATCCCGCCTGGCGGTGGTCGATGGCGATCCGCGTGCCCTTCGGCGGCGGCGGGGTCCGCGGCGGAAACGACGGTCCGGACTAGACCCTCAGCTGACGTTCCGCTTCGGGAAGTTCGGCATCACGATCCCCGCGAGCTCTTCGAGACAGCGCACGACCTGGCGGCTGTAACCGAACTCGTTGTCGTACCAGCAGTAGATCACGGCGTGGCTGCCCTGGACGATCGTGGCCGGCGCGTCGACGATCCCGGCGTAGCGGTTGCCGACGAAGTCGCTGGACACCACCTCGGTCGACTTCGAGTAGTCGATCTGGTTCTGCAGGTCACCCTCGAGCGACACCTTGAGCAGGTATTCGTTGAGCTCGTCCGCCGTCGTCTCGCGACCCAGGTTCAGGCTCATGACGGCGAGAGACACGTTCGGCGTCGGGACACGGATCGCGTTGCCCGTCAGCTTGCCCTGGAGCTCGGGGAGGCACTTGGCCACGGCCTTGGCGGCGCCGGTCTCCGTCACGACCATGTTGAGGGGCGCAGCGCGGCCGCGGCGCTCCTTCTTGTGGTAGTTGTCGATCAGGTTCTGATCGTTCGTGAAGGCGTGGATCGACTCGATGTGGCCGCTCTCGATCTCGAACTCGTCGTTGACCGCCTTCAGGACCGGAACGATCGCGTTCGTCGTACAGGAGGCCGCCGAGAGGACGTTGCCCGCCTCGGTCATGCCGTGGTGGTTCACGCCGTAGACGATGTTGGGGACGCCGCCCTTGCCGGGCGCGGTCAGGATCACCTTCGAAGCGCCGGGAACGAGGTGCTTCGCGAGATCCTCCTCGGTTCGCCACTTGCCGGTGTTGTCGACGACGATGGCGTCCCGGATTCCGTACTTCGAGTAATCGCACTCTTCCGGCGAGTTCGCGTAGATCACGTGGACGAGGTTGCCGTTGATGATCAGCGCGTTGTCTTCGTGGTCGACGGTGACCTCGCCCGAGAAGGGACCGTGGATCGAGTCACGGCGGAGCAGGCTCGCGCGCTTCGCCAGATCGTTGTCACCGCCGGGGCGGACGACGATCGCCCGAAGGCGGAGGTTGTCGCCGCCGCCGGTCTTGCCGGCGAGGATGCGCGCGACCAATCGGCCGATCCGACCGAAGCCGTACAGGACGACGTCCTGCGGATTGTCCCGGAGGCTCGTCTTGCCCGTCGCGATTCCGGCGAGCTCGTCCTTCACGAAATCCTCGATCGTCGTGTCCGACGCGCCGCGCCAATGGGTCACGAGGTTGCCGAGGTCGATGCGTGCGGGGGCCAGATCGAGACGCGCGACCTCGGAGAGGATCGGGTAGGTGTCGATCGCGCTGATCGACTCGTCGACGTTCACCCGCGCGATGCGGTGGAGCTCGAGGATCTCGAGGGGCGACTTGTTGACGAGGGAGTGACCGAAGATCGTGACGATCACGCCGCGGTCGCGGTAGAGCTCACCGATGATCGGGACCATCGTCTCGGCGTTGCTCTGCTGCTGCGACCATTCCTGAAGGGTCTGCTCGGACTTCTGGCTCATCTGTCTTCCCCCAACTGCCCGATCCCCGCCCTGTGGCGCGACCGGGTGCCCGCGGGCGCTGGACCGGCGCTCCGACGCGGCGGAACGTAGAAGATCCGCCTCTCGCTTTCATGCAACGACGCGCAACCGAGTGTGGCACTCCGCCGTAGAGGCCCACACGGCGCCGGGAGGCGGATTTCGGCGGGGGCGCTGCTACGGTGCGACCCCATCCTGGGTTCCCGGGACGGCCGACGGAGGGACGGACTTGAGCGGAAACACGGGGGATTCGAAGGCGCGACCGCCGCTCTCGGTCCTCTTCTCCGTGATCGTCGTCGACCTGATCGGCTTCGGGATCGTCGTGCCGATCCTGCCCTTCTGGGCCGAGCGCTACGGCGCGAACGCCACCTGGCTGGGAGCGCTCGTGGCGGGCTATGCCGCCGCCCAGTTCGCCTTCGCGCCGGTCTGGGGAAAGCTCTCCGACCGGCTCGGGCGCCGCCCGGTCATGCTCGTGACGATCCTCGGGACGAGCGTCGCCCTCGCGTGGCTCGGCATGGCGGAGTCCCTCTGGCAGATTCTCGCGGCTCGGCTGTTGGCCGGCGTCTTCGGCTCGAACATCTCCGTCGCGACCGCCTACCTGACCGACGTGACCGACGAGGCGGAGCGAACCCGCTGGATGGGCATGATCGGCGCGAGCTTCGCCGTCGGCTTCACGCTCGGGCCCCCGATCGGGGGACTGCTCTCGGAGTGGGGATACGGCACGCCGATGTTCGTCGCCGCCGGCATGGCGGGACTCAACTTCCTCTGGGCGGCCGTGCGCTTGCGCGAGCCCGAACGCCACCATGCCGACGTGCCGGAGCCGGACCTCACGAGCCGCCTCGAAGTCCTGCGGGCGCCGATCATCGGCCGGGTCTGCTTCACCTACTTTCTCTTCTCCCTGGCGGTGACCCAGCTCGAGACGATCTTCGCGCTCCTGATGCTCCACCGCTTCGGCTACGGACCGCTCGGCGTCGCCATGGTGATGCTCGGGATGGCGATCATCATGGGCGGCATCCAGGGCGGCGGCATGAAGCGCCTCTCCGAGCGCTATCCCGAGCGATCGCTCGTCCTGACCGGCCTCGCGCTGATGACGGCGGCGTTCGTGCTCGTGCCGATTCCGGAGACGGTCGCCTGGCTGGCCCTGCCGCTGGGGATCGCCGCCGTCGGGCGCGGGATCGCCCAGCCGCCGATGATGAGCCTCGTCTCCCTCGCCGCGGACGAGGGGTCACGCGGACTCGTGATGGGCGTCTTCCAATCGACGGCCTCGGCGGCACGGATCGTCGGGCCGATCGCCGCCGGCCTGCTCTACGACCAGGGCGCGCAGTGGCCGTTCTGGACGGCGGCGGCGCTGACCGCGACCGGCGTCGCTCTCGCGGTCGGGGTCCCGAAGGCGCCGGCCCCGGCCCCTCAGACGAACGCCGCCTGAGACGCCTCGGCGCCTAACGCGTCTCGCTCTCCATGTAGCGGGCGACCTCGGGCAGCTCGATCTGCTCGAGCAGCGCGACCTCCTGACTATGCAGCTCACCGTCCGCGGGGCTCGCGTCGCGAGCGCTTCGCAGCGCCGCCAGCGCGTCGTACCAGATCCCCGAGAGCGCGTACGGCGCGAAGGCGCCCGGCTCCGCTTCGAGAGACCGCTCGAGCTCGTCGCTGGCGGCGACCCGCTCGATCACCCCTTCCGTCATGATGTCGTTCGACCGCCGCTTCGCGTCTCGCACGACCGCGACGCTCCATCGGTAGACCCGGCCCCGCTCGAGCTCGATCCCGTGGTCCGACAGATCGAGGCCGTGGATCCCCGCCTCGACGGGGGTCGGCAGCGTGAACTCGAGCAGCGGGTCGATCGCGTCGTCGTCGATCAGCACGACGTCGATCCGCGCGTCGGTCTCTCGGGACAGGTACCAGTACAAGACGGGCTGCGCGCGGGTCGTCAGGCCCTCCGCCGGCGCGACGACCGCGACGCGGATGCTGCTGACCGCACTCGTGTCGACGCCGCGCGTCCCACCCGCGGCGCTGCGCCGGGCCTTCCCGCGATTCGGGGGCACGAAACGGATGAGGGCGGCGGCGTTCGCCTCGCCGGCGGCGGCCGCTTCGCGCCCAGCGGCCTCCGCGGCTTCCGCCGCCTTCTCCGCCTTGGCCTCGTCCTTCTTCGCTCGGGGCGGCGACTCCGCGAGCGCCACGCTCGCGAGGAAAAGAACCGCGAGCGCGATCGTCGATACGCCGCGCGCCGTCGCGTCCGTGAAGAAGCTTCGTCTTCGGTTCGTCATGTCCGGTCCTCCTCCGCGCTTCCGGCCCGCTCGCCATGCACGCGGTAGATCTGCAGGGGTTCGTCCTTGCCCTTCACGGCGTGACGCCCGAGGTCCTCGACCTCGAAGCCGTCGCCGATCAACTCACGGGTCCGCTGACCGATCAGGATCCGCTGGAGGGCGGTCTCCTGATCGAAATCGAGCGCGCCGCCGATCCCCTCGAGTCGTGCGGCGGTATTGATGGTGTCGCCGACCGAGGTGTATTTCTGTCGTTCCTCGCCACCCAGGGAGCCGACGACCGCCGGCCCCGTGAAGAGCCCGATCCGCTGGCGTCCGACCGGCCAGCCCGCCTTGGCCCACCCCTCGTTCAAGCGTTCGAGGGTCCGCCCCATCTCGAGGGCACAGCGCACGGCGGCCACGGCGTCCGCGGCGATCTCTTCCTCCGTCTCGGACAGGACCGGCACGCCGAAATTGGCCTTGATCCCGTCTCCCACGTAGTCGTCCACGTGGCCCTTGTCATATCGCTCGATGACCTCCGTCATCGCGCTCATGTAGGTGTCGATCCACTCGATGAGCTCGCTCGGCTCCATCTTCTCCGCCGCGGCGGTGTAGCCCTTGAGGTCCGAGAGGAGCGCGGTGATCACCCCGCGCCGCGCCTTGAAGCGGCCCCCCTCCAGGAACTCGTCCCGCCGATCCCACATCCAGTCCGCCACACGTCGCGACGTGAAGCGGCGAAACATCATGGTGAGCTCCCGCTGATCCCGCGCCTCCCTTCGCGCCCGATCGCCGACGGCCAGGCCGCCGCCCACGACCCACGCGAACGCGGGCGCGACCGTCGGCACCCAGACCCCGGCGGCGAAGAGCCAGGCCCCGACTCCGACCAGCACGGCGAGGCCCGCGACGAACGCGGGCACGGCCCATCCGAGGGAGCCGAGCAGGAGCGAGAGGCCGATCCCGGCGGCGCCCCAACCGGTGATCCAGGCGAGCTCCGCGACCTCGCTCCAGCTGCCGCGCGGGACCGCCTCGCCCTCGCCCATGCGAATCAGCTGCTCGGTCACGTGCGCGTGGATCCGGAAGCCCTTCACGGCCTCACCCGGCGCGTGCGGCGCGTTGAAGTCGTCCTTCACGCTGGGGGCGTCGGTCCCGATGATGGCGATCCGTCCGGCGACCCGATCGGTCGGGAGCGGCTCGTCGAAGAGCGACGTGAACGCGAGCGGCCGGATGGCCGCATCGGCCCGCGCGTAGTCGAGCGGGAACTGATAGCCCCCAGCATCCAGCCGCGTGTAGGCCCCGAAGTCGGACTCGAGGGCCGGCACCACCGTGTCGCCGAGCCTTACCCAGTCCGCGTTCGTGTCGTCGGGACCGAGATGGATGCCCTGCCTCGCCAGATGACGCAGCGCGAGCTGGAGACTCAACGACGTGTGCGCCGTGCCATCCTCGTCCCAGGCGAAGAGGTAGCCCCGCCGGACGACCCGGCCCGGATCGAGGAGCAGGTTGTTGAACCCGACCTGCGCGGGCGACGCGAACGCCGGCGCCGCGATCCCACGCTGATCGTCGGAGCCGAGCAGCTCGCTGACGACGACGCCGTCGTCGCCGGCGATCACGCCTTCGAGCGCCGCCCAGCCGGCGAGCTCGGTTGCGCTCGGTCCGGCCGGACCGTCGCGGTAGAGGTCGATGCCGACGGCAGTCGCACCGGCTTCCCGCAGGCGTTCGATCGCCTGCGCCAGGACCGCATCCGGGAGCGGATAGCCGAAGCGTTCGAACTCCGACTCCCCGATCGGCACGAGCAGAACGGGCGCCTCGTCGACCACGTCGCCGTGCAGCGAGCCGACGAACCGGTCGTGGATCGCCATCTCCAGGCCACCGAAGAGCCCCGCGGCCCGCAGACCGAGGCAGAGCACGATCGCGCCGATCCCCAGCAGGATGCCCGGAGCGCGCTGCGTCATCGCCTCGCCCTGTCGTAGGTCGACCCTCGCCATCCCTGGCTGTCTCCGATCTTCAATCGAGTTCGAGACATAGGATCGGGACTCCGGGCGCCAGTCGGCGTGAAGGGGTTCACAGAGCGGACGATTCCAGCGAGGCCTGGCCCGCCCACCCCGGAGTTTGCCCCGTTCGGCCGGATCCGGCGCCGGGCGCGCCCCAAAACCCCCTCGATTCGGTAAGATCCGCCGACCCCACCCCCGGGTGGCCCCCCAACCAACGCCTGGATCACGGCCCGTCCCGCTCACGACCCGCTCCGGTCGCGAGGTCGGCGAGCCGCCAATCACTCGACGCCGTAGGGGCGCCGGCCCATCCGGCTCCGCCTCGGATCGGCCACGACAACCGGCGAGAGGACTGTGATGGATCCGGAAGCCACGCTCGAAGAAGCGCGCCAGCGCATCGAGGCGTGCGAGGACGCGGCGGCGCTCAAGGACGCCCTTCGCGACTACGTCGGCAAGAAGGGCGCGATCTCCGCGATGCTCGCCGAGATCCCGAAGCTCGATCCCGCCGACCGCAAGGCCCACGGCCAGAAGGCCAACGCCCTCAAGCAGTCGATCCTCGCGCTGGTCGAGGCGCGTCAGTCTGCGCTCGACGCGTCGAAGCTCGACGCGGCGCGGCGGGCGGACGACTTCGACCCGACCCTGCCCCCGCCGCCCGCCCCCCGCGGCAGTCTGCATCCGATCACGCAGGTGACCCGCGAGCTCGAAGACCTCTTCGTCTCGATGGGCTACGAGGTCCTCGACGGCCCCGAGGTCGAGCTCGACCACTACAACTTCGAAGCGCTCAACATCACCAGGGACCACCCGGCCCGGGACTCCCAGGACACCTTCTACTGCGACGAGATCGGGACGCTCGTCCTCCGCACGCACACCTCCCCCGTCCAGGTCCGCGCTATGGAAGGCCGCACCCCGCCCTTCCGCGTGATCGCGCCCGGCCGCGTCTTCCGGCAGGAGACGACGGACGCGAGCCACGACCACACCTTCTACCAGATGGAAGGACTCGTCGTCGGCAAGGACATCTCCGTCGCGCACCTGATCGGGGCGATGAAGACGCTGCTGCGCGGGATCTTCGGTCGCGACCTCGACGTCCGGCTGCGCCCGGGCCATTTCCCCTTCGTCGAGCCGGGCTTCGAGCTCGACGCGCGCTGCCCCTTCTGCTCCGACGGCTGCTCGGTCTGCAAGGGCACGACCTGGATCGAGCTCCTGCCCTGCGGCCTCGTCCATCCGAACGTCCTCCGTGCGGGCGGCGTGGATCCGGAGGAGTGGAGCGGCTTCGCCTTCGGTCTCGGCCTCTCGAGACTCGTCATGCTCAGGCACAACATCGACGACGTACGCCACCTGCTGGACGGCGACGTGCGCTTCCTGGAGCAGTTCTGATGTACGTCTCGATGAAGTGGCTGTCGCGCCACGTCGATCTCTCGGACATCTCGCCGGAGCAGCTCGCCAACGACCTGACCCTCTCGACCGCGGAGGTCGAAGGCGTGGAGCGCTTCGCACCCCAGCTCCACGACGTCGTGGTCGGCCACGTCCAGGTGAAGGAAGCCCACCCGGACGCGGAGAAGCTCTCGGTCTGTACCGTGGACGTCGGCCAGGACGAGACGCTCACGATCGTCTGTGGGGCACCGAACGTCGCGGCCGGACAGAAGGTCGCCGTCGCGACCGTCGGCACGACGCTCCCCGGCGACTTCAAGATCAAGAAGTCGAAGATCCGCGGCGTGCCCTCCTTCGGGATGATCTGCTCGATCCGAGAGCTCGAGCTCGGCGACGAGCACGATGGGATCTGGGTCCTGCCAGAGGATTGCGCGGTCGGCGCACCGGTCGCCGTCGCCCTCGGCGTCGACGACTGGATCATCGAGATCGACAACAAGTCGCTCACCCACCGCCCCGACCTCTGGGGCCACCGCGGCATCGCGCGGGAGGTCGCCGCGATCTACGAGCTCGAGCTGCTCCCCCTCGACACCTCGCTGCCTGAGACCGGAGCCGGTACGCCCTACCCGATCTCGATCGAGACGCCGGGCTGCTCCCGCTACGTCGGACTCCCGATCGACGGCGTGAAGCCCGGCCCGTCGCCGGACTGGCTCCGCTGGCTCCTGCTCGCGGTCGGCCAGCGACCGATCGACCTCCTCGTCGATCTCTCCAACTTCGTGATGATGGACCTCGGCCAGCCGAACCACGTCTTCGACCGGAACCGACTCGAAGCCGACGGCGGCGGCCGCGGGATCGTCGTGCGCAACGCGCGGAACGGCGAGACGATCGAGACCCTCGACGGCGAGGCCCGCACCCTTCGCGACACGGATCTCCTGATCTGCGCCGGCGACACCCCGGTCGCGCTCGCCGGCATCATGGGCGGAGAAGGCTCGAAGGTCGCCGACGAGACGGACTCCCTCCTGCTCGAGGTCGCGACCTTCGAGGCGACGACGGTCCGCCGGACGTCGACCCACGTCGGCCTGCGGACGGATTCGTCCGCGCGCTTCGAGAAGTCCCTCGACCCCACGCTGCCCCTGGCGGCGGCGGGCCACTTCGCACGCCTGCTCTCGGAGATCCACCCCGAGGCGTCGTTCCCCGCGCCGCCGACGGACGTAGGCAGCTGGACCGATCCGGCTTCGACGATCGAGCTGCGCTTCGAACGCGTCCGCACGGCCCTCGGCAAGCGGCTCCCGAACGAGGAGATCCGTCGGATCCTGGAACGCCTCGAGTTCGGGATCGAGGACGGCACCCACGGGCAGAGCGTCGATCTCTACGACGTACACGTCCCGTCGTTCCGCGCGACCAAGGACATCACGATCGAGCAGGACCTCGTCGAGGAGATCGGCCGGATCCACCGCTACGGCAACATCGACGAGAAGCCCCTCCACTTCGACATCGTCCCGCCGCCCCGGGACGAGCGACGCCTCCTCGTGCGCCAGCTCCAGGATCGACTGGCCGGCGGCGCGCGCTTCCACGAGAACCTCTCGTACTCGTTCATCGACGACGGTCTGCTCGAGAAGCTGGGCGAGCTCGAAGCGCCCCACGTCTCGGTGATCAATCCGGTCAACCAGAGCGAGTCGAAGATCCGCCGCAACGTCGCGCCGAGCCTCCTCCCGCGGCTCGAGGCCAACCGACGGAACCGGACCGACGTCCGGCTCTTCGAGATCGGCAAGGCCTACGAGCCGGAGAACGGCAACGATCGCGGCGAACCGAAGGAGCGCCATCTGCTCGCGCTCGCCTGGGCGGGTCAGCGGCCGGGTGAGAAGGCGGGCTACGCCGAGAACCGGCTGATGGGCCTCCAGGCGATCGTGAACGACCTCGTGCGGTCGCGGGGCTGCGGCACGCCGCAGTGGAGCGCCGACGGAGACCGACCGGCCTGGGCCCACCCCGGGAAGTGCCTCTTCCTGCGACTGGACGGGACCGACGAAGTCGTCGGTGTGGTGGCCGAGATCGAACCGGGTCTGGCACCGCAGCTCGGACTCTCGGGTGACCTCGACAGCGAGGTCGCCGTGGGCGAGCTCTGCCTCGACGCGCTGCTCGCGGCGTCGCTCTCGGGCACGGGCTACGAGCCGCTCCCGAAGTTCCCGGGGATCAAGGTCGACGTCGCCGTCTCCTGCGACGAGTCGATGAGCGCGGGCGCGCTGATCGACCTGATCGAGCAGGCCGGCAAGAAGCAGGTCGCCGACGTCGAGCTCTTCGATCTCTATCGCGGGGAATCGATCGGTGCCGGGCGCAAGAGTCTCGCCTTCCACGTCCTGCTGCAGAGCGAGACGAAGACGCTCTCGGACAAGGACGAAGCGAAGTTCCTCAAGCGCTTCGAGAAGCTGGTGGGCGACGCGGGCGGAGAGCTGCGCAAGGGCTAGGCCGCCGCCCCTGGACGGACGTCGCTACGCGCTCTTACGCGGCCCGCATCCGCGCCCGGAAGTGCTTGTTCTTGACCGCGAAGTCCGCGACGTGCGAAGCGCACCACGCGTTCGGCTTCACGAGCACGGGGAATCCCGAGCCGGCGACCATGCCCGCGAGCTGCTTGACGTAGTCGCTCGAATCGAAGCGCTCGTCCGGGTTCGCATCGACGTGGACCCAGATGCGCTGGTCCGCGGGCTGGAGCGAGAAGGCCTCGTGCATCTTCATGGCGAGGTCGAGCGAGAGCCAGGTCTCCGTCGAGAGCTTCTCGAAGAGCGAGATGTTCTTGCGGTCGTAGCGGCGGGTGTAGAAGACGCGGCCGCCCTTCCCCGGATTGAGCACGCAGGCGACGGTCACGAACTCCATCCGCGACGAGGACTTCTGGGCGTCGGTCCCGATGTGGACGACCTGTCCCTTGCGAACCAGCGATCGAACGGTGCCCATCACGTCGAGCACCTCCGCGCCGCCCAGGGTCCACCAACGACTGGAAAGCTCTAGCTCCGGCTTCATCTCGTCTCCTGCTCCTGGTTCCGGGCCTGGAACGACGAAACCCCCGCGCACATGCGCAGGGGTTTCACTCGTGATCGGGGCTCGGGGTCTCGGGTCGCCGCGCGACCTGACACATCCTCTCGGATGTGGTCATCGCCCGGAACGAACGCGCCGCGTGCGCGCGCCTCGATCGGTTTCGGCGATGATCGACCATTCCGCGATCCTCCCACGGGCCGCGCCAAGGGCGCTCGCCGTGCCTCCCCTCTCCTCATCGGCAGGACCGCCGGACGACTCGAGGGCCCTCCCTGTGTACCCCCCTGAGCACTATTGCGTCAACCCCACACAATTCGTCGCGAAGGCGGCCCAAACGAGAACGCCCCCACCGAGACGAGCTCGACGGGGGCGATTCAATGGAGCGCTTCGAGGACGCGTGAGTCCCCCACCCGATCGGGCGCCGCGGTCGAACCGGCTGCCCCGGGCCCGGAACTCCGCCCCTCCCTCTAGGAGAAGGAACACTCTCCCTGGTCGAGGACCACGTCGCCGTTCTGGTTCTTCGTCTGGAAGAGCGCCTGCTTCCCGTCGACCCACATGGAGATCGTCAGCTCGTCGCCGGGCAGGACCGGCTTGCTGAAGCGGCCGTCCATGCTCTTGAAGCGGGACGGGTCGCTGTCGCAGAGGGTGTGGAGGAGCGCGCGACCGGTGAAGCCGTAGGTGCAGAGACCATGGAGGATCGGCCGTTCGAAGCCGCCCATCGCCGCGAAGGACGGGTCCGAGTGGAGTGGGTTGCGGTCGCCGGAGAGGCGGTAGGTGAGCGCCTGGTCCTCGCGGGTCTTGTACGTCACCTGGTGGTCCGCGGCGCGGTCCGGGAGCTCGAAGGTCGGCGTCGGGCCACGGTCGCCGCCGAAGTCGCCTGCGCCGCGGCAGAACATCGACATCTTGACCTTGAAGAGCGGCTTGCCCGTCGACACGAGCGTCGACGTGGACTCGAACTCCGCCACGGCCGCCTTGCCCTTGTCCCAGATGCCGGTCACTTCGCCGACGCTCTCGATCTCGCCCTCCGGCGGGATCTCGTCGTAGAGCTCGATGCCTTCGTAGCCGTGGACCATGAGCGCGGGGTTGAACTCACCGATCTTGCCGATCGGGATCCCACCGCCACCGAGGATCACCGCCTGGGTCGGGAGGACGCGCTGCGGCGTGTCCTTCGTGTTCTCGGTCGTGAACTGGAGCTCGTCGAGACCCGCGCCGACGCCGACGGCGTAGAGAAGGGAGTCCTTGGAGGTCCAGCTGCGGCGCTGGGGGTCGCCCTTGGCGCCGACGGCACTCGGGTCGAGAGTCATGGTCGTTTCCTTTCCGATGGACTGCGTACGCGAGCAGGAGGCCTGCGCACGGGATGCGAACGGGTCTCCCCTCGGCTGCGCACCTCTTCGTGTCTTGCGTGAAGAGCGTGCCGGGGGTCGTCACCGCGCACCTGCGGGCGGCCACTAGAGGTACTATACGCCTCCTTCTTTGTCGATTGCCGCGCACATCGCGGAGTCGTGCCGTCCGAGCCCAGGAACCCCATGACGCAGAAGCCCCCCCTCGACCGCGACGGCGCGTGCCGCGAGCCCGCATCGCCGGAGCGGCCTCCGTCCTCCGGCCGCGCTTCGGCGGTCACGAGACCGCTCCTTCTGGGGCTGGCCCTCGCGAGCGCGTTCTGGCTTCTCGCCCCACGCGCGGAGGCCGCCTGCGATCCCGACACCCCGCCCCTCGCCGACGGGGGGAGCGTCACGTGCACCGGCACGGACGAGACGGGCTTCGACGCTTCGGGCAACACGGACGTGACGATCACGACGAGCGGCACCGTCGTGATCGACGACAGCGGCGCGGAAGACGCCGGCATCGTTGTCGGGGACGGCAACACGATCGTCCTCGGCGCGGACTCGACGCTCGACGTCGTGGACGTCGACGGCGTCGGCCTGCTGGGCCAGGACGACAACATCGTGACGCTCGACGGCACGATCAACGTAGGTGTCGTGAACGGCGCCGGCGTCCGGATGCGCGACAACACCGAGACCGACGGACCTCCCGCACCGGTGCTCGGCGAGATCACCCACAATGGCATGATCAACGTCGGGCAGGACGGAGCGGTCGGAATCGACGTCCGCAACAACTACGAAGTGATCAACAGCGAAGGGGCGACGATCACCGTAGAGACGGGCGCGGACGGCGGCGTCGGCATCCGCGGCGTGGACGACAACGTCATCACCAACCTGGGAACGATCGTGGTCGATGCCGACGATGCCTTCGCGATCCAGGTCAACGAGAATACAGGGGGCGCGCTGCCGAACGGCGTGATCGGCGGCGATCCGAGTCTCGGCGTGAATGGGACGATCACCATCAACGGCGATCGCGCCACCGCGATCGCCGTGGGCGACAACACGGGCACGATTCTCGGGAACACCCAGCTGAACGGAATCGACGGCCGCGGCCTCCTCGCCGGCGACAAGTCCGATCCCGACGCCGAGGCGAACCACACCAACGTTGGCGACCTCGAGGTCACCGGCGACGGCTCGATCGGCATGGAGCTCGGCGACGGTTGGATCACGGTCACACGGGATGGGACCACCAATGAGATCACGAACATCGCCAACGACGTCGTCAATCGCGGGAGCATCGACGTCTCCGGCGCGAACGCGTTCGGCGTCTGCGTCGGCGACGATGCGAACGTCGACAACGACAGCTTCGTCATCAACGAAAGCGGCGCGACGATCTCGGTGACGGGAACCGACTCGGTCGGCGTCTCGCTCGGCGGAAACGAAATCCTCGACGGGGCAGACGACACCGTCGCGGACTACTTCAGCTTCGGCAACGCCGGAACCGTGAGCGGAGACGAGGACGCAGGCCCCCTGGTCGAGTTCCGCAGCTTCTCCGGCACGTTCGAGAACCGCATTTTCAACACGTCGCGCGGCGTGATCTCGGCGGACCCGACGAACGCGGGCACGGCGAACCGCGGGATCGCCATCCTGGGGACCGCTGGCGTCGAGGTCATCGACAACGCCGGCGAGATCATCGGCGACGTCTTCCTGCTCGGGGGCGAAGACTTCATCGACCTCACGGGCGACATGACGGGCACGATCGACCTCGGCGCGGACGACGACACCTTCCGCTTCGCGACGAGTGCGAGCATCGGCGACGGCGTCACGATCGACGGCGGCGACGGGGCCGACGACACCTTCGTTCTCGCGTTCGACGACGGCTCGACTCCCGGAGCCCTGAGCAATACCTTCGACCTGTCGAGGCTCGCGAATTTCGAACGCGTCCAGCTCGAAGGCAGCGCCCTGGTCATGGGCGAGAACACGTCCATCGGTTGGTTCGTCACCGAAGGCGGCGCGTTCACGGGCGATCTCGAGGTGCTTTCCGGCTCCCGCCTGCTCGCCATCGGCGAATCCCAGCCGGCGGTGCTCGGAGGAGACCTGCTCATCGAACCCGGCGGTGCGGTGAGAGTCCTCGTCGACGGCGTCGCGGTCCCGATTCGAGCCGACGGGGCGGCCACGCTCGGCGGCGACCTCGAAGTCGTCGTCGCGTCGGGCCTCGACGAAGGCACCTACGGCGTCGTCGAGGCGGCCTCCGCCGCCGGTGCGTTCGACTCGATCGAGCTCCCGGACCCGGTCGGCCTCATCGCCTACTCGACCGTCGACACGCCGACGGGCCTCGACCTCGTCATCACCCGGGTCGGCACGTTCGGCGATCCCCTCGTCGCATTCGGCGCCAACAATCAGGCGATCGGCGCCTACCTCGATGCGATCGATGGGGATGCGGGCACCTCCAGCGAGCTGCAGACGGAGCTGAACCTCATCGCGGGCTCGAACGGCAGCGTGAGCCGGATCCTCGGTGCCCTCTCCCCGGAGAGCTACGACGCCCAGTCCGCCCTCGTGATCGAAGGCGGGCGGCGCGTCGCGCGGCTGCTCATGGAGCGTCCGCGCGAATGCAACCCGGGCGAGCTCGACCCGTGGCAAGGGACGGATACGCCGCTCGAGTGTCACGCACACGCCTGGGCGCCGTGGGTCTCCGGAATCGGTGCCCAGCGAACGCGCGAGGCGTTCTCCGG
This sequence comes from bacterium, assembly GCA_024742285.1. Taxonomy (NCBI): domain Bacteria; species bacterium. The sequence continues at coordinate 270,374 of JANSYR010000005.1, read as the reverse complement.
ACGACCGGAGTACGACGCGTTCCTCGGAGGCGTCGTCTTCGGCGTGGACGCTCCCTCGATGGCTGGATTCGACTTCACGCTCGCGGTCTCGACCCAACACGGAACCGTCGACTACGAACGATTCGGAGAGGCCGACCTGACGCTCGCAGAGGTCTCGGGCTACGCGGGCTGGAGTCACGGGCCGCTTCGCGTGCAGACCGTCGCGACCTGGGCGCACACCCGACACGACTCGACGCGATCGATCACGTATTCCGAGGGCACGGGGACGGGCTCCGTCTCGCAGGCGCTGAACGCCGAGGACGAATTCGACAGCAGTCGGCTCCTGCTCGCGGCAGAGGTCGGCCTCCTCTTCGACGTCGGCCCGATCACGGTCGAACCGATCGCCGCGGTCGACTGGGCGCGGGTCGAGACGGACGGGCTCACCGAGTCGGGCGCAGCGCCCTTCAATGCGCGAATCCGAAGCCGCGACGACGACGTGCTGACGACGCGGACCGGGCTCCGGCTGGGAACGGCCTACGAGTACCGCCGCTACCTCCATCGCTATCTCGAATGGGCGACCGGCGTCTGGCGCCCGACCCTCGATCTGCGCTGGCGCCAGACGCACTCCGGGAATCAGCGTGATGTCCGAGCCTCCCTGGTCGGAGGGCCGTCCGGCGTCGCGCCCTTCACGGTCGAAGCCAAGGAGGACGCGGGTGGCTTCGAGATCGGCACCGGCGTCAGCTTCTCGCCGAAGTACGTGAACCGCCTCCAGTTCCAGCTCCGCTACGACGTCTATCGAGCGAGCCATACCGTCGACCACGATCTGTCGGCGCGGATCCGGATCGGTTTCTGACCCGGGCGTGCCACCCACGACGGACCTAGACTCGATCCGGCTTCACCCCACCGCCGGAGAGCGAACATGTCGACGCACGTCGCGGACCAGACGACCACCAGCGAGGGCACGCGACCGGGCGTGATGGGCGCGCTCGAATGGATCCTGGCGCGGGCGCTCTTTCCGCTCTTCCTGGGTGGCGTGACCGCCTGGGCGATCCATCAGATCGAGTCCGGCGTCGCACCGACGGTCGCGATCGGACCGCCTACGATCGGCGCCTACTTCGTGATCATGGGTCTCGAGCGGCTCTTCTTCTGGCAGGAGCGATGGCTCCACTCCGACGGGGATCTCCGCGTCGATCTCGGCCATCTGATCGTCTCTGGCCTCCTTACGACCCGGCTCCTCGAGATTCCCGTCCGGATCGCAGCGATCGCCGCGGGCGTCTGGCTCTCCGAACGGATCGGCTTCACGCTCTGGCCGACCGAATGGAACCTCTGGGGCCAGCTCGCCCTCGCCCTCGTCTTCGGCGAGTTCTTCATGTACTGGGTCCACCGCCTGACCCACGAGGTCGACTGGCTCTGGCGTTTCCACGCGCTCCACCACAGCGCGCCGCGGCTCTACTTCCTGAACGCCGTACGGTTCCACCCCGTCGACATCGCGCTCTCGAACTTCGCGCCGATGATCCCGCTGCTCATGGTCGGCGCGGACGGCCGGGTGATCGCGCTCTTCGGGCTGGTGTCCGCCGTCCACGGCCTCTTCCAGCACGCGAACCTCGTACTCCGGCTCGGCATGCTGAACTGGATCTTCAGCATGGCCGAGCTCCATCGCTGGCATCATTCGCGCGACCTCGAGGAGTCGAACACGAACTTCGGCCAGAACCTGATCGTCTGGGACATCGTCTTCGGCACGCGCTTCCTCCCGAAGGACCGCGAGCCTCCGGAGGACATCGGGATCGCCGGCCTCCCGGCCTACCCGATGGACTACTGGGGCCAGCTGGTGTCGCCCTTCCGGTGGCGCCGGATCCGAGAAGAGAGCGAGGCGATGGGCGGCGGGCCGACGCTCCTCTCGGAGCGCCCGGCCGACGAGAGCCGGTCCGCAGGAAGATAGGCACGTCGTCGCGTTCAGTGGACGTCGGCGGCGCCGTCGGTGAAGGCGCGAATCCGCTGGCGCGCCTCTTCGGTTCCCCCTTCGAGGGGGCCCGCACGCAGGATCGCGTGGTCGACCTGGAGCTCGGCCCAGCGCCCGAGCCGTTCCGCCGCGTCGTCACCGGGCTCGACGTCTCCGAGGACGCCGAACGCGTGCACCGAGACGAGATCCTCGGGATTCGCTTCGGCCCGTCCTTCCGCGTAGGCGTCGCGATGGATCTCGACCGCCTCGTCGTTCGCCCCGGACACGTCGAGGTACGCGAGCCCTCCGCGTCCGGCTGCGCGCGCGTGATCGTCGGACCAGCCCACGAGCCAGAGCGGCGGGTGGGGCTTCTGCTGCGGTTTCGGCACGACGTCGATCGGACGGACCTCGAAGCGCTCGGAGCCCCAAGAGAAGGTCGGTGCATCCCACATGTCGACGAGCATCCGGTAGCCCTCGTCCCACTCGCCCTCGAGCGGGCCCTCCGGGAGCAGCGCGACCTCGAGTCGTCCTCGACTTGCCAGATCGAGGGTCGCGCCCTGCTCCGCCACCCGCATCGGCGGCCGCTCCGGAGGCAGCATCCCGCTGAGCCCCCAACCGAGACGCAGGCGAGACGTGCGCTCCGCCAGGCCCGCCAGCCAGATCTCCGGCGCCGTCCCGCGGAACGAACCGTCGTCTCCGCTCGTCGGAAAACACCAGACGGTGTCGACGCCCAGCTCTTCCGCCAGGGCGACCTCCTCGGCGAGAACCTCGAAGTCCGTGCCGTCGGAGCCGCCGACCTGATAGAGAAGGGAACGCTTCACGTGGAGAGGGCGTCGCCGATCAGTTCGCGCCAGAGAGCGCGCCCGTCGTCGGATTCCGTCGCTCCTTGATGTCCTCGAGACGGATCCGACAGGCCCGGTCCCAGCTGCCGCCCTCTTCGGCGAGCAGGTAGAACGTGTCGCTCTTGATGCCTTCGAAGACCCGTTCCGCCATCGCGGACGGGTCGAGGCCCGTGTCGATGCTCGCCTTGATCGCCGCTTCGACCATCTCCTGCTCCGGCGAGCCGTCGTCGTCGCCGCGCTTGAGATGGGCGGGCCGGTTCCGCTCGGATCGGCCGATCCCCGTCCGGATGAGCTCGGGGCAGAGCGCCGAGACGCCGACGGGCGTCTCCAGGGTCTGCAGCTCGTGGTAGAGCGTCTCGGTCAAGGAGAGGGCCGCGTGTTTGCTGACGTTGTAGACGCCCGAGAGCGGCATGTTGATCAGCCCGGCCATCGAGCAGGTGTTCACGACGTGCGCCGGCTCGTTCTGCTCGAGCATGACCGGAACGAAGGCACGGATCCCGTAGAGCACACCCATCACGTTCACGCCGAGGACCCACTCCCAGTCGGTTCCGATCGCGTCCCAGGTCCGACCGCCCGCGAACACGCCGGCGTTGTTGCAGAGGACGTGGACCTTGCCGAAGCGGTCGAGGGTCGCCTCGGCGAGGGCCGAGACCTGATCGGTCTGAGAGACGTCGGTTCGGACCGTGAGGACCTCGACGCCCCCGTCCCCGAAGCGGCGCTCGATGTCGCGCCCCGCTTCGCGGAGGGCATCGTTCTCCACGTCCGCGAGGACGACGTTCATTCCCGCCTGCGCGAAGCGCACACAGAGCGCCTTGCCAATCCCACTCGCCGCCCCGGTCACCACCGCGACCTTTCCTTCGAACTCCGTCAGCACTTCCCGTCTCCTCGTTTCCTGAGCGAGGCGTGATGTTAGATTCTCACTCGATCCCGCGACAGGCGGGTCGGAAACCGCGAGCGTCCGAAAACGATCATGAGCGACGACGACATCCGGCCCCTCGGCGGGCTGCGGATCCTGGATCTCACGACCGGCATCGCGGGACCGTACGCGACGAAGCTCTTCGTCGATGCGGGCGCGGACGTGGTCAAGGTCGAGCCTCCGACCGGGGATCCGATGCGCAACTGGAGCGCCTCCTTCCAGGACCTCCCGGAGGGTGCGTCTTCGCCCCTCTTCCAGTATCTGAACGCGGGCAAGCGGAGCATCGCCCTCGATCCGCGCGACGCCTGGGACCGCAACCGGATCGCCGGCCTCGCCGCCCGGGTCGACCTCGTCTTCGAGGACTGGGGCGCCGAGGGCCTCGAGCACCGCGAGCTCGATCCCGAGGATTGGCTCGATGCCCACCCGCACCTGTCGGTCGTCCGGATCTCGCCCTGGGGCCAGGAAGGTCCCTGGGCGAAGCGCCCGGCGAACGAGTTCACGCTCCAGGCCGCGACCGGCTCCGTCGACTACCGCGGCCTGCCCGATCGTGGACCGGTCGCCGCCGGAGGCAGGATCGGCGAGTGGCTGGGCGGCAGCTTCGCGGCCATCTCGGGTCTCGCCGCGTGGCGGTCGTCGCGCCAGACGGGCGAAGGGCAGATCGCGGACCTGTCGCTCTTCGAAGTGATGATCCAGGGGCTCACGATCTTCGGGGACCTCAGCAGCCAGTTCATTCCCGGCGACCTGGCCCGCTCGATCGAGATCCCGTCGATCGAGCCGACCGCCGACGGTCATATCGGGATCTGCACGATCACCGGCCAGCAGTGGAAGGACTTCTGTTCGATGATCGGTCGTCAGGACATCGGCGACGACGAGCGATACCTGGACGCGCGCGGTCGGATGGAGGATCGCGCGTTCGTTCACGGCGCGATCCACGACGCGCTCCGGACGAAGACCACCGACGAGTGGATCGAGCTCTGCGAGCTGCTTCGGATCCCGGCCACCCCGATCGGAAACGGCGGCACCCTCCCGGAGATCGATCACATGCGTCGGCGCGGCGTCTTCGTGCGCGCGCCAGGCGGCTTCCTGCAGCCCCGCGCGCCCTGGCGGCTCGAGTCCTGCGAGCCCGCGCCGCTGCGCCCTGCGCCCGCCCTCGACGCGGATCGCCGGGACGTCCTCGCGCTCTTCGACAAGACGCCCGAGCCCGAACCGCTGCGCATGGGACACGCCGACCTTCCATTCACCGGCCTGCGCGTCGTCGACCTGACCGCCTTCTGGGCGGGCCCCTACACGACTTCGATCCTCTCGGACCTGGGCGCCGACGTCGTGAAGATCGAATCCATCCAGCGGCCGGACGGGATGCGATTCGCGACCGCCGTCCGGAACGACACGCTCTGGGAGTGGTCCCAGGTCTTCCACGGTGTGAACCCGGGCAAGCGGGACGTGACCCTGCGCCTCGACCACGACGACGGGCTCGTCCTGCTGAAGCGGCTGATCTCCGAGGCGGACGTGGTGATCGAGAACTTCTCGGCGCGGGTGATGCCGGGCTTCGGGATCGATGCGGACACGGTTCGCGCGCTCAACACCCGCGCGATCTTCGTGCGGATGCCCGCCTTCGGGCTGGACGGTCCCTGGAAGGACCGGGCGGGCTTCGCGATGACCGTCGAGCAGGTCTCGGGCCTCGCCTGGGTGACGGGGTACGAAGACCTTCCCCTGGTGATGCGCGGCGTCTGTGATCCGCTGGGCAGCGCCCACGCGGTCTTCGCCCTGACCCTGGCGCTCGAGGAGCGCAAGCGAACCGGGCGCGGTCAGGTCGTCGAGGTCGCCCTCGTCGAGCCCGCCCTCGCGGTCGCAGCGGAACAGGTGATCGAAGCCTCCGCCCACCGTCACGTGCTCGGCCGGAACGGCAACACGATGCCCCACGCTGCACCTCAGGGCGTGTTCGAGACCCGGGAGAAGGATGAGCGCATCGCCATCTCCGTCACGACCGACGAGGAGTGGAAGGGACTCTGCGTCGCACTCGGGGCCGAGGACTGGCGCCACACCGAGGTGCTCGCGACCCACGCGGGGCGCTTCGCCGCGCACGACACCCTCGTGGCCCGCCTGTCCGCCTGGGCCCGCACGCGAAGCCTGGACGAGTGTCTCTCGGCGCTGCACGCGCAAGGCGTCCCCGCGGCCGCGGCGATCAACTGCCACCGTCTCCATCCCAACGAGCAGCTCGCTGCGCGACGCTTCTTCCAGAAGATGGAGCATCCGGTCACCGGCGCGACCCGCTATCCGTCCTTCCCCGCCGCGTTCTCGCTCTTCGACCGGGAGCTCCACTGCGGACCGCCCCCTACCCTCGGACAACACAACCGCGAAGTGCTCCAGGGCGAACTCGGCCTGCCGGACGACGAGATCGAACGACTCGAAGCAGCGGGCGTGATCGGCACGCGCCCGAGCTTCATGTAACGGCCCCGCATCAGATCAGCGAGAGCTGGCCGCTCGCGGACTCGCCCTCTTCGCCGGGCCAGGCGGGGAGCGTTCCGACCGACTCGATCGCGTCGACCCGCGAGAGCAGGTCCCGCGCGAAGGCCGGCGACTCGCGATTGCTCGGTGAGTGCACGAAGACCAGGGGCTCGATTCCGTCCTTGATCCAGTGGGCGAGGACCTTCGCCCAACGGTCGAGCCAGACCGCGTTCACGGTCGGGTCGGGATGGAAGACGATCCGCACGATCGGATCCGCGGAGAGCGCGACCTCACGAACCGGCAGGTTCGGCTTCTTGTGGAGAGCGGCCAGGATGTCCGGGTGATCGCCCGGTCCATCGCGCAGGGGCCGCGTGTCCATGATCACGCGACCCACATCGGCGGACTCGAGCAGGTCGTCGACGAGATCCGCCGGCATGCCGTCGGCTGCGAGCTCGGGATCCCGAAGCTCGACGGCGTAGCGAAACTCCCGGGGCAGGGTCTCGAGGAAGGCCTCGAGGCGCGGGATCTCCCGCGCGCCGAAGTTCGGAGGCAGCTGGATCATGATCGGGCCGAGTCGATCGAGAAGCGGAAGCAGGCGCTCCAGGAACCCTTCGGTCTCGCGTACGACGTCTTGCAGCATCGCGTCGTGGGTGATCGTCTTCGGCAGCTTGAAACAGAATCGGAAGTCCTCACCGGTCTCGCGTTTCCACTTCTCGACCGTCGCGGGCGAAGGCGCGGCGTAGAAGGTCGTATTGCCCTCGACGGCGTCGAAGACGCGCGCGTACTGGGCCAGGAAGTCCGCCGCGCGACTGTCCTTCGCGTACAGACCGCCTCGCCAGTCCTCGAAGCCCCAGAAGGGCATGCCGAGATGGATCCTCGAGTAACCGCGCACGGAACCTCTCCACGAGCGGCGGAAGGGCGCGTGTCCGCCTGCCCAGGAGTGTTTCATCCTTTGGCCTGGATTTCATCAGACCCGGTGCCCCTCCCACTCCGGCGGCCGTCGCGCGATTTCTTGCGAAGCGACGGGGGATCGCGGACTCTTTCGAGATCCCCCCGCAGTATGAATCCCCGCGCCCCGATCGAGGAACCCACGCTCCTCGACGAGTCAGGAGTACGCCATGCTGCGCGTCACGCGAAGCGCACTGATCCTTCTTCTCGCCCTCGCCGGCCTGCTCGGCCCGGCCGTCGCGGCCGCCCAGGACTGGGGCTCGGACGAGGAGGACTGGCAGCCGAACGAGAACCAGCTCGGGGGTCGGACGACGGCCGGGCCGCCCACGACGCCGTGGTCGCTCCGCGCGGGCACCGGATTCACCGTCGACCCCGACAACCTCCTGTTGAACTTCGAGCTGCCCTACCGCTTCGATCAGTACGTGGCCGCGGGTCCGATGATGCAGGTCGGCCTCGGGGACGACCGCTATCTCGTCTTCGGGACCGCCAACCTGACCATCACCGGCGCCAATCTCTTCGAAGGCGAGATGGCACGCTTCGAGCCGAACCTCTTCGCGGGAATCGGCTTCGCCGTGATCGACAACAAGGAGCGTGGCGGCGCCAACCGCGACTCCGGCTTCCTCGTGAACGCCGGCGTCGGACTCGACTACATCCTGAGCGACCGTCTCACGGTCGGCTCCAGGATGATCTTCAACTTCCTGCCCGGCGGAACGCTGGACGAGACCTTCGTCTACAGCTGGGAGATCGCCGGCGTCCGGCTCAACTTCTGACCACCCGCTCGCCGACGACACCTCGGACGTCGATCAGCGACTGCACCTCGGACGTCGCTCCGCGACTGCACCTCGGACGTCGCTCCGCGACGACGCCTCGGACGTCGCTAAGCGACGACGCCTCGTTCCCGAAGCGCCGCGATCTCGGTTCCGGTCCGCCCGATTTCCTGCAGCACCTGCTCGGTGTGCTCGCCGTGAGCCGGTGCCATCGCGCGCGGCGCCCACGGCGTACCGTGGAAGTCCACCGGAGACGCGGGCAGCGTCGTCGTCGTCGGCCCGTCCGGGACCTCGCAGAAGCCACCCGCGGCGGCGACCTGCGGATCCGCGATCACGTCGTCGATCGACTGGACGGGCGCCCACCAGAGATCCTCTTCCGCATCGAAGATCGCGCCCCACTCCGCGCGGGTCTTCGTCGCGAAGATCTCGTCGAGCATCGCGATCAGCTCGGCGGCGTTCTCGGCGCGCGAGCGTGGATCGGCGAAGCGCGGATCCTCGATCCACTCGGGATGTCCTGCGGCGCGGGCGAGGGGCGGCCAATGGCGCTCTCCCTCGAGGCCGACGATCCAGAAGTAGTTGCCCTCCGAGTCGGCGTAGTTGTTGATCGCGGGATTCCCTGCGGTCTTGCGATTGCCCGCCTGGATCGAGAGGCCGTAGCGAAGCGCGACCGAGAGATCGAAGGACAGGGTATAGAGGCCTTCGCGCAGGAGCGACGTCGACACGATCTGGCCCTTTCCCGTCTTCTCCCGATTGAAGAGCGCGGCGCAGATCCCGCCTGCGGCCGCGAGGCCGGCGTTGTGGTCGCCCATGCCACCGCGCTGATGGGGCGGATGGCTGCCCGGTGCGGTCAGCGAATGCGCGATGCCGGAGCGCGCCCAGAACGCGGCGATATCGTAGGCGGCGCGATCCGCTTCGGGTCCCTCCGTGCCGTAGCCGGTGATCAGCCCGTAGATCAGCCGCGGGAAGCGTGCGCAGAGCTCTTCAGCGGAGAGACCGAGCCGCGCGAGGCCGGCGGGCCGGACGTTCGTCACGAACGCGTCCGCGCCCCGAATCAGATCGAGGGCGATCTCGAGGCCTTCCGGCTTGCGCAGGTCGGCGACGATCGAGCGCTTGCTTCGGTTGTCGTTCTCGAAGACGGGATTGAAGGGGAGATCGCCGCCCAACATGTACTGGAACATCCGTGCCGGATCCCCGAGTCCCGGCGGCTCGATCTTCACGACGTCCGCGCCCCAGTCCGAGAGGATGCCCCCCGCCGCCGGCCCGGCGACCCAGACACCCATCTCCACGACCTTGATCCCGTCGAGCGGTCCGCCCATCTCTTCTCCTCGACGCCCTTGCGTCTTCGTCTGCTTCGATCTCTTCGCCCCCGCGCTACGCGGGGTCGACATGCTGCCCGAGGCGCACCTCGTCGACCAGCCCCCAATCGAGGGCCGTCCGGGCGTCGATCCGTTCTCCGGACAAGCCGAGCCAGGCCGTGCGCTGTCGGCCGATCCGAAGCGGCAGACTGGCCGTCCCGCCGGCGCCGGGCACCAGTCCGAGCCCGACTTCGGGGAGCTGGAAGTACGCATCCTCCTCCGCGACGACCCGCCCGGTAAAGGCGGGCAGCTCGGCGCCCGCGCCGATGCACGCACCGTGCACCTCGACCCGCACCCGATCGGCGAGCTGCGAGAGCAGGAGCGCCGGGCTCCGCGTCGTTCGAATCGCGTGGGCCTCCGCCGGGTCCGGAAAGGAGCCGAACTCGTCGAGGTCGCCCCCGCTGCAGAACGACGGTCCCTCCCCCGAGAGCACGACCTCTTCGATCGAGGGATCGGCGAGCGCGAGCTGAAGCGCCTCGCAGAGCCCGTCGCGCATCGCGCGGGAGAACGCGTTGTGTTTTCCGGCGCGCACGAAATGGATCTCGAGGCGATCGCGATCGCGATCCATGCGCACGGCCGGCCCCGCATCCGACGCCTTCCTGCGCTTGCCCTTGCGCTTGCGCCAGGCGGAGAGCTGGCGCTCGAACTCGCTGCCCGATTGCAGGGTGGAGTAGACGAAGGACTCCGCGACGAGCGCCTCGTGGATCGTTCGCCGCGGCGCGCCGCGCAGCAGCTGCGCATCGGCGAGCGCGGCGACCGGCGTCGGTCGAAAGGCCTCGAAGAGGGCGACGACCGCCTCCTCCGACGCGAGGTCGACGTCGCAGCATGCCGCGAGTCCGTCCCGGACCGGCGCGTCCTCCGTCGGCGAGAGCGCGATCGTGACCGCCGGCAGGATCGGCAGGCGCTCGCGCAGCGACGCCCCCACCCGTTCCGCCTCCGCCTCGCTCGTCGCGCGCAGATCCAGGACCAGCGCGCCAGGCCCGGAGACGCCGTCTTCCCCGGCGAGGGGCGCGAGCCGCTCGCCGGCATCCGGAGCCAGGAGGAAGGCCCCGAGGCCCTCGGCCGAGAAGAACGGCGGCGCGACCGCGTGACCCATCTGCGGCCTCCGCCAGCGTCGCGAGCTAGTCGCCGCTGCCCGTCTCCTGGGCGAAGGCCTCGCGGACCTTGCGCCGGAGCAGCTTGCCCGTCTCGTTGTACGGGAGCTCGTCCCAGAAATCGATGCGTTCGGGCGTTCGCGACGAGCGCAGTCGATCCTTGACCCACTGCTGGAGCTCGGCGACCGAGGCTTCCTTGCCGGCCTTCAGCACGATGGCCGCCGCGACGGCTTCGCCCCACTGCTCGTCCGGGACGCCGATCGCGCAGGCATCGGCCACGGCCTCGTGGGCCAGGAGCACGTCCTCGATCTCGCCCGGCGACATGTTCTCGCCGCCGCGCACGATCACGTCGTCCATCCGGCCTTCGAGGAAGAGGTAACCACCCTCGTCGAGGTAACCGCCGTCGCGGGTGTTGAACCAACCCTCTTCGTCGAGAAGGCTGCCCTTGCCGCGGTACTCGCCGGAGACCTGCTCGCCGCGCACGAAGATCAGGCCGCGCTCGCCCGCCGGCAGCGGCTCTTCGGTGTCGACGTCGCGGATGCTGACCTCGATGGTCGGCAGTGGCTGACCCACGGAGACGATGCGCCGCCGCACCTCCGGCTCGTCGCTCGACATCGCGTCGCGATGGTCGTCGGGACCCAGCAGCGAGATCGTCGAGCTCGTCTCGGTCAGGCCGTAGGCGTTCGTGAAGTTGGTCCCGGGGAAGAGATCCATCGCCTTCTCGATCACCGACTGCGGCATCTTTCCACCGCCGTAGGCGAGGTTCCGCAGGTTGGGCATCCCCGCGTCCTTCTCTCCTTCGAGGGATTCGACGATCCGCGCGAGCATCGTCGGCACGACCATCGCGTGGGACACGTTCTCCCGACGCGCGGTCGCGATCCAGCTCTCGGCGGTGAAGCTCGGCATCTGGACGACCCGACGGCCGGAGTAGACGGCGCTCACGATCCCGGCCATGCCGGCGACGTGGTAGGGAGGGACGCAGGAGAGCGACGCGTCGTTCTCGTCCGCCCCCATGAACTCGACGGAGCCGAGTACGTAGGACACGAGGTGCTTCTGGCGAAGGACCGCGGCCTTGGGGGCACCGGTCGTCCCGCTCGTGAAGAGCAGGATCGCCGTGTCGTCCATGTCCATCGACCACGGTTCTTCGCGCGGCGCGGCGCCGTCGGCCCGCGCCGCCCTGAGCAGGTCGCCGGTCGTGAGCACCGAGACGAAGTCGCTCCCGTCTCCGGTGATCTTGTCCCCGAGCCGGGCCAGCCGGTCGGGCTCCGTCACCAGGCGCCCGGGCTGGAGCTGGCTCACGAGGGAGTCGAGCTCGGGGTCCGTCAGGCGGTAGTTGAGCGGCGCGAAGGGCACCCCGGCCCAGGACGCACCGAAGACCGCGACCGGAAGCGCGAGGCTGCTCTCGTCGAGCATCGCGAGATGCTTCGTCCGCCCGTCCGACAGATCCGCCGCGAGCGCCCCCGCCGCGTCGAAGAGCTGCTGATAGGTCAGCCGGTCGTCGCCATTCTGAAACGCGACGCGGTCCCCGAAGGCCCCCGCCGCCATCTCCAGAAGCATCATCAAGTTCATGATCGTCTCACAATGCGCCGCAGCACCCGCAACGCGTCATCCCAGAAGCTTCATGCGGGCGGAGGCGCAACCGAAGCACAACAGGCCGTCAGGGAGTCGGAAGCGGGGCTCCCCCCTTCCAACAAGAGCCAGCCTCCCCTGCCGTCTTCCGACGCTAGTCGGAGGACGGGAGGGGCTTGGCGCCCTTGATCTCCAGCGCCGTGCCGTCGACCGCGAGGTTCCCCTCGCCCGGCTTCGTGCAGAGGATCTCGATGTCACCGGCTTCGTTCGTGTAGCGCTTGCCCATCTGCGTCCCGCCCTTGTGGGCCGGGTCGAGTTCGCCCGCGCCGTCCGCACCGAGCTCGATCACGGGCGCGCCACCGCAGGTCAGGTTCACGTCGCCCTCGGGCGCAACGACCACCATCAGCTCCGAGCTGCACACCGCGCTCTTCAGTCGGCTACCGGCCTTCAACACCGCCATTCGATGACTCCTTGGAAATGATCGGATCGGTCGACCCTATTGCTGGATCGAGCGACCTTCGGGTTCGGTTGTTCCGGTCGGGTCGTGCCTGGGGACGCCGCCCCCGCTCTCCCGACCGCGCTTGAGCGATGGGCGAGCATACGGATTCCAGATTCCGAATGCTAACCTGCCGAGCCTTCGGAAAAGACATGCCGCATCCCTCCCAAGCGCCCGGAATCACTCACGGATCCGTGCCGACCACACCGGCCGGGCGACACGCCGAAACACTTCGCAGCACGCTCGCCGCGCACGACCTCGACGTCCCCGGGCCGACCGACCCGAAGCCGCTGGGAAGCGCCTCCGCCGCGGCGGATTGGGCCGCCTCCGGCGCCATGGCACTCAGCGGACCGAGGGACGGGCCGCCGCGCCTCGCGCCCGGCGCCGTCGCGAGCGCCGCGCTCGGCGCGGGGGCGCTCCTCGAAGCGATGTCGGCGGCCCTGGCAGCGGGTCGGCTCGATTGGCGCGGACTCCTGGGCGAACGCGCTGCAGGCTTCGGCCACACACGCCACGGGCGCACGACGGCGGGTGGCGCGGGGCGTCTGCTCCGCACAGCAGACGACTGGCTCGCGATCCAGCTGCCGCGCCTCGACGACTGGCGACTCGTTCCGGCCTGGCTCGAGATCGACCTCCCGGACGCGCTCCACGAGAGCGACCAGGGGTGGCGCGTGATCGAAGACGTCCTTCGCGAACGCGCCGCGGCGCCCGTCATCGAACGCGCGCGCTTGATCGGACTCGCGGGCGCGCCCGCGCCGCGCGCACCGCTGGCGACCCCCTCTTTCTTCTCGCTCTCGGGAACGACCGAAGGCTCGCCGCGCGAACGCCCGCTCCGCGTCCTCGACCTCTCGACCCTCTGGGCCGGCCCCCTCGCCACCTCGCTGCTCTCCTTCGCGGGCGCTTCCGTCCTCAAGGTCGAGAGTCCGAAACGACCCGACGGCGCGCGGCTCGGCCCGGCCGTCTTCTTCGACCGGATGAACGCCGGCAAGCACGGCGCGGCCCTCGACCTGCACGACGCGAGCGATCGGACGACGTTCGAAGCGCTGCTGAACGAGGCCGACCTCGTCGTCGAGAGCGCGCGACCCCGGGCGCTGCGCCAGCTCGGGTTCGACGCCGAGACCTGGGTCGCAGAGGTCCCCGGCCGGATCTGGCTCTCGATCACCGGCTATGGCCGCGCCCACGAATGGATCGCCTTCGGCGACGATGCGGCCATCGCGGCGGGACTCGGCTGGGCGCCCGGTGCGGCGGAAGACGATCCCTGCTTCTGCGGGGACGCGTTGGCGGATCCATTGACCGGCGTCCATGCGGCGGTCCTCGCCCTGGCCTGCGCGTCGAACGGGCGCGGCGGCCTGCTCGAGGTCTCGCTCCGGGACGTGGCGGCGCACTCCGCGGCGACGCCGATCGAGGCCGCCGAGATCGAGGTCGGTCGAGTGGGCGCCGACCATGTGATTCGGGAGGCAGGCGTGGAGACGCCGGTCGCGCCTCCGCGGATCCGCGAGGCGAACGGGACGGCGCCTCCCCTCGCACCCCCCTCGCCCGCGAGCCTCGACGCCTGGAGGCGCGGGGCATGTTGATCCGCGAGGCCGAGATCGATGGCGTCCGGCGCGACCTCCGGATCCGCGACGGACGGATCGTCGAGCTCGGTCGCGACCTCGACGCCTACGACGGGGCGAGCTTCGACGCGGCGGGACGGGCGCTGCTGCCCGGCCTCCAGGACCACCACCTCCACGTGCAGTCCCTCGCGGCCGCGCTCGCATCGGTGCGGTGCGGGCCGCCTTCGGTGCGCGATCGGGATGCGCTCGCCCAGGCCCTCGCGACCGCCTCCCCGATCGACGGCTGGATTCGGGGGGCCGGCTACTTCGAATCCGTCGCCGGGGAGCTCGATCGCGACGCGCTCGACGCCCTGCGTGACGACGTGCCGGTCCGCATCCAACACCGAAGCGGCGTGATGTGGTTCCTCAATTCGAGGGCGATCGAGTCCCTCGCGATGGGCCAGGACGATCGCCCCGGACTCGAACGCGACGACCGCGGTCGGATCACCGGGCGCCTCTTTCGCGCGGACGTCTGGCTCCGCGACCAGCTGCCCCCGGCGCCGCCTCCGGACCTCGCTCGAGTCGGCCGGCGTCTCGCCGCCTGGGGCGTCACCCGGATCACCGACTGCACTGCCAGCAACGGGGCCGACGACTACGCACGACTCGCCGCGGCCCATGCCTCGGGCGACCTGCCGCAACGACTCGAAGTGATGGGCACCCTCGGCCTCGAAGCGGACGACAGCGACGTCCCGGTCGGGGCGCACAAGATCATGCTCGACGAGCCCGCGCTGCCCGACCTCGACGCGCTCGTCGCCCGGATCCGCTCGGCCCACGACGCGGACCGGAACGTCGCCTTCCACGCCGTCACGCGCACCGAACTCCACTTCGCGCTGGCTGCCCTCGAAGCGACCGGCGCCCGACCGGGCGACCGCATGGAGCACGCGTCGGTCGCGCCGCCGGAGGCGATCCAGGCGATCCAGCGCCTCGGCGCGACCGTCGTGACGCAGCCAAACTTCGTCCGCGAACGCGGCGACGACTATCGGCGCGACGTAGATCCCCGGGATCAGGACCACCTCTACCGCGTGAAGAGCTGGCTCGACGCCGACGTCCCGCTGCGTTTCGGCACCGACGCTCCCTTCGGCGAGCCCGACCCCTGGGCCGCCCTCGAAGCCGCGGTCGAACGACGCACCCCCTCCGGACACATGCTCGGCGAAGACGAGCGGATCTTCCCGGAAGAAGCACTGCGCCGCTTCCTGCCGACCGACGGCTCTTCTCCGGCGGACGGACTCCGCGAAGGAGACGAAGCGGACCTCTGCCTGCTGGATCGTCCCTGGTCCGAAGCGCGGGACGCCCTCTCGCAGATCCGAGTCGTCCAGACCTGGGTCTGCGGCGTCCCGCTGCAGGTGGCGGACGACCCTTCGTCGACCTGACTTCACACATCTTTACAAAGCAGACATCGGCGAGAGAGATCCGACGCATAGCCTTCGATTCGTACCCAGGAGACCCCACAGGGGCCACCCCCCGGAGAGGGTCCAGCGGAGGAATCGCCATGACCGAACCGAGCACCGAACCCACGAAACGCAGCCTGATCGCCTGGCCGCTCTCCCTCGTCGCGATGACGGCCGCGCTGCTCCTGATGACCAACGTGGTGACCGGCTGCGGTGGCCACCACCGGGAGCGTCCGGACATCGACGAGATCAAGGAGCACGCCGCCGAGGGCGTCGAGCACGTGATGTGGCGCCTCGACGGCACCGACGAACAGACCGAGCGCATCCAGGCCATCGTCGCGGACGCCGTCGACGAGCTCGCCGCGGCCCACGGTCCGCGCGACGACCTGCGAACCGAGCTCGCCGCGCTGCTCACCGCCGATACGATCGATCGCGACGCGATGGAGGCACTTCGCGTGAAGCACCTCGATCGCGCCGAGCGCATGAGTCAGGTCGTGACCACGCGGCTCGCCGATGTCCTCGAAGTCCTGACGCCGGAGCAGCGCCAGCGGGTCGAAGAACGCCTCGCGAAGCATCGCCGACGCCGCGGCTGGCACTGAGCGCACGTCGGGCGTTGCGAAGGGACCCGGCCCCTCTGGCCGGGTACCCTTCCGTTTCCGACCCCGCCGCCCCCGGCCTGGAGACACGATGACGGTCCGCGTGCTCATCATCGACGACGACGAGACGCTGTCGGCGATGCTCGAGGAGTATCTCTCGGGCCATGCTCTCGAAGTCGAGTCGCGGGCACGCGCGGACCTCGGCCTCGAAGCGGTCGAGACGGATCGCTTCGACGCGGTGATCCTCGATGTGATGCTCCCGGACCTCGATGGCTTCGAGGTCTGCCGTCGGATCCGCGAATGCTCGGCCATTCCCGTGGTGATGCTGACGGCGCGCGGCGACGAGACCGACCGGATCGTCGGACTCGAGATCGGCGCCGACGACTACCTGGCGAAGCCGTTCAGTCCCCGCGAGCTGCTGGCCCGGATCCGCGCGGTCCTCCGCCGCACCCAGGTCGCCGACGAGTCGGCGAAGCCGAAGGATCGCCTGCGCTTCGGCCGGCTCGAGATCCTGCGCGACGCGCGGGAGGTCCTGCTCGACGGCGAGCGCTGCGCCCTCACCTCCCACCAGTTCGCGCTGCTCTGCCTGCTCGCCGAAAACGCCGGGCGGGTGCTCTCGCGGGACCAGATCATGCAGGGGCTCCGCGGACACGCCCTCGAAGCCTTCGATCGCAGCATCGACAACCACGTCTCCCGCATCCGGGCCGCGATCGAAGACGACCCCAGGCAACCGCGCCGCCTGCTGACCGTGCGCGGCGCGGGCTACGTCTTCGCACGCCGTCAGGACGGCGACTCGGGCGACTGACGTGCGGCGGCTCTATCTGCAGTTCTGGCTCGCGCTGATCTTGGTCCTCGTCCTGCTGATGATCGGGATCGGGCTGCTCGTCTGGGCCTTCGATCGCGACCGTGATCCCAACGAATGGCTCGGCGAGCTCGAGACCTTCGCGGAGTCCGTCCTGCCGCCCGCGGATGCGCCGGTGGCCGACCTCGAGCGCGTCGTCTCCGCATTCGCAGAGCCCCTCGAGATGAATCTCTCCGTCTTCGATCGCGACGGGACGCCCCTCGTCCAGATCGGGGAGTCGATCCCGCTCCCGCCCGGCGAGGGCAGCCGCTTCATCGACCGTCCCGGTCCACACGGCTTTCTTCTATTGCAACTGAGCGACGGGCGACGCCTCGCGATCGACGACGACCGCGATCCCCGCCGCCCGATCGCCCCCCTGCTGGCCGCCCTCGCCCTACTTGCCGCGGCGACCGCGATCGCCGCCCTCCCCCTCGCGCGACGACTCACCCGTCGGCTCGAGCGCCTCCAGTCCCACGTCGACACGTTCTGCGCGGGCCGGCTCGACCACCGGGCCCCGATCGAGGGACGAGACGAGATCGCCGACCTCGCCCATGCCTTCAACGCGAGCGCCGACCGGATCGAGGCCCTCGTCCAGGACAAGACGCGACTGCTCGCGAACACGAGCCACGAGCTCCGCACGCCCCTCACCCGCGTGCGGATGGCCCTCGAGCTCCTGCGCGACGGGCCGCGCGAAGAGCTCCTCGATCGGATGGACCGGGACATCGAAGAGCTCGACGACCTGATCGGCGAGCTCCTGGTCGCAAGTCGACTCGACGCGCCGGAAGCCCGGATCGAGCGCGGTCCCGTCGACCTGCTCGCCCTCGTCGCCGAGGAGGCCGCGGGGCGCGCCGATGTGGAGGTCGGTGGAACGGGGGGCGCCGTCGAGGGCGATCGGCGCCTGCTCCGTCGGCTCACCCGGAACCTGATCGAGAACGCGCTGCGACACGGCGACCCACCGGTCGACGTCGAGGTCGCACAGACGTCCGACGGCGTCCGCCTGACCGTTTCCGACCGCGGGCCGGGCGTCCCGGAGGCGGAACGCGGACGGATCTTCGAGCCCTTCTACCGGCCCGAAGGCGAGGCCAGCGCCGAGGGCGGAATCGGTCTCGGGCTCGCCCTCGTCCGCCAGATCGCGGAGCGCCACGGCGGCTCGATCCGCTGCGAGGGGCGCGAGGGGGGCGGCACCCGCTTCGTCCTCGAGCTCCCGGCGCGCTGAGACCGCTGCCGATCCTGGAAAGCTCAAGATCTGCGGGCGCCTTGCCGATTCCTTGCACGAGAAGGAGGCGGTCTTGCCGATGCTCGTGCGATCGACTTGGGGACTCGTGTGCGTGGCGATCGCCGTCGGGGCGGTCGGATGCAGCCGAACGCCGGACGAGGATCCGAGACTTCGCGAGCCCCTACTCGTCGTGGAGGTCGGTGCCCTGGCCCCGCTGCTCGAGGCCGCTGGCACACTCGTGGGGACACCGGTCGCGCGACGCGCCACGGCCCTCCAGGAGACCCTCGACGGGTGTGAGCAGGCGGGCTTCGTGCTCGACGCGGCCCCCGACGACGACACACTTCCCGAGGCGACCTGCCTCGACGACACGACCGGCGAAGCCGCGGAACGCATCGCGTTCGCGAACACGCGACGGGGTACGGCGGAGGGAATCCTCCTCTGGCCGGTCGGCGAGCGCGGACGACTCGAGCTCACCCTCGCGACCTCCGCCGAGGGAGGCGTCGACCTCGATGGCTTCCTTCGACCTTCCGACGAGGGCACGCTCGATCTCCTGATCCCCTCGGCCGAGGCACCGGCCGACCCGGCCCTGCGCGCGGCGGACGCCCTCATCTACGCACGCCTCCGCCCCGCCGGCGGACTCCACCTCGCCCGGCTCCTGCCCGAAGGCGGTCAGGCCGATCGGATGTTCGCGCTCAAGGGCCGTCTCCTCGAAGGCGCCCTCCTGCGCGGCACCGTCGAGCTCGCGTTCCTCCCGCCGCGGGGAGAAGAGGACATCCCGCTCGCGATCGGTGCCCTGCACCACCGCGGCGCCGGTCCGATTCGCACGGCCCTCGACGAGGCGTTGACCCAGCTCGAATCGACCTGGCCGATCCGACGCACGCCCAAGCGCTTCACGCTCGCCGATGGAGGGGAGAGCGACGGCGCCTGCTTCGACCAGCTCCCGCTGCTTCCGGGGCTCGCGCCTTGCTGGGCGGTGACCCCGGAAGCCCTCGTGATCGCCTGGCAGGAGCGCGCCCTCGCCGCGGCCCTCGGTCCGCCCGACGTGGCCAGTCCGACGCGCGCGACCGCGGGTGACGGCGCGCACGCGTTGACCGTGGACCTCGCGCGCATCGCCCGCGACGACCGGGCCCGGCCCGGCGCGAATCCGAACGCGCCTCATGCCGGCGACCTCTTCTCTGCGTTGACGCTCGATCTCATGCCGGAAGCCGAGGGCGTCCGTCTCCGCGCCCGGCTGGTGGGGGTCCATCGATGAGCCGCCTCCCGGTCTTCGCCTCCGCGTCCCTCCTCGTCCTCGCGCTGATCGGTTGTGTCGATCGAGCGAACGAGGAGCACGCCGCGCAGGTCTGCAACGCCGTCGACGAGGAGCGCTTCGACGAGGCGCTTCGTCTCTCGGAGACCGGAGCGAGCGCCCGAGGTGCCGGCCGCCGGATTGCCGAGTGCCGTTGTATCGCGCAGCTCTCGACGGGGGACCGCGCCGGCTGCGTCGCACTGCTCGACCCGCTCCTGCGCGAGCCCGCAGCCCACGACTGGGTCCCGCACCCGGTGCTGACCGGCATGATGCTCCGGACCTGGCGCGCCACCGGCGTCTACGGCGACGGCGCCCGCCTCTCCCGGATCGCCGCCGAGCGCTACCCGGAACACGTCGACCTCCTCCAGCTCGAGCTCTCGCTACGTGCCCAGGTCGAGGACGAGGCCCGCGTCCTCACCGACATCGCGGAACGCCTCGACGACGATCCCCTCTGGACCGCCCAGCGCGTCGTCCTCTCCCTCGCCTGGGCCCGGCGCATGGACTACGCGCGGGCCGTCGACGTCCTCGGAGAAACTCCCCCCGCAATCGACCATCGATACGCGCTGCCCTGGTACGAGGCGCGGATCGCTGCGCTCGCTCGCGACGGCGACGGCGAGGCGGTCCGCGCGACCTTCGCCGACTGGCGCGACGCGGGCTGGGACCCGATCGACCTGCAGGCACGTTATGCGCTCCGCGTCTCCGTCGATCACCTGGCGGACCCCGATCACTCGGCCCTCGAGCTCCTTCGAGACGCGCTCGAACACGTCGACGCGATCCAGGATCGCAACGTCGTCTGGGGCCTCTACCGCCGCCTGATCGGCGAATACCTGGGCTGGGGTCAGCCGGAGCGCGCCCTCGCCCTCTACGACGTCGCCATCCAGCGCGTCCCGCTCGAGGGCATCACCCGGGAGGAGATCGAGCGTGCGGTCCATCGCGGTTCCGCGGACTACGACCCCGACGCCCTCGCGACCCTGATCCTCGAAGCGCCGCCGGAGGCGATCGGAGGACGCTGGCGACTGAACCCGGAGCCGGACCAGGCGCCGGACGTCGGCTACCGCGCGATCCCGATCGACGGCGAGGCGCCGCAGCGGACCACCACCCGCGTCGGCGATCATCCGACGCGCTGGGTCCTCGAAGATGCCGAGGGACGCCTGCGCGCGTCGGGCTCGGCCTGGCCCTCACCGGGCGCCGAGATCCGCATCCGCGCGGAGCTCGCGTCGCCGACGGCCGCTCCCACTCACAGCGCGGCCACGGAGCGCGCCCCGGCCGACGGGCGACGCCGGGTCTTCGCCATCCTCGCCGACTGCGCCGATTGGCGGCTGACGGAATACCTGCGCGCCCGCGGCGATCTGCCCTTCCAGGACCACCTCTTCGCCGAGGGTCACCACGCCGTCCTCGAAAGCATCCCCGCCTTCACGGCCGCGGCGATGCAGGCCCTCGTCCGACCGGCGAAACCCCAGGCAGCACCGGGCGCCTTCGCGCGCATCCACGAGCTCGGCCTCGAGCTCGCGGGGCTGGAATCGATCGGCCGCAATCCCGTCGGGTTCCTGTCCTGGATCCTGCCCGAGCGTCCCGATCTCTTCGAGACCCTCGGCGCAGGCCCCGTCGTCACGGCGAACATGCTCCTCACCCACGGCAAGCTCGACGTCGGACGCCAGGCGGAACTGATCGGTCCCCACGGCCATCGCGAAGATCTCCCCGCCCCCCGCGCCTACCGTGCCCTCACCCCGGCAGAGCGCTCGCGGCACCCCGCCCTCGACGTCGGCGCCGACACGCGGAAGTTCGCCCAGACGATCGCCGCCGAGATGGATGCCGCCGAAGCGATCGCGCGCGAAGGGCGCGTCGACTTTCTCTTCCTGCGTCTCGAGGCCCTCGATCTCCTGACCCACAGCGGATTCAGCGAGATCGACGGCAAGGGCCAGGACGACGGACGGGGCTCGCTGCTCTCCGCCTATCGCTACATCGACGAACGCCTCGCCGCGCTCCACGCCCTGCTCGACGAGGACGATTGGTTCGTCTTCCTCTCGGACCACGGGATCCGCTCCGCCATGCAGCACGAGGAGGACGCGATCTTCGTCGTGGTCGGAGAGGGCGTGCCGGCGGGGCGTGCCGAGGGCAAGCCGGCGCTGCGCGGCGTACCGAAGGGACTCGCGGCGATGCTCGGGGTGCCGACCCCCTGGCCGGACACCGGGGCGATCACCTGGCTCGAGGCGGACGACAGCCGAAGCGAGCCTTCCACCATCGCCGCGCACCGCTAGGGTTCCGTCGACGCGCTTTCTGCGCGTGGATGGAGACGGCATGCCCCTCACTTCACGGTTGCGAGCCCTGCGCACGGTCCAGCGTGGCTCCCTCGTGGTTCCGCTGTCCACGCTTCTCTTCCTGGCGTTCACGAGCGCCGGCTGCCTCACCTCGCAGGGCGTCGGTCCGAATGCCGACGTGCCGCTCGAGACGGTGGAAGCCGTCGACCTCGAGCGCTTCGCGGGCACCTGGTACGTGATCGAGAACATCGGTCTCTCGGCCGAGGAAGGCGCCCACGACGAGGTCGAGACCTACACGCTGCGGCCCGACGGCAAGATCGACATCGCCTTCACCTTCCGGGACGGCGCCTTCGACGGCCCCGAGAAGTCGATCCCGCAGCTCGGATGGGTCCACGACGAGGAGACGAACGCCGAGTGGCGCGTGCGCCCCTTCTGGCCGCTCTCCCTCGCCTACCTGATCATCGATCTCGACACCGACTACGGCTGGACCGTGATCGGCCATCCGTCGAAGCGCTGGGTCTGGATCATGGCCCGCCAGCCGACCCTCGACGAGACGGTGCTCGCCGGGATTCGTGGGCGCCTCGCCGACGTCGGGTACGACGTCGACCGCCTCGTCCGCGTCCCCCAGCGGCCCCTCGACCAGCGCGAGCCCGGCAAGTGACCTCGACCTGATCCGGCCTAGCGGAAGCGGGGGATCACCTCGGACCCGAGCAGCTCGATGGTCCGGAGCGCGGCCTTCTGCGGGACGCTGCCCATCTGGATCAGGAACATGATCTCGTCGGCGCCGGCCTCGACCAGCCGCTCCACGTAGCCGATCGCGTCAGCGACGGTTCCGTAGGCGTGGTTCGGGTTGTAGAGCCCGGTGGCCTCGGTTCCGGCCTCGATCTTCTCCTCGTGGAGATACGCGACGAGCGCCTCGCCGGCGTTCTTCAGGTACTCGGCAGCATCCTCGTCCTCCGGCGGCGAAGACGGCGCGGGGCCGCCCTGATAGAAGTGGTTGATCGACTCCGTGAAGAAGCGCTGGCCGCGATGGCCGATCGCGCGTGCCTCGGTCCCGTCGTCGAGGACGACCGCCGGACACAGGGCGGAGAGATGCTCGTTCGGCTGGAGCGGGATCTGCGTCTCCGCCGTCCTGCGCTCGACCGCCGCGCGGTAGACCTCGTTCTTCTTGGCGATGTCCTCGGGACCGCCGAAGCCCAGGCAGAGCGCGCCGAGCCCCCATTCGCCGGCCTGGTTGAGGGTCGACTCGCGCGTGCAGGCGAGGAACATCGGCGGATGCGGCTCCTGCATCGGCTTGGGATGGATCCGTCGTTCGGGCACGCGGATGATGTCGTTCTCGAAGGAATAGACGTCGCTGTTCCACATCTGCGGGATCATGCGCGCCGAGGTCTCGAGCTGGCGATCGATGTCGGGGATGTCGACGTCGAAGGCGCCCGCCTCGGTCTCGGTCCCGCCCTTGCCGATCCCGAAGTTGACGCGGCCGTTCGACAGGACGTCGAGCATCGCCACCCGCTCGGCCACCTTGATCGGGTGGTTCATCTTGAAGGGGAGGCACACGACGCCGTGTCCGATCCGGATCGTCGAGGTCTTGCCGGCGACGAACGAGAGGAAAGTCTCCGGGGCGCTCATGTGGGCGTACTGGGTCAGGCAATGGTGTTCGACCGCCCAGATGCAGTCGAAGCCCATCTTCTCGCCGAACACCGCCTGCTCGACGCAGTCGTGGAGCACCTTCTGCTCCGACGCCTTTCCGGTGTCGACCATCTGCGCTTCGAAGATCATCGAAAATTTCATCGCGGGACTTCCTCCTGCGCGCCTCCTGCGGCGCCCCTTCGATGGTGCCACGCGGAACCGGCGCCGCCAGCGCGATTC
The DNA here is from genome assembly GCA_024742285.1 of bacterium. Classification (NCBI taxonomy): domain Bacteria; species bacterium. The sequence goes on along the minus strand of JANSYR010000005.1, from coordinate 246,979 downwards.
CGGGACGCCGGAACGGCTTCGCTATCGTCGCGCGATGCCTGGACAGATCCGCGTCGAGAAGGATGGCCACACTGCCACCGTCGTCTTCGATCACCCCGAGCGCCGCAACGCGATCACGACGGCGATGTGGCGGGAGATCCCGCCGATCTGCCGGGAGCTCGATGCGGACCCGGAGGTTCGCGTCGTGATCCTTCGCGGCGGGGGCGACGTCGCCTTCGTCTCGGGCGCCGACATCTCCCAGTTCGAGGGGAGCCGGACCGGGGACAACGCCGCGAAATACGACATGGACAACGCCCTGGCCTGGTCCGCGATCGCGGGGATCGAGAAGCCCGTGATCGCGGCGATCCACGGATTCTGTGTCGGCGGCGGCTGCGCGATCGCGCTCTGCGCCGACCTCCGATACGCCGCCGACGACGGTGTCTTCGCCATCCCCGCCGCCCGGCTCGGACTCGGCTACGGCCAGGGCGGGCTCCAGAACCTGATCCGCGTCGTCGGTGCCGCGTACGCGAAGGAGATCTTCTTCACGGCGCGGCGCTTCGATTCGCACGAAGCCCTGCAGATGGGCCTCGTCAACCGGGTGCTTCCCAAGGCCGAGCTCGACGCCTACGTCCGCAAGACGGCGGAGACGATCGCCGACAACGCGCCGCTCACCCTGCGCGCCTCGAAGGTCGCCTTCCAGGACCTCGCGCGCGCCGAGTCCGAGCGGAAGCCGGACGAAGTCTCGGCTGCGATCGCCGACTGCTTCGCGAGCGACGACTACGCCGAAGGCGTGCGTGCGTTCCTCGAGAAGCGCCGACCCGAATTCCAGGGGCGCTAGCGCTTGGCGACGACGTCACACAGCGCGGACCCGCGGCGACGGTGCAGCTGGTGCGGTGAGCACGCCGACTATCAGGCGTACCACGACACCGAGTGGGGGTTCCCGGTCGACGACGATCGACGGCTCTTCGAGAAGCTCTGCCTAGAAGGCTTCCAGTCGGGCCTCTCGTGGCTGACGATCCTCCGCAAGCGAGACAATTTCCGGAAGGCCTTCTCGGACTTCGACTTCGACCGGATCGCGCGCTGGAACGAGCGAAGCGTCGAGCGGCTGCTGGGTGACGCCGGCATCGTCCGCCACCGAGGCAAGATCGAAGCGACCCTCGCGAACGCGAAGCAGGCCCGCGCCCTTCGGGCCGAGTTCGGCTCCCTCGCCGCGTTCTTCTGGTCCTTCGAGCCCGACGACGCGGACCGACCGACGCGCCTCGACGAGGGCAGCCTCCTCGCCGTCTCCCAGACCGACGCGTCCCGGGCCATGGCCCGCGCGCTCAAGAAGCGCGGCTTCCGCTTCTTCGGACCGACGACCGCGTACGCCTTCATGCAGTCGATGGGGATCGTGAACGACCACGCGGCGACCTGCGACACCCGCGCGGAGGTCGAGCGCGCACGGGCCTCGTTCCGTCGCCCACGACCGAAACACGGCGCGACCCCTTGAGCCTCGATTCCGTTCCGCTGTGGGCGGTGCTCGCCCTGATCGGCGGGATCGCCCAGACCACCCGGAACGCGACCGCCCAGACGGTCTCGGCCCGGGTCTCGCCCACCCTGAACAGCTGGTCACGCTTCGCCTTCTGCCTGCCGTGGGCGGCGATCGCGGCCCTCGCGGTCGGGGCGCGCTCCGGCTGGCCTTCGCTCGAGCCGACGTTCCTGGGCTGGTGCCTCGCCACGGCCCTCACGCAGCTTCTCGCCAACGTCGCCCTCGTCACCGCCTTCCGTCGCGGCTCCTTCGGCGAGTCCATCATCTTCCACAAGCTCGAGGTCCTGCTGACGGCGATCGCCGGCGCGCTCTTCTTCGGCGAGTCTCCGACCGCGATCGGCGCGGTGGGAATCGCGATCTGCGCGGTCGGCGTCGTCGCCATCAACCTCGCTCGCGAGGGCGCCGGGGGCGGCCTTCGTCGAGCGTTCCGCGTGGGCCCCGCTGGCGGGTACGCGCTCCTCTGCGCGATCCTGCTCGTCGCGGCGAGCTTCTCCCTCAAGCTGGCCAACGAAGCGCTCCGCGCGGCGAACCCGGAGGCGGACTTCTTCCAGGGTGCCGTCCACACGCTCTTCCACACGACCTGGATCGAGGTCGTGCTCCTGACCGCCTGGATCACCACCCGGGAGCCCGGCGCCTTTCGCGCCGTGCGCAGCCTGTGGCCGCGCATGCTGCTGATCGGGTCCGCGGGCTTCACCGCCAGCCTCTGCTGGTTCTGGTCCTTCTCGATCACGATCGTCGCCTACGCGAAGGCGGTCGGTCAGATCGAAGCGCTCCTCGCCGTCGCCCTGGGCATCCAGCTGATGGGCGAGCGCGAGCTCGTCCGCCAGCTGCCCGGCATCGCGCTCACGATGCTCGGAATCCTGCTGGTCCTGCTCGGCTAGCACGCGTCCCCGCCCGCTCGTTCGGGGGGCGGCCGCGATTGGCGGGCCACCGTCTCCCCACGTACGCTCGCACCTCCCTGCGAGGCCCCGGCTCGCTCGACCGATGCTCTCCCGGCCGCCCGTCGGCCGTCCCGTCAGGAGGCCCACCCGATGTCCGCAGCCCTCGAGTCCCATCGCCCGATCCACTACGGCCCGCGCCGGCACATCGCGGCGATTCGCGAACGCCTCGACGCGCTCTCCTTCGACCGGTTCGAGGCGATCCCGCAGAGCCCGTGCCTCGGGGCCGAGATCCGGGGCGTCGACCTCTCGAAGCCGATCGACGCCGAGCTGATCGCCGAGCTCGAGCGGGCCCTCGTCGAGTTCAAGGTGATCTTCTTTCGCGACCAGTCGATCTCGCAGGCCGATCACGCGAATTTCGCGAAGCAGTTCGGGGAGCTCGAGGTCCACCCCTTCCTGCCCGAAGGCGCCGCGCCGGAGGTCATCCGCTTCGCGAAGGACGAAGAGGTCGTCGGGGTCGAGAACAACTGGCACAGCGACGTCAGCTGGCGCGAGATCCCGAGTCTGGGCTCCGTCCTACGGGCCCACGAAGTCCCGATCGTCGGCGGCGACACGCTCTGGACCGACATGGAAGCCGTCTACGAAGGCCTCCCGGAAGAGATCAAGAAGGAGATCGATGGACGGATCGCCATCCACGACTTCGTACACACCTTCGGCCTCGCCATGTCCGAAGAGGACCGCGCCGAAAAGCGGAAGGAGTTCCCGCCGGCGCGCCATCCGATGGTTCGCACCCACCCGGTGACGGGGAGGAAATGTCTCTTCGTGAACACGATCTTCACGAGTCACGTCGAGGGTCTCTCCGCAGAGGAGAGCGACGATCTGCTCAAGCGGCTCTACCACGAGATCGAGGTCCCGGAGTACCAGGTCCGCTTCCGCTGGGAGAAGGACAGCGTCGCCTTCTGGGACAACCGTTCCACCCAGCACTACGCCTCGAGCGACTACTGGCCCCGCGAGCGCGTCATGGAACGCATCACCATCATCGGCGACCGCCCCGCCTGACGATCGGCCGGGGCCTCGCACGGGGGCCCGAGCGACCCCCAGACTCGCCGAGCGCCCGCAGGCGACGCTCCAGCCGCCGGCCCAGCACGGCCCAGCTCGCCGAGCGCCCGCAGGCGAAGGTTCAGTCCGTCTCCTCTTCCTCTTCGTCCATCGGCGGGAGAATGCCGTAGGCCTCCAGGTCCTCCTGGCTGGCCTCTCCGGACTCCTTCTCCTTCGCCTTGCCGAATTCCTTCTCCATGGCGCGCATCTCACGCTTGCGCGCAGCCTTCTCGGCCTTCTCGCTCTCGCGCTTGCGCTTGAGAACGCTCATTCGACTTGCTCGTGCCATCCTGCTTTCTCCTCTCTACGCGGCGCGGGCCCGTGGCCCCCCATCCGGGCGCCGCCTCCTCGGGGTCTCACCTGCGCCGTGCGGTGGCGGCGGGCCCTGCCCCTTCGTTCCATGTCGTTCCTGCTTCCCGTCCCGCTCCGAGGTCCGGGCGCGAGCAGCGCCGGCCGCTCGAAGAACGGTTCGTGCCATCCCTGGTCCGGGTGGCGGTGTCACCCGACGGGGCGACTAGCGGCGACCGCCTCCGCCGCGACGTTCCTGCGCCTCGTTGACCCGCAGGTTCCGACCGCCGAAGTCCGAGCCATCGAGGGCCTGGATCGCTGCGTCCGCCGCGGCGGGGTCCTCCATCTCGACGAACGCAAAGCCGCGCGGTCGGCCGGTCTCGCGATCCATGATCACGTCGACGCCCGAAACGCTGCCGTGGGTGCTGAAGGCCTCCCGCAGCTCTTCCTCGGTCGCGGAGAAGGGGATGTTCCCAACGTAGAGTCGCTTGCCCAATTCCAGTGCCCCCGCCGTCGCCGGACGCGACCGATCGAATCGGCCGGATCCCGCCCTCTGCTTCCGGAGGACGCCGCGAGCGGACCCGCTACGTGGCCGCCCTCCTTGGCCACACGGCGCAAGAATCTAGCATCGTGGGCGAGCGCGCGACATCGGCACCGCCGGGGTCGCCCGGTGGGCGCGAGGGTCGCCTGGAGGGGACGGAGAGCACCATGGGATCGGGATTCGAGACCGAAATCAAGCTCGGACTGCCGGACGAGGCCGCTTGGCGCTGGGTTCGCGACCGGCTCGCGTCCGTCCGCGTCGTCGAGCAGACGAACCACTTCTTCGACCGGAATGACCGCGCGCTCGGCCGGGCGCGGATCGGCGTCCGCCTGCGCGAGGCCGAGCACCGGCTCCGACTGACCGTCAAGGGAGAGGCGGATAGCCACCCCGATGCCATGATCACGCGACGGATCGAGCTCGAGCACGACCGCGAGCCCGCCGATCTCGCGACCGCCCTGGACCAGGGGCTCAGGCTCCAGAACGAGATCGGCCTCTGGCGCGCCGACGCCCGGGGCGACGCGGAACGACTCGCCTTCCTGGACCGACTCGAAGCCGCGATCGGCGAGGAACCGCTTCGCACGATCGGATCGTTCCGGAACGAGCGCTCGATCGGGCAGCTGGGACGCGCGGACGAGATCGGTACGCTCGAGATCGAGGTCGAGCTCGACCGCACCGCGTTTCCGGGCGGGCGGGTCGACTTCGAGCTCGAGGTCGAGCGATCGAGCGAGGCGGAAGGCCACCTCGAACGCACCCGCGCGTCGCTCGAACGCTGGCTCGAACACGAAGGCGGGATCCATCCCTTCGCGCGCGAAAGCAAGCTCGCCCGCTTCGAAGCGATCCTCGAAGCGGGCGAGACGGATCCGCGTTAGGCGGCGCCGTCGGTCGGCGCCTCTCGCTCAGCCCGCGATCGACGGGCGCGCCGCGACGCGCTGGTACCAGGCCTGCACGTTGCCGCACTTCGGGTCGAGGGGCTGACCCACCTGGCCACCGAACTCGAGGAAGGCGAAGAGCAGGATATCCGCCATCGTGAATCGATCCCCGCAGATGAATTCGCGCCCTTCGATCAAACCGTCGAGCTTGGCGAGCTGCTCCTGCGCGATCTGCTTGAAGTCGTCGGCGGCCTGGGGGACGACGTGGATGCGGTTCTCGAAGAGCTGCAGTCCCTCGGCGAACCGGAAGCCGTTGGCGAGGGGCTCGAGGATGTTGAGGTCGATCCGGCGCGACCACATGCGGGTCTCGCCGCGCTCCTCGGCCGTCGAGCCGATCAGCGAGCCGCCGCACTTCTCGTCCAGATACTCGACGATCGCGGTGATCTCGGAGATGAAGGAGCCGTCGTCGGTCTCGAGGGTCGGGAGCTGGCCAGCGGGGTTGCGCTTCAGGTGCTCGCCGTCGCGGTTCTCGCCGGCCATCAGGTCGACGGCGACCTGCTCGACCTCGGCGCCGAGCTCGGAGATGGCGATCGTCACGACGCGCGGATTGGGACCCATTCCCGTATAGAGCTTCATGGGGGATTCCTGTTCTGGCCACGTGGCCGCTTCTCGGGTCTGGCTGCAGGCCAGACGAGTGGGACCGGCTGGAAGAGCCGGCGCGCGCCCGGGGCCTCCCGCGACGCGAGGGCGTAGCTTGGCAGAGCGCCGGAGTCGCGGCAAAGGTCTGCGAGCCGCCGAGATGGACCGATCCGTCCCTGAAGCGGCTCGCGCGCGAAGATCAGGGAGAGCGATAGACCTCGAGGTCGAGCTTCCCCTCGCTGCGCGCGACCACGCAGGAGACGGCGGCGTCCCCGGCGATGTTCACGGCGGTCCGGGCCATGTCGAGCAGCCGGTCGACGCCCAGGATGAGCGCGATGCCTTCGACCGGGAGTGACATCTGTTCGAGGACCATCGCGAGCATGACGGTGCCGACGCCGGGGACGCCGGCCGTGCCGATCGACGCGAGGGTCGCGGTCACGACGACCGTCAGGTAGCCGGCGGGCCCGATCTCGACGCCGTAGACCTGGGCGATGAAGACGGTCGCCACGCCCTGCATGATGGCCGTGCCGTCCATGTTGATCGTCGCGCCGAGGGGAACCGTGAACGAGCCGACGGACTCGTCGACGCCGAGGCGCTCCTCGACGGTCCGGAGCGTGACGGGCAGCGTCGCCCCGCTGCTCGCCGTACCGAACGCGACGCTCATGGGCGCCCGCAGCTTGCGGTAGAAGGGGATCGGCGAGACCCGCGCGAGCAGGAAGAGCAGCACGGGGTACGTGAACGTGGCGTGCAGGAAGAGCACGAAGAGCACGGTCGCGAAGTACTTCGCCATGTTGTCGAAGGACTCGGGCCCCTGGATGGCGATGACCTTCGCGATCAGACAGAAGATCCCGAAGGGCGCCACCTCCATCAGGACGAAGACGAGCTTCATGATGACTTCGTTGGCCGAATGGAAGAACCGGAGCAGCTCGCTCCCGGCGTCACCGGCCAGGGTCATCGCGACGCCCAGCAGGATCGCGAAGACGATCACCTGGAGCATCTCGCCTTCGGCCATCGCCTGGAACGGATTCGTCGGGAAGAGATTGATCAGCGTCTGGACCAGGCTGGGCGATTCCTTCGCCGCGAACTCGAGGCCGGTGGTCGCGAACTCGGCCCCCTCCCCGGGCCCGACGAGCACGGCTACTCCGATCGCCGCGCTGATCGCGAGCGCCGTCGTCATCAGGTAGAGCCCGAGGGTCTTGCCGCCGATTCGTCCGAGCTTGGTCACGTCGTCGAGGGCGGCCGTGCCGCACGCCAGGGAGACGAGGACCAGCGGGACGACCAGCAGCTTCAGGCTCGACAGGAAGATCTGCCCGCCGACGTGCAGAACGCCTTCGACGAGGAAGCCGAAGACCGCCGTGTCGGCGAAGCCGACGTTGAGCACGAGGCCGGTCACGATGCCCAGCGCCAGGCCGATCAGGATCCGCCGCGTGAGCGTGCTGCTGTCGACCAATCCCTCGTCTCGCTGCGTTTCGTCGCTCACGGCTGCCCCCCCGGCCGGGCTCACGGCTGTCGCCCGGCCGGCGAGCATACCCAACCGCTCCCCCACGGGCGCGAGCGACCGGGTCGGGGACCGGCGGGTCTCAAGCGCGCCCGCGGAGGGGTCGATCCACCTCGGGAGGTCCCCGTGCGGAGGGCGCCTCGAAGGGGAGACCGGTGGAGGAGTGGATCTGGATCGGCGTGAACGGCGTCGCGGGCCTCGGGCTCGCGACGTGGCTCGTCGTGCTCGCGCGCGAGATCGTCCGCACCGCGCTCGCTCCGCTCCTCGGATTCCGGGTCTTCGAGATCCGTTTCGGCGTAGGCCACCGCCGCTTCACCCGAGCGGTCGGCCCGATCGATCTCGTCCTCTCGCCCTGGCCGGCGGCAGGCGCCACGGTCGCCCGCTCCGGCGCGTCCCGTCGCCATCGGCTCGGCCGCGCGATTCTCGCCCTCGCCCCGTCGGCCGCCCAGCTCGGCTGGATGCTCGCCCGCCTGGACGCCGGAGTCGTGCCCGGTGCAGCCCCGCTCTTCGAGGGCCCCGCCCCGCTCGCCTGTCTCGACCTCGCCAATGCGCTCCTGCTCGTCGCTCACGCGACCCTCGCCATCGAGCTCCCCGGCGGCGCCCGGACCGACGTCCGCCTCGCCCTCGATGCCTGGATCGGTCTCGCCGACTCGAGCAGGGCCGCCCGCGCGGATTACTACGCACGCCTCGCCCGGCATCACCTCGAGCGGGCGCGGGTCGCGCGCGCGCGCGCCGCCCTCGAGCAGGGACTCCGGCAGCTCGGTCCGCAGTCGCTCCTCGTCGCGTGCGAACGACACATGAACGCGGTGGATCTCGACTCGGTGGTCGACCAGGGCGCCTGCGCCGACGCGCTCCATCGTGAGATCGAGGGAGCCGACCCGCGGCGACGGCGGGAACGCGCGAGCTGGTCCCTCGCCGAACGCGTGCGACAACGATGCGCGAGCGCCGTCCCCCTGCTGATCGCGCTCTTCGCCCTCGCCTTCGCCCAGGCGGATGGCTGGGCGCGCCACTTCGAGCGCGGGATGCTCGTGCTGGGCGATCGGGCGGTCGCGGCGGGCGACACCGGGCGCTGCGGCCGCATGATCGGCACCTGGGAGGACTGGACCGAGCGCGTCGATCCCTGGCTCCCTCCAGACGACGCCGCCCGCGCCGAACGCCATCGCAGCCTCGCTGCGCTCGAGCGGTGTCGCGGCGAGCGGGCTTCCGCGGCGGCGCATCACGGAGAAGCGCTGCTCGCGGCCCACGCCGCCACGACGTCGCCGGATCCGGCTCGCCTGGTCGACGCCGACGACTGGCTGACCGACGAGCTCCGCGTGACGGGCCTGCTTCGGGAGACGGCGCGAACCGCCAGCGAACAGTCCCGCCACCGGGACGCACTGCGGACCCTCCGCCAGGCCGAGCAGCGCCTCGGACGGGCCGAGCAACGTCTCCCGCTCGTGACCCGGCCATCGGCGCAGAGCGAGGTCCGCGCCCGGGTCGACCAGGAGCGGGCGGCGATCGGGCTCGCGCGCGACGACGTCCTCGCGCGTATGGGAAGCGCGCCCTGAGCGGTCGGCCGCGGGTCCTGAGGGGCCGTCACCCGGGAACGCCCCACCGGGCACGGCGTCCGCACGACGGCTTGCTAGCATCTCGGGTGTCGAGAACCCGTCAAGGAGCCTGCATGCGCGCCGCACGATCCCGCTCTTCCCGCTTCGCCTGCCTCGCCGCGACTGCGATCCTGTTCGCGAGCGCGCCGGCCAGCGCACTCGAGTTCCCCGACCTCGGACTCGAGTGGGAAGGAACCCGGGCGCAGGACGTGACGGCCAAGTTCGTCGACCTGACGATCGTGCGCCCGGTCGCCTCCGCCCGCGTCGCCGTCGGCAGCCTGCTCTTCGTCCCCGCGGCGATCTTCTCCGCCCCCATGGGCAGAGAGGGATTCGAAGGCGCCCTCGACGTCCTGATCGTGGCTCCCGCCGAATACGCGTTCGATCGCGAGATCGGCGAGCTCTAGCGCGAAGCCGATCGCGAGGTCGGCGAGACCGGGCCTCGCGTCGCCCGTGCGAAGAGCGCGATCGCGGCCACCGCCGCGACCAGACTGACGGCATCGGCGCCTGCGTAGCTCGCCGTGCCCCCACCGACACCGAGCCCCACGGCGACGGCCACCCCGACGCCCACCAGCGCCTCGCCCGCGACCGCGCCGGAAGCGAAGAGCACCCCCGGCGATCCGCCGGCCTCGCCCGGATCCGCGTCCGGGCGGCGCGTCCATCGCTCCACGAGGCCCCCGAGCAGGATGGGGAAGGCCAATCCAAAGGGCAGATAGAGCCCGACCGCGATCGGCATGAGATGGAGCCGGAAGCCCGCCCCTCGGCGTCCGAGCAGCGCGTCGGCCACGAGCACGGCGATCCCGATCGCCGCGCCGAGCCCGACCAGTCCCCACGGCAGCACCTCCCCACCGAAGAATCCCCGCGCCAGACTCGCGAAGAGACTCGCCTGAGGCGCCGCGAGCTCCCGCGACCCGATGCCGTAGGCGTCGTGCAGGAGCTGCAGGACCGGCGCCATCACCAGCGCCGCGACGACGACGCCGAGCAGCTGCATCGCCTGCTGCCGTCGCGGCGTCGCGCCGACGAGGGCACCGGTCTTGAGGTCGTTGCAGACGTCGCCGGCGGTGCAGGCGGCACAGCACACGATGGCCGCGACGCCGAGGGTGGCGACCATGCCCTGGAGGCCGTCGTAGCCGGCGAGCCAGAGCAACCCCCCGGTCGCGAGAACGGCGGTGATCGTCATCCCGGAGACGGGGCTGTTGCTGTTGCCGACGAGGCCCACGATGTAGCTCGCGACGCCGACGAAGAAGAACGAGGCGACGAGCATGATCACCGCCGCGAACGCGGCGATCACGGCGTCGCCCGTGAAGTGGACGTAGAGCCCGAAGACCAGCGCCGCGGCCGCTGCGGCGAAGGCGAGCACCAGCCGCGCCGGCAGGTCGGTCGGCGTGGCGTCACCGGACGCCGCCGACCAGCCCGCACGCAGCTCGACCAGCGCCCGCACGAGCCCCGCCCGCACGCGCACCAGCGCGGCGATCCCGCCGACCGCCATCGCGCCGACACCGACGTAGCGCACCCCGCTCGACCACAGCGACCACGCGCGATCCGCAGCGCCGCCTTCGAACGCCGCGCCCGTTCCCTCCGCGAGGGCGGCGCTCTCCGGCGCGAAGGTCGCGACGATCTCGGGGGCGAGCGGAATCAGCACCCACCATCCGAGCGCACCGCCCAGGAAGATCTGCGCGGCCACTTCGAGCCGGACGATGTAGCCGACGGCGAGGAGTGCCGGCGACACGTCGCCTCCGACGAAGAACGAACGCCCGGGCCCGACCGCGAGTGCACCTTCGACGCTGCCCCGAAGCAGACCGAACCCGCTCACCGCGAGCTTGATCACCGCTCCGAAGAGCCCCCCCTGCAGGACCCGCGCACCACCGCCCTCGTCTTCGCTCCCCGCTTCGAGGACGGAGGCGCAGGCGACGCCCTCCGGATACGGCAGCTCCGGACTCTGTTCCACGAACACCCGGCGCATCGGGATCATGAACAGCACGCCGAGCCATCCGCCCGCGATCGCGATCAGGGTCGTCGGCCAGAACGCGAACTCGGTCCAGACGCCGATCAGCAGGAGGGCCGGAACCGTGAAGAGGATGCCCGCCGCCAGGGACTCACCCGCCGAAGCCGCGGTCTGGACCTGATTGGCCTCGAGCACCGTGCCATCCCGCAGGAGCCGACGCAGAACGAGCATCGCCACGACCGCCGCAGGGATCGACGCCGAGACCGTCATCCCGACCTTCAATCCCAGGTAGACGTTCGCTGCCCCGAGCACGGCGGCGAGGACGAGCCCCAACGCGATCGCGCGCGGTGAGAGCTCTGCGGACGTGGCTGCCTTCTCCATGCGTTCCCCCCGAGCCGCATTGAACTCGGCAGCCGGGCGCGCCGCAAGCGCGCACGGACCATGACCTCCCCAGCCACGCGCAGGACACGCGCAACCGGGACGAGGTCGGGAAGCAAAGCGCCGAGATTCTCTCGCCGATGTCCCCTTTCGCGGCGAAGCGGCCACTGAATCATCGGGGGAAAAGTTGCGTTTCCCCTACAGCACACATCGTGGTGACGCCTCGAGCACGATCCACGAAGGCGCGTCGGGCCACCGACCCGTCCCACCATGACCCACGACCCATGACCGGGGGCGATCCCCGGTTCACCGAGTGCCCCATGCCGATTCAATGCTCCCGCCTCGCGCGTTCGCTCCCCGCCTCCGCCTTCACGGCCCTGACGGTCCTTGCGGTGGCGCTGGGACTCGGCTCCCCCGCAGCGGCGATCGAGCTGAACCTCGAGCGCCTGGACACGCTCGACCTCGGCGGGCGCGCGATCGTGCGGACCGAAGTACAGCTCGAGGAAGTGAAGCTCGGCATCTTCGGCGGCGGCACCGTCGTCTATGAGAAGGTCGTTCACACCATCGAGTTCGTGGGCGGGCCGGTCGAGATCACGCGCCTCGAGAAGAACGGCCTGCTCGACGTCGCCGTGAAGACGGTCGGTGACGACGTGCTCAAGCGCCTCAATCTCGGTGCACTCGACGAGCCGATGAGGGTCGAGAAGATCCACTTGAAGAGTCTCGACCTCGGGACCGAGACCGGCGCGCTGCACATCGACGTCCGTCACGACATCGCTTCGAGCGCCCCGGTCCCCGAGCCCGGCGCGGCGCTCCTCTTCGGCGCCGGCCTCGTGGTCGCCTCGCGCCTCCGACGGCCGTAGACGGGGCCGCGGCTCGGTCGCCAGGGGCCTGCGCCCTTCGCGAGAGGCCGCCCTCCGCGAGTGCCTTCCCGGATCGCGGAGCGTCCCGCACGATGGCCCCTCGGAGAACGTTCGCGTCTCGAGCGCGGCGTTCTCTTGCCGCCTGCCTGCCCGTCCCCGAGCGACGCATCCGTGACTTTTCGGGCCACTCGCGGGAGCGCTACGATTCGCGCGTTCGCGGCCTCCCGTCCGCGAGTCCCTCCGAGGCCCCCCAAGATGACGACCGAATTCCAGCTCCGCGGCCTGTCCGGCGCGCTCGGCGCCGAGATCCATGGGCTCGACCTCTCCCGCCCACTCTCCGGGAACCAGCAGGACGCGCTCCTCGCCGCCTTCCATCGCTACGGCGTGCTCTGCATCCGGGACCAGAAGCTCACCCACGACAGCCAAATCGCCCTCGCGAAGATCTTCGGCGAGCCCGACGTCCATCCCATCGCCAAGGGCATGGAGGAACACCCGGAAGTCATCGAGGTCCGGAAGCCCGCCGGCGAGCCCGCCTTCTTCGGCACGTCCTGGCATACCGACAACAGCTTCTTCGAGCGCCCGAGCAGCGTCACCGTCCTCTACGGCGTCGAGATCCCGCCGGTCGGCGGCGACACGATCTACGCGTCCATGGAGCGCGCCTGGGAGCTGCTCTCCGAGCCGCTCAAGCAGTTCCTGCTCCCGATGCGTGCGATCCACAGCGCGCGGGAGGCCTATGACCCGAAGACCACCGGCGACGCGAAGTACAACGGCGAGGCCGCGATCCAGTACGTCTTCAGCGACGCGATCTACGAAGAGGTCGAGCACCCGGTGGTGCGGACCCACCCGGACACGGGTCGCAAGAGCCTCTACGTGAACCCGATGTTCACGGACCGCATCGTCGGCCTGTCGAAGCCCGAGAGCGACGGTCTGCTGTCGATGCTCTACGACATCTCGACGCGTCCGGAGCTCACCTGTCGCGTCCGCTGGGAGCCCGGCACCGTGACGATCTGGGACAACCGCTGGCTCCAGCACTACGCCGTCGACGACTACGCCGACTACGACCGGCTCATGTACCGCGTGACGATCACGGGCGAACGGCCCGCTTAGGCGGACGCGCTCGTTCTGGCTCGTTCGGCGTTCGCGGCCTGTGGACGTCCGCAGTGGATGGCTCGCCCCATAGACGTGTCGCCTTCGCTTCCCGCGCCCCGAGCTGACCGTCAGGACGGCTGGACACCCCGGCGGCTGGGCTGCGCTTGATTCCACTGCAGCCGCCCCCAGGCCACTCACTCCCGCCGAGCCAGAACGACACGTCCCGACCCCCGAGTAGATCAGGGGGAGCAATGACCGGGACGAACGAGCTGTGCGTCCGCCCTGCCCACCCGAGCACGCGCGTATCCCCTGCGAGCAACACCGGCCCGAGGGAGCGAGGCGGGGTGTCTCGCGGCGAAATAAAGCGCAGGCCCGCGCTGCATTCCCGCTAGCGGGTCGTACGGCCAGCTCGATTCACGAGATCGACGAAGCTTCGGCTACGAAGGCCGAGCCATTCGCCGCGGGGCGCACCGTCTCGCGACCGTGACTGGGCAGCCAAACGACCGACGGATTCGCGCGGCCCTAAGACCCTTCGGCCGCGATCGCGATCGAGTTCACGCCCGCCGCCTTCGCCGCGTCCATCACCTGGACCAGCAGGTGGTTCTGGGACTTCTGGTCGGCCTGGATCACGATCGAGCCCTGCGGGTTCTCGCCGTGGAGGCGCTCGATGTTCGCGCGGAGCGAGCGCGGATCGACCTGGCGGCGGTCGACCCAGATCTGTCCGTTCTCCGTGATCGCGATCAGGATGTTGCCCTGGTCCTTGCCCTCGGCGGTGACGGCCGGAGGACGGATGACGTCGACGCCGGCTTCCTTGACGAACGAGGCGGTCACGATGAAGAAGATCAACATGATGAAGACGACGTCGAGCATCGGCGTCATGTTGACTTCGCTCTCCGCGGTTTCGCGCATCCGGTTACCACGCATCGATCGGGCCTCCTCGATTCGGGTCTCTTTGGGCAATGCCGGGAACGATCAGATCCAGGCAAAATCGGGTTCTGGAACGGCCGTCAAGGCTAGACGTCACGCGGGGCCGGAGCAAGGTGCCCACACGAGACACCGAGCCTCGCGACGGAGGGCGATTCCTGACGGTCCGTGGGCGGAATCCAGACGGAATCCGGCGCAAATCCACGAGCGGGGCGACGCGCCTCAGGGCTGGACGAAGATCGGCGACGACCAGGCGTGCTCCTGGTTCTCCGCCAGGCAGTCGTCGTGCGCGTCGGTCCGGTCGTCGCCATAGCAGGGCGCGACCTCGACGCAGTTGCCGGCCTCGTCGTAGGTGCATCGGAAGCCGCCGACGTTGACGGCGAGGGTCCGCTCCTGGATGGCGCGGGCGTAGTAGACGACCTCGCCGGACGCGGTCGAGAACTCCGGATCGACGAACTCGGCCGTACAGCCGTCGCCGGCGTCGTCACAAGCGAAGACCTGCCAGGGGTCGTCGATCCGCTCCGCGACCGGCGGCCCGTCCGGACCGGCGGGTCGGATCCGCACGATCTCGAGTCGCTCGACCTTCCGGCGCGTGTCGCTCGGGTGGTAGCACTCGCCCAGGCAGATCGACTGCAGCCGTTCGGGCCCCATCGCCTCGCCGACGAACTCCGGGCAGCCAGGCTTCTGCTCGAAGGCACCGGCGGCGGACACGCGGAAGCGCGGCGCCGCGCCCTGCCCTTCCACGATCGACCCCATCGGTGCTTCGCCCGCCGGACCGTTCAGGAGATCGAACCACAGCAGGATCCGGTCTCCCGAAGTGGCGTAGACCTCGCGCGCTTCGAACGCCTCCCAGATCGACTCACGCCGACGACTCTCCGAATGGACCGCGGCCAGTCCGCCCGTCATCAGGTACGAAGCGCCGCGTTCCATGTCACGCCGGCCCTGGAGCGGGACCTCGGAGAGCACGATCTCGCGGCTGCGCGCCGCGGGCTCGGCGGTGCTCGCCATGAGGCGGCTGGTCAGCGGATGACGCCGGAGGGCCTCGGTGTTCTCGAGGCGGGCGAACTCCTTGAAGCCGTTGCCGCCCCGCGCGTCGTGGGTGTCGCTCGAACCGATCAGCCCGAAGCGGTAGGCGTGCTCGGTCCCGTCCTCGTCCGTCGAACGGAGCGCGAGCGCGTTCTGCGCGGAGCCGCCCGGGCGGAGCGAGAAAGCGGGATTGAAACAATCGCGACACTGATCGCAGTCGAGCCAGTCGTCGACGTCGGCGCCCGGAACGCTCAAGTGCCCGGCGGATCCCGCCTTCAGGTAGAGCGTCCTCGCCTCGACCTCCCGCTCCTCGCAGCCCGGTGCCCCGGGATCCGACGAAGAGACCGCTTCGTTCTCGCATCGCTCGCGGATGATCTCGCCGGCGCGCCAGCAGCAGGGCAGGAAGTCGGCGGTCGGCTCGGGACAGACCAGCGCGTCCTGCCCTGACGCGAAGGCGCCCGGCCAGTCGCGATAGACCTCGGACGCGCCGTGGCCGGAGTAGACCTCGAAGAGCTTCTGCCGCTCCGGATCGTGCTGTCCGGTCTCGAGCTCCCGCGCGAGATCGAAGCCCCGCGGCGTCATGAGCCCCCAGCTCGTCCCATGCGGAATCACGATCGAAGGCGTGTCCCATTGATCGAGCTTCGCGTGCAGGTCCCGCGGATGGGCAGCGACTTCGTGGCAGTCGTCCGGCAGCGCCGTCGTATCCACGCCGGCGGGACACGCCTCTACGGAGGAAACCTCCTCCGTGTAGAGGGCGTAGTCCGCATAGAGCTGCGCATCGGAGGGTGAGAGCGCCGAGAAGAGCAGGCGCCCGACGAGCGGGAGCTGGGCCACGCGGAACTCGGGACGAGGAGCGGCGATCGGGCGACGGGGCACCGCGCCACGATCGGTCTCGAGGAAGATCACGTTCTTGTGCCCGTAGTGATCGGCGGGGGTCCCGCCCACCTGCGACCACTCCCAGCCGAGGAACGCGACCGAGTCCGGATCCGAAGGATCGCCGGCCCGCGCGTTGCACTCCTGGATCGCGTCGATCGTCTCGCTCCAGTGGGCCGGACTGATCCCCTCGGCGTGGTCGTTGATGCTCCAGAAGTCGAGGTCGGCGCAGAGCCGCGCGAAGTCGCAGGCATCGGCCGGCGGATGCAGGCCGCTTCCCCCCATCATGGGCAGGCTCGTCATGAACGCATCCGGCGAGAAGGTCGTATGGACGTGGAGATCCCCGAAGAGGATCTGCTTGTCCGAAGCGACGCCGACCTTCCCGCGCGCGTCGGCCTGTCGCTCTGCGCGCGCCGCGACGTGGGCCTCCGGCAGCTGGACGTCGGTCGACGTACCGGGTCCCTGATGCTCGCCGGAGCAACCGACGACCAGGGCCGCACAGAGCGCCGCGAACCCGAATACGTGACGCCTCAAGGCGTGTACCAGATGGGGGAGGTCCACGCGCGCTCCTGGATGACGGGCTCGTGATCGGGGGAGCAGCAGGCCTCGTACCCGGCGGTAATCGTCTCGGGCTTGCGGCAGTCGACCCCCGCTTCGACGCAGAGATGCTGGCTCCAGCGGCAGGTCGGGTTCTCGACGACGCGCGCATAGTAGAAGGCGTTCTGGTCCGGCTCGAAGTCACGGTCGCGCCAGACACTGCAGAGCTGGGCGTGACCATCGCCCTTCGGCTCGCAGGTCTGCGGGTCGACGCTCGCACGATTCCTGCCGCCGGCGACCTCGATCACCTTCTCCTTCGTCTCCCCGTCCTCGACCCAGCCCTTCACGATCTGGATCCGCTGGAGCTTCGTACCCGGCGCGCCGTCGGTCCCGGGATCCTGGAGCGCCCAGACGGCGAAGCGGGGGTCGCCATCGTCCTCGCCGCGCGCCGGTAGGTCGCCGCCCATCGGAACCCCCTTCGCGTAGCCCTGCTCGGCGAAGTCGTCGCCCTTGCACATGCCCTTGTCGAGGCCCCAGCCCCCGAAGAAGCGGACGACCGGTCGCGTCCCGCTCGTGCCGTAGGTCTCACGCCGCTGCATCGCGGAGAAGATCGCGTCGCGGCTGTTCTCTTCGGCCCAGACGACGGCGAGACCGCCGGGATTGAACTCGATGTCGTCGGGCAGGCCCCGGACGTTGCGACTGCCGGCGCCGCCGTGGCCCTTCGGGTCGTCTTCGGCGACGAGGCCCGGCGTGCCGAGGTGGGTATCGGTGCTCGCGATGATCCCGTACTTCAGCGGGTTCTCGCCGATCTCGCTCTCGAGCTTCACGCCCTTCTGGAGGGCGTTTCGAACGAAGGCCCGCGGATCCGGCGTCAGATCCGGTACCACCTGCCCCATCGCCGAGTCGATCCCCGCGTCGGCGATCCGCCCGACGCCGGCGAAGCTGTTGTAGTCGAGCTTCTCGAAGCCACAGAGCTCGTCGTTCGACGCCCCGGGCAGACACTCGGAGTCGCCCTTGTGCTGCATGATCTCGATGACGGGCTCGAACCGCTGGCGCAGCTTCGCCTCCTTCGCGTCGACCGGGAGATCGATGTCCGTCGACTTGTCGAGCTTCGCCGAAGCGAACATCAGACCGGGTCCGCTGATGTTCGAGTTGTGCGGGATCGAGAAGACGTCGCAGCCCGGAATCCCGTCGATGCACTCCGCCTGGAGGGTCTGCCAGAGCGCGTACGCAGAGGGCGTCTCGACCCAGGACGGCGGCAGGTCCGGCACGTTGGCGTTCCGGAAGACGACGTTGCGATGGAGGTTCTCGCCGAGTCCGACGCCGGCGGTCCACTCGTAGCCGACGAAGCTCGTGAACGCGCACTCCGCGGTCCGGTCGTAGGCTTCCTCGGCGGCGGCCTGCATGTCCTTCCAGACCACGCGCGCCTCGTCGAAACAGAGCGCTCCGTTCTCGCCACAGAACTCGAAGCGCTTACGCATCATCATGTTCCGCACCGCGAAGAACTGAAACGTCATGGGTCGGAACATCTGATACGTGAAGCAGAGGTCCGACCCATAGGCGGGCGTCCCGGGCGTCGAGCACATCCGGATCTCGCCGAGGAGCTCCGCGTGGTCGGTCAGGACGGTGAAGTCGAGAGGACGCCGCAGCTGGGCCGTTCGCACGGCCTTTCCGTCCGCGGTGTAGGGCTGGATCCCGACGCGCTCGCCCTTCGCGAAGCGATAGGCGTCGCGCGGGGTGTTCCGCGTGTCCTGAGCGTTCGCGTCGAAGGAGTAGACGGTGTGGATGTGGGTATCGCCGAAGAACGGCTGTCTGAGCGGATCGTGTTTGGCGCACGCCTCACGCTTCTCGCTGTAGTCCCGCGCAGCGACCGGCGAAGCGGCGGCCGCCACGAGGGCCAGCACCGCGATGCCGACGACGGCGCGCGCACGCGCCTGGTTCCACATCTTCTCGATGCTCTCCATGGGCCCCTCCTCGACCGGTGACGAGCTCGCGTCGGTCGCCCGCGATGTTCGGACGGGGCTCCCGGAGCGTCAACCACGCCCCTGGATCTGCGTTAGCCTTCGCGCCCCGCTCCGCCCGGAGCGTCCCTGGAGGCAACACCATGCCCTCGCCCGTCCGTCACCTCGCCCCGTTCTTCTGCGCCGCCCTCGCGCTCGCCCTTGGATACGCGAGCCCCGCACTCGCGGCGGACGGGAAGCCCCCGAACGTGATCATCTTCCTCGCCGACGATCTCGGCTGGGCCGACGTCGGCTATCACGGCGAGGAGGTGATCGAGACGCCGTCGATCGATCGCCTCGCGGCGGAAGGCGTCCAGCTCGACCGGTTCTACTCGACACCGATCTGTTCGCCGACCCGCGCGGCCCTGATGACCGGGCGCGACCCCATGCGACTCGGCGTGGCCTACGGCGTGATCATGCCCTGGATGACGAACGGCGTGCATCCGAGCGAGCACTTCATGCCCGAGACCTTCAAGGCCGCCGGCTATCAGACCGCGATGGTCGGCAAGTGGCACCTCGGCCACGCCCAGGAGACCTACACACCCCGCGCCCGCGGCTTCGAGCATTTCTACGGGCACCTCCATACGGAGGTCGGCTATTTCCCGCCTTTCAACAACCAGGGGGGCATCGACTTCCAGCGCAACGGCGAGACGATCGACGAGGACGGCTACGAGACCTTCCTCCTCGGTCGCGAAGCCGCTCGCTACGTCCGGGAGAGGGACGCGGACAAGCCCTTCTTCCTGTACGTCCCCTTCATCGCACCGCACACGCCCCTCGAGGCCCCCGAAGATCTTCTCGAGAAGTACGCCGACATGGACGACGACCGGAAGCCGGCCCGCAGCCAGCAGACCGACGACTCCCGCCGGATCGCGCGACTCACGCTCCAACCCTCCGCGCGACCCGTCTACGCGGCGGTCGTCGACGCGATGGACCAGTCGATCGGCATGGTCCTCGACGCCCTCGACGAGGAAGGCATCGCCGACGACACGATCGTGCTCTTCTTCAGCGACAACGGCGGCGCCGCCTATGCCACGGGGGGCGCCGACAACGTCCCGCTCCGCGGCGGCAAGGGCGACACCTTCGAGGGCGGGATCCGCGTCGTGTCCGTCATGCGCTGGCCCGCCGGGATCGAGGCCGGTTCGAAGATGACCTCGATCATGTCCGCGATGGACGTGTTCCCGACGATCGCCGAAGCGGCCGGCGTCGAACGCCAGAACGAGTTCGAGCTCGACGGGCGGAGCCTCTGGCCCGCGATCAAGGACGGCAAGGCGATGCCGCGGGAGCAGCTGCTCTTCTTCGCCTCCGAGACGCCGATCCGCGGCACGTTCAACATCACCGCCTTCGACGACGAGTGGAAGCTGATCCAGCGCATCGACCAGGGTCTGCTCTCGGCGGAGGTGAAGAACTACCTCTTCCGGACCGGAGAGGACCCCTACGAGCGGAACAACCTCGCCGAGGCCCACCCCGACGTCGTCCAGCGCATGGCCGAGGAGATCCACACCTGGCGCATGGTCCATCCCCTCTCCGGCACGCGGCACGCCCTCGTCCCGCCGCCGGGCTGGCGCGCGCCGCTCGATTGGGTCGACTACCCGATCCCGACCGAGAAGCTCCAGGACGAGACCGCCCGAGGCATGGCCCCCGACCATGCCCGCCGCATCCTCGACATGCAGCACGGCGAAGCCGGCCGTCTGCTCTACGACTGCGAGCCCTTCGAGGCGCTCGGAGGCGGGTGGTGCGCCGGCGGCGAAGCGATGATGAAGTAGCGCCGCGCGGCCCCTCGGCCCAGGCTGTCCCCGGGCCGAGGACTACCCCTGGTAGTACTCCGACACGAAGGTGACTTCGATCCGACCGTGATCGAGGAAGCGGGCACAGCTGTCCATCATCGTCTTGAAATTCGCCTCGTACTCTTCCTGCGTCTTCGAATCGTAGAAGGCGAGCGGGGACGTCAGGGCCTCCATCGGGAACGACTCCTCGACGAAGGCGTCCCACTGATCCGGCGCCCCATCCGTCAGCGGGCGGAAGATCTCGTTGCGCACGTAGCCGAAGGTCGACTGGGTCTCGATCGCGACCTTCCGGTGATCGCCGTGCCAGATCCGGATGTACTCGTCCTGGGAGAGGTCGGCGCGCTTCGTGATACAGGAGATCTGCTTCATCCCCTTCGTCCGCTCCCCGACCACGAGGTCGTGGGCCATCGGCCTGGATTCGACCACGAGGTAGCCGGCAATCCCTTGAACGTGCGCCGCGAGCGCCGCCTCGGAGGGGCCGCGATCGGCCGCGTCCTCGAGCCAGAACGAGACCATCGCGCGGATCGGCGGGGCCACCTGACGGATCGGCGTCCCGGCGGCGACCTCGGCATCGCTCGCGAAGACGGTGATCTGCGCCGCGCCTCCCTCGCGCATCGCCGGAACGGCCTTCTCGACCAGGGCGTCGCGCAGGGCATCCCCATCCGCGTCGGCGTCGTCGAAGAGGAGATAGAAGAGCTTCTGCACGGGCGGCCTCCCTCGTTTCGGGTGGGCGAAGTCTCGCGAGCCCGGGCGAGTGTGGCAACCAGCCCTCAGGAACGGGCAGAAAGCACGTCGCGACGACGTTTCGCGCTCTTTGCTTCAGGAATCCTGCTTCGCGAAGTCCACGGTCGTGGTACTTTGTCTGCCTCGGATTCCCCCCGATCCGGCCGAATCCGGCCCGAACCCACGAGTCGAGGAAACGAGTGACATGGCCGCTCGCAGCACCACGAAGGACAAGGCACGGTCGGGCGCCGGCAAGAAGAGCGCCCGCGGGAGCGAGCAGGCCAAGGAACCGACCTGGACGTTCCTCACGAACCACACCCACGTCCTGCTCTGCCTGCACGAGGATCCCGAGATCACGCTCCGCGAGGTGGCGCAGCGCGTCGGGATCACCGAGCGATCGGTCCAGCGAATCCTGAGCGAGCTCGAGGAAGGCGGCTTCGTGACACGGGACCGCGTCGGGCTCCGAAACCGCTACCGGTTCAAGACGAACGTGGCGCTCCGCCATCCGATCGAGGCGCATTGCAAGATCGGCGACCTGATCAACATGGTCGAGAACAAGGCGCGCTAGGCGATCCGCTTGAAGTCGTCCTCCTCCTCGAGGTAGCCGAGAAGCTGCCCCGAGGATCCCAGCTCGACCGCGCCCGTCAGCTGGACCTGGTTCCCGAGCAGCCAGCGAAGCTGACCGATCCCCTGGCGGATCTCGTCCTTCGCGCGGTCGAGATCCTCTCCGTGCTCCGACATGCGATCGTGAAGCCAGAGGATGCCGGGGCTTCCCGCGGCGATGCGACCGGGGCGCGCTTCGCGCTCCCGATGGGTGCACTCGGTGTGCGCGGTGAGGACCACCTCTTCGATCGCGTGGGCCTCGATCGCGTACCGAACGGCATCCTGGAGATCGGCGTCGCCGACCTCGGTGCCCTTGCCGGCGAGGAAGATCGCGCCTGCGAGCCGACGCGCCCAGCCCTGGCCGCTCTGCTCTTCGCAGCAGACGACGATGCGGCGCCGAGGCGCGTCCGCGAGACGGGGGGCCTGTTCCTCGATGGAATCGAAGACCCGGTGACGAACGATCGATAGAACGGGTGCAATGGACATGGTCGAGCCTCCCTGGTTCAGGCCAGATAGATGTTTCGGGGGTCGTCCCACGTCCTGACGAAGGCGTGGGGATCTTCGTAGCCGGCGGAAGACACGCGCGGCGTCGGCCTGCCGCCCTCCTCTTCCGCTCCCGGCGGAGCCTCCAGGGACGCCTCCGGGGCCGGGGTCACGAGGCGCAGAAGAGGCCAATCGCCTCGCTGGGGCCCACGAGGGCCCGCTTCCGATCGCGTACCGGTCCGTTCGAGTCGAATCATGGCGGCCTCCTTGCTCTTCGATTCGGCCGCAATTTATACGACATTTATTTCACGTCAACTAAATCGCGAATATTTTTTTGCGTTTTTAACTACACGGCACTTGCGTCGTCACCGATACTGAGGGAGATTCTTTGCGTCACAGATTTCGTGTAGTTGATCTCGCAACGCCTGCCGCGACGCCCAGAGCGGATCGTGGCGAGACACGAGGAGCCCCGAAGAAATGGACCGCGCGCTACTTGCCTACGCCCTATTGCCCATCCCGCCCCTGCTCGCGGGCGCGCTGATTCCGCTCCTGGCGCGCTGCACGCCTGGCGCCTGCGCACGCTGGGCGCAGATCGCGGTGATCGTGCCGCTGGTCGGGCTGATCGGAGCCCAGGTCATGCCCTCGCTGCCGGCCGTCGCGCCGCTGGCTGAGCTCGGCTTCATGAGCAGCCTGCTCGCGATCATGGTCTCCCTGATCGCCCTCGCGGTCCTGCGCTTCGGACGCCGCTACCTCGACGGCGACCCGACCCTGCCGACGTTCTGTGCCCTCGCGAGCGCACTCGTGAGCGCGGTCTTGACCATGCTCGTGTCCGAGAACCTGATCCTGCTGGTCGTCGGCTGGGCCGCGACCGGCGCCCTGCTCCGGCGCCTGCTCCTCCTCCGCGCCGACCGGCCGGGCGCCCGCGAGGCCGCGCGCGCCCAGCGCCGCGCGGCGATCGTCGGAGACTCGAGCCTCGCGCTGGCCGCGATCTACGCCCTCCTCGTCACCGGCTCTGCCAGCTTCGAAACCGTCTTCGCCGCGGCGGCGACGAACCCGGGATTCGCGATTCCGATGGCGATCCTGCTGGCCCTCGCCGCGATGGCGATGTCCGCGCAGCTCCCCTTCCACACCTGGCTGCCGGACTCCATGGAGACGCCCACCCCGGTGTCGGCGCTCCTCCACGCGGGCGTGGTCAACGCCGGCGGCGTGCTGCTCATCCGCATGAGTCCGCTGATGATGGAGGCGCCCGTGGTCCTCGCCGGGCTCGCCTTCGTGGGCGCGCTCAGCGCGTCGGTCGCGGCGGTCGTGATGCTGGCCCAGACCGACATCAAGCGGAAGCTGGCCTACTCGACGCTCGCCCAGATGGGCTTCATGCTCATGCAGTGCGGACTCGGGGCGTTCGGCGCCGCCGCGCTCCACCTGGTCGGCCACTCCTTCTACAAGGCCTACGCCTTCCTCTCCTCCGGCTCCCACGCCGGCCCGAAGCCTTCGCCGGTCGACGCCGAAGGTCGCCCGGTCGCTCCCGCCGGACTCGCCACGGTGCTCGCCTCGGTGTTCGGCGGCGTGGCCCTGGTCTTCGCGACGGGCTGGATCCTCGGCATCGAGCTCGCGGCCAAGGCCGGTGCTCCGGTGCTGGTCTCGGTGCTCGCGATCGGCATCGGCCAGATGCTCGCCTCCGCCCAGAACGTCGGCGGGTCGCGGATTCGCCGGATCGCGGAAGGCGCTCTGCTCGGTGCGGTGGTCGCGGGACTCTACTTCGCCGGCGTGGACTTCCTCGACGCGCGCATCGGCGCTCCGACCGAGTCTCTCGCGCAGTCGCCGATCGCGACCGCGACCGCCTGGGGCGTCGCCGCCTTCTTCGTGGCGGGCTTCGTCCTCCAGGCCGCTCTGCCCCGCTACGCCGACCACCCGCTGCTGCGCCGGCTCTACGTGCACGTCCGCAACGGCTTCTACCTGGGCGCCCTGACCCAGGCGCTCTTCGAGCGCCGACGAACCCAGCGCCTCGCCACCCTTCACGGAGGAGAATGACCCATGGAATCCTTTGCCGAACCGTACCTGAACGACCCCGAGTCCATCGTCGGTGGCACCGGAGACGCGCGGATGCCGTCGACGGTCGAGCACGCCGAAGCGGCCTGCGAGGCGGTTCCGCCGCTCTGGCCGCTCCGCCACTTCGTCGCCGTGAATCCGTACCTGGGCCTGACCGATCGACCCTTCGAGGAGGCCCTCGGTTTCGCCGAACGCGTCTTCGATGCGCCGGCCTTCATGGACGACGACTACTACCAACGTGCGTATCGCGAGGGTCGCTTCGATCACGCCGACCTCCAGGCCGCCTCCCGACTCTCCGGAGACGGTCCGGTCGAGCCCCCCACCTTCCCGACCGCTCTCGACGTGGTCGAGGCGAAGGGCGGACCGAGCCTCGAGTCGATCGTCGTGGACGAGATCTCGCGCTGGTGCGCCGGCCGGTTCGATGCCGGCCAGGCGACCTGGAAGCAGCCGATGCGCGACGTGCCGGTCTTCGAGGCCTGGCAGGCGCACGCACGACTGGATCGCTCGCCGGAGCTCCGGGGCCTCCCCGGACTCCGCGCGTACGTCGACGGCCTGCCGAGCGAGCCCCTCGCGGTGATCGAGACCGTGATGGATCGACTCGGCGTCCCGGCGGACGCGCGGACCGACTACCTCACCCGACTGCTCGGCTCGATCCTGGGCTGGGCGGGGCACGCTCAGTACCGACGGCGGGAGGCCCGGCTGCGCGGCGGGGACGACGATGCCCTGATGGCGCTCCTCGCGATCCGGGCCGCCTTCGACGGCGCGATCGCCGAGGCAAACGCCATCGAGCTCGATGCTTCGACCGTGGTGCGGACCCTGGACGAGCTGCCGACGGCGCTCCGACTGCACCGCCCCCTCGTGCTCCAACGCGCGCTCGAGAACGGCTACCAGCGACGACTCTTCGCCAAGCTCTCGCAGGGCGGCTCGGTCGATCGCATCTCCCGGCCGGAGGTCCAGATCGCCTGCTGCATCGACGTACGCTCCGAGGTGCTGCGGCGCCACCTGGAACGGCAGTCGGGCGCGATCGAGACGATCGGATTCGCCGGCTTCTTCGGGGTCGCGGTCGAGTACGCCGCACCGGAGGGATTCGGTCCGACCTCGCGCTGCCCGGCCCTGATCGCGCCGGCGGTCCGCGCCGAGGAGCGACTCTCCGGCGAGGAACGCGCGGCGTCGGTCGATCGGGGCGCTCGCCGCGGTTGGTTCAACGCCCTGCGCAAGCAGACCGTCGGGTCCTTCCCCTTCGTCGAGACCGTCGGGTGGTTCTTCGGCCTGCGTCTGCTCGGCGATTCGATGGGCTGGTCGCAGACCCGCCCGGACGGACTGCTCCTGCCGGTGACCGAGCGAACGGTCGAGAACCTCGAGCTAATCGACCCGGCGACCCACAGCGCGCCCAAGAACACGGACCTCGCGGAAGGCATCCTGCGCGGCATGGGACTCGTCGACCGATTCGCGCCGGTGGTCGTGCTCTGTGGCCACGGCGGCCAGTCGCCGAACAATCCCTTCGCCTCGGCCCTCGACTGCGGCGCCTGCGGCGGACACGCGGGGGATCTGAACGCGCGCGTCGCGGTCCAGGTCCTGAACGACCCGCAGGTGCGGGAGCAGCTGCTCGCGCGGGGCATCGCGATCCCGAGCGACACGGTCTTCGTCGCAGCGCTGCACGAGACCACCAGCGACCGGATCGAGCTGCTCGAACCGAGTGCCGACCTCTCCGAGGAGACCCTCGCGCGGATCGGGGACTGGCTCGACGAGGCCGGTTCGGCCACGCGCCAGGAACGGCTGCGGGGGATGGGCGGCGAGAGCGGCTGGCGCTCCACTGACGCCGAGATCCGGCGGCGGGCCCGGGACTGGTCGGAGACCCGACCGGAGTGGGCGCTGGCACGGAACGCGGCCTTCATCGCGGCGCCGCGGACGCGAACCCGAGCGCTCGACCTCGAGGGGCGGACCTTCCTCCACGACTACGATGCGGGCCTCGACGGCGATGCCCGGGTGCTGAACACGATCCTGACCGCGCCGATGGTGGTCGCGAGCTGGATCAACCTCCAGTACTACGGCTCGACGGTCGCCCCCGAGCGCTTCGGCGCCGGCGACAAGACCCTCCACAACGTGGTCTCGCACCTCGGCGTACTCGAGGGCAACGGCGGCGATCTGCGGGTCGGCCTCCCTCTGCAATCGGTGCACGACGGCGAGGACTTCGTCCACGAGCCGCTGCGACTGACCGGAATCGTCGCCGCGGACCCGGCGAAGATCGACGCCTGCATCGAGGGCGACGAGGGTCTGCGCAACCTGGTCGACAACGAGTGGATCCACCTCATCGCCTGGGACCTGGAGAACGACACCTTCCTGCGACGCGAGCCCGGCCGACCGAGCTGGTCCGCCTGCGAGGAGGGGACCGTATGAGCACTGCGACCCTCACGCCGATGAGCCCGGAGCCGAGCCAGATCCCCGCGGATGCGGGTCGTCGCCTCAACTATCGACACCTGGCCGCGGTCCACGCCGTCGCCCGGGCCGGAGGTCTCACGCGAGCGGCCGAAGCGCTGGCGCTCGCGCCGCCGACCCTGAGCGCACAGATTCGCGAGTTCGAGAAGACCCTCGGCATGCCCCTCTTCGATCGGGTGCGCGGCGGGCTCACCCCGACCGAGGTGGGCGAGATCGCGATCGACTACGCCGAGCGGATCTTCGCGACCGGCTGCGAGCTGCTCGACGCGGTCGAGCAGCACGCGGCGAGGGGACCCGCCGTCGGCGTCGACGCGCAGGTGCCCGCGAGCCTCGCCGCGCACTGGGTCGAGGCGATGGTCGCGCGCGAGCCCGCTGCCCGGGTGGTCCTCTCGGAGATCGATCCGGCGGACGCGGAACGATCCCTCGCGAGCGGCGAGGTGGACGTCGTGCTGACGACGCGTGCGACCCCGATCGGAGAGGACGGCCCCATGGCGGCGGAGTCCCTCGGCGACTGCGGCCTGGGCTTCTTCGCCCATGCCCAACACGCCGCCGAGCTGTCGGCGGACTTCCCGAAGTGTCTGGACGGCACTCCCTTCCTCGGGACGTCGGACGACGCCGCCATCGACGCCTGGCTGAAGACCCAGGGCGTGCGAAGGCGGGTCGTCGCCATCGCCGACTCGCTCGAAGTGCGGCGCAGCCTCGCTCTGGAGGGCCGTGGGGTCTTCGCGGCACCGGCTGTCCTGTCCCACTCGCTCTGCGCCCGGGGCGATTTCCGATGGCTCGGCACCGCCCACGCAATCCGCACGCAGTTCACGGCCGTTGCCATTTCGGACCGTTATGGTCCTGGTTTTCTCTCCCAGGTCGCGTCCGGGACCCGACAACGGGTAGTTCGCGCCGACGACGATCGGGACGAGGAAGTCCCGTCGCCGGGTCGTTCCCACGACGCCCTCGCGTCCACCACGGAGGTCTCGCGATGAAGAGAATGCTCATCCTCTCTCCCCCTGAAGATCGCTCGGGCCGCGCCCTCACCCTGGGCACGGCGATCGCCGAGCGGTTCGGCGCGGACGTCGACGTTCTGCGCGTCCTCGAGGAAGGCCAGAACACGGCGGCCCTGGACGCGAAGACCCACGACGGAGACTCGCTGCGGGACGTCCTTCTCCGGGCGGAAGCCGAGAGCCTCGAGTCGGCGATCGGGCCGCTGCGCTCGACGTCGCGGACGGTCGACGTCGAGGTCGAGTGGGGCGTTCCGTGGGAGTCGGTCACGTCGCGCGTCAAGGAACGGGGCATCGACCTCGTCGTGAAGCCCGCCGGCGGCCTCTCGCGGTCCGGGAGCGTGTTCTTCGGTTCGACCGCGCTCCATCTCTTCCGCCGTTGCCCCTGCCCGGTCTGGGTGGTCGGCGAATCCGCCGAGCTCCCCGAGCGGATCCTCGCGGCGGTCGACCCGACCGACGAGCCCCATCGCCGCCGTCTCGCCGAGCGCGTCCTGCACTGGTCCGACGAAATCGCGGACTGGACGTGCTCGTCCATCGACGTCGCGACCGCCTGGTCGACGCCGGACTTCGAGCGCGCCGGTGCCCACCTCGCCGCCGAGGCCCGCAAGCGGCTGCGCAATGACGCGTTCGAGGCCACCTCGGCGGAGCTCGACGCACTGCTCGGTACTCGCCGCGAGCCCATCGGTGCCGACCGTCTCCACCTGCTCGAGGGGAGCCCGACCGAAGTGCTGCCGATGATCGCCAGGCAGTCCGCGACGGACCTCATCGTCATGGGCACGCTCAGTCGACCGGATCGCGCGGGGGACCTGCTCGGCGCGACGGCGGAGACCGTCGTCCGCCAGGTCCGGTGCTCGGTCTTGACCGTGCCGCCGAATGCTAAGTTGGCGCTCTGAGCGTCAGAGGGAGTTCAGGCACCATGTCGTCGCCGATCGAATCGGACGGTTCGTCGCATTCTGCGAACGGGCCGGAAGTCCCGCTGTCGCTGATCGCGCTGCTCCGAGAACAGACGCGCTGCCGGAAGCACGAGCTCGACCCCGATGCGGTCGAGGCCGACGGCCCCTTCTCGACCTGGGACGAGGCGCTGTCCAGGGTCTGCCGCTCGGCGGGCATGGTGGCGGAACCGGTCGAGCTGAACGCCCGCGAGGTCTGCTCCGTCGTCCGACGGGACGCCCCGCTGGTTCGTTGGACCCCCCAGACGGGCTGGATCATCATCACCCGCGGTACGCGCGGGCGCGTGCATCTCGTGGTGCCGCCGGTACCTCCGACGCGCATCGATGCGGAGGGGTTGGCGAGTCGCCTCGGAAACGATGCGGACGCGAACCTCGAGCGTTGGCTTCGCGTGGGTGCGGGCTTCCCGACCGCGAGCTCACGAGACGAAGAAGACCCGAGCGCGTTCGAACGGCTGCTCGAGATCCTGGGGCCCGAGCGGGAGGACGTCCTCTCGATCGTGCTCTACGCGGTCTTCATCGGCCTCGTCTCCCTCGCGGTCCCGATCGCCGTCCAGCAGCTCGTCAATACGGTGGCGTTCGGCGGCCTCGTCCAGCCCGTCGTCGTCCTGGCCTTCCTCCTCCTGGTCGGTCTCGCCTTCGGCGCCTCCCTGTCGGCGTTCCAGGCGTACGTCGCGGAGTTCCTGAAGCGGCGGATCTTCGTCCGCGCATGCGTCCATCTCTCGAGCCATCTGCCGCGGGTCTCGATCGACGCGTTCGGCGTCCGGCACGGCCCGGAGCAGGTGAACCGTTTCTTCGATCTGATCACGCTCCAGAAGGCGAGCGCCTCGCTCCTGCTGGATGGGTCCGCGGTCCTCCTCCAGACGGTGACCGGCCTCCTGATCCTCTCCTTCTACCACCCGCTCATGCTCGGGCTGAGCGTGCTGCTGGTGGGCGCGATGTACTTCGTGCTCGTCGGACTCGGGCGCGGTGGGACCGACACTGCGATCCGCGAGTCCTACGCGAAGTACGCCCTCGCCGATTGGTTCGAGGAGCTGGTTCGCCATCCGGCGGCCTTTCGGAGCCACTCCGGACGCGCCTTCGTCTCCGCCCGCTCCGACGCGCTCGCGGCGAGCTGGGTCGAACGACGCTCGCGTCACTTTCGGATCGTCCTCCGCCAGCTCATCGGTTCGCTCGGACTGCAGGTGCTGGTGAACACCCTGGTGCTCGCCCTCGGCGGCTTCCTGGTCGTGTCCGGCGAGCTCACCCTCGGCCAGCTGGTCGCTTCCGAGATCATCGTGGCCGCCGTCGTCGCCGCCTTCGCGCGACTCGGCAAGCAGCTCGAGGTCTTCTACGACCTGCTCGCGGCGGTCGACAAGGTCGGCACGCTCTTCGACCTGAAGACCGAGCGCGAGCGGGGCCGCACGCTTCCAACGCGATCCGGCGGGGCCCGCCTCCAGACTTTCGGCGTCGACCACGCCTTCGACGGGACGCCGGTGCTCGGCGGCGTCAGCCTGAACCTCGGGCCGGGCGAACGCATTGCGCTCACCGGTCCGCCGGCCAGCGGGAAGAGCATCCTCATCGACCTCATCTGCGGTCTCCGCGAGCCGTCGACCGGTCAGATCGAGATCGATGGAGAGGACCTCCGAGAGCTCCGACTCGAGAGCCTCCGGGAAGAGATCGTCTGCATCCGAGACCCCGAGATCTTCGCGGGCACGATCCTCGACAACGTGCGCATCCTCGAGTCGTCGGCGACGCAGGCGGACGTCACCCGAGCGCTCGACGCGGTCGGCCTGCTCGACGAGATCCGCGCGCTTCCCGACGGCCTCGACACGCGCGTCGCGACGGACGGTCTGCCGCTCACGCGTAGCCAGATCGCCCGTCTGATGATCGCGCGTGCCCTCGCAGGCCGACCGCGCCTGCTCGCGATCGACGGAGAGCTCGTGCACCTCGAAGGCATCGAGCGAGAACGCGTCCTCGATGCGATCTTCTCGGAAGAGCGCCCATTCACGGTCATCGTCGTCTCGCGCCGGGAGGACGTCCTCGAACGTGTCGACCGCACGGTCGACCTCGGCGACCGGCGCCTGCGGATCCGGGTCGCCGAACAGAACGCGGCGCTGCCCGCGACGGAGGCAGGCTGATGGCGGAGACCGACGCCACGGGATTCCGACCCGATCATTCCTCCGAGCCCTCGTTCAGCGCGATCGAGCTGGTGCGCGGCCCCTCGGCCCTGCGCATCCTGTCGCGTTTCCTCGGCGGCCTCTTCGGCGCGATCTTCCTGGCGCTGATCATCCTCCCGTGGCAGCAGAACATCCCCGGGACGGGACGCGTCGCTGCGTTCGCGCCGAACGACCGGATCCAGACGGTCGCGGCACCGGTCGACGGACGCGTCCGGAAGACCTGGGTCGTCGAAGGCTCCCGCGTCGAAGCGGGCGACCGTTTGATGGAGATCGTCGACAACGACCCCTCGATCATGGAGCGGCTCGCCACCCAGCAGAGTGCCCTCGCGGGCCAGCTCGCCTCTGCCGAAGAGCGCGTCAGCGTCTACGGCAAGCAGATCGAAGCGCTTCAGCGCGCCCGCGAGCTCTCGATCGAGGCCGCGGAGAGCGAGGTCTCGATCGCGACGGCCCAGGTTCGCCGAGCGGAGGCCGCGTTGACGGGCGCCCGCGCGAAGGCCGAGCAGGCCAGGCTGAACTACGAACGACAGAGCGAGCTCGTCACCGACGGTCTCGTCTCCAAGTTCGACTTCGAAGTCGCACGGCGGGAGTCCGAGGAGGCCGAGGCCATGCTTCGCCAGGCCGGGGAGAGCCTCGAAGCGGCCCGGAACGACGAACGCGCGAAACGCGCCGACCTCGGTCGGATCGACACGCGCGCGACGGCGGAGATCGAGTCGACCCGGGCCGAACGCGAATCCGCGCTCGTCGCGAGCGACGCGCTACGCGAGCGGGTCGCGAGCCTCGAGACCCGGATCGCGCAGCAGAGCATGCAGCTGATCACGGCCCCTCGCGCCGGCACGGTCTTCCGCGTCTTCGCAGCCTCCGGAGCCGAGCTCGTGAAGTCGGGAGATCCGCTCGTCCTGCTGATCCCGGATACCGAGAGCCGTGCGGTCGAACTCTGGGTCGACGGCAATCACGTCCCGCTGATCGACGAGGGGCGACCGGTCCGTCTGCAGTTCGAGGGATGGCCTGCCGTACAGTTCGCCGGGTGGCCCTCCGTCGCGGTCGGGACGTTCGGCGGCAAGGTCGCCCTGATCGACCCGAGCGACGACGGGGCAGGAAGGTTCCGCCTGCTGGTCGTCCCGGACGAGAACGACCAGCCGTGGCCCGCCGCGGAGTTCCTCCGACAGGGCGTTCGCGCCAAGGGCTTCGTGCTCCTCGACCAGGTGAGCATCGGATACGAGCTCTGGCGACAGGCGAACGGCTTCCCGCCGACGGTGGCCTTCCAGCCGGCCGTGGGCACCGGGCGATCCGCCGCCCAAGCGGAAAGGACGAGCGCCCCGAAATGACGATCCGCATTCGCCCTCGGCCCCTCGCGGCCCGAGGCTTCCTGTCGGCGGCGGCCCTGATGGTCGTCGCGACGGGGTTGTCACACGCCGAGGAAGGCGCGACGTCACCCTTGCCGTTCGCCGCCGAATCACCGACCGGGTCGGACGGCATGGTCGTCACCTCTGCCGCACCGCCCGCAGAGGACTCGCTTCTGTTGGAGGCCGTGCTCGAGTCGGCCTCGCTCCACTTTCCGTCCCTACAGGCCCTGCAGGCCGAGCTCGACCTGCGCGCCGCGCAGCTCCAGTCCTCGCGAGGTGCATTCGACGTGCGACTGGGCGTGGAAGGCGAGCTCCGACCGGAGGGTTTCTACGAGCGGGATACGCTCGGCGTCGATCTCGAAGCGCCCACGCGACTCTGGGGAACGACGTTCTCGGGCGGCTATCGGATCGGAGACGGGGATGCGGCGTCGTACGACGCGGGTGCCCTCACCGACGACGACGGCGAGTTCAGCGTCGGCGTCGAGATCCCGCTGCTTCGCGGAGGTTGGACCGACAAGGAGCGGACCCGGATCGCGAAGGCCGAGATCGACCTCCGATCGCTCTCCCCGGAAGCGCAGCTGCGTTGGATCTCCGTGGTCCGGGACGCTTCGCTCGCGTATTGGAACTGGGTCGCCGCCGGACGCCGGCTCGGGATCGCGGAGAGGCTGCTCTCCGTCGCCGAGGAGCGCCAATCCCAGATCGAGCGGCGCGTGCGCGCGGGGGCGGAGCCGGAGATCGATCTCGTCGACAACGGACGTCTGATCGTCGAACGAAGAGCGCGTCTACGCCGCGCGGTCCAGGACTTCGAACAGGCCTCGATCACGCTCTCGCTCTACCGCCGCGACGACTTCGGTTCCCCGAGCGTGCCGGGCCGGAGCGCGCTGCCGCCCCTCTTCCCCGCGGAGCTCCTTCCGCCGGACGCGCGCATCCGGAGCGACCTCGAACACGCCGGCGCCGACCACCCACGCCTCCGACAGCTCGACCTCGCGCGCGAGAAGCTGATGGCCGAGCTCGGGCTCGCCCGGAACGAGCTCCTCCCCGAGCTCGATTTCGAGGTCAAGGGCTCCCAGGACATGGGACGCAACCGCGCCGGGATCGACGAGATCGGCTCGCTCTCCCAGGACTCTCGCGACAGCACCGAGATCATGGCGAAGCTCCGCCTCTCGCTCCCGCTGCAGATGCGAGACGCGCGCGGTCGCGCGACCGCCGCGCAGGCCCGCGTGTCCCGACTCGAGGCCGAGGCGCGCCTCGCTCGCGATCGCATCCTCGCCGAGGTCTACCGTGCTCTCGCCGGGCTCCGTGCCGCCCTCGACCAGACCGAGCAGGCACGCGAGAACGTCCGGCTCGCGCAGCAGCTTCGCGACGCGGAGAGCCGACGCTTCGCGCTCGGCCTGTCGAACCTGATCGACGTGAACATTCGCGAGATCCAGGCGGCGACGGCCTCCCAGGAGCTCGTCGATGCGCAGGCGGCGTTCTTCCGGTCCCTCGCGACCTATGTCGCTCGCGTCGGACGCCCCCCGGCCTCCTTCCTGCGCGACGGGAGATGGATCCCGGGCGGGACAGACGGCGCCTCCTGACGCGGCGCCGCGGCTCTGGCTCGGGACGGCCTACTGCATCACGAGCCCGCCGTTGGGCGAGATCCACTGACCGGTGATGAAGCTGCTCTCGTCGCTCGCCAGGAAGAGCGCGGTATTCGCGATGTCGCTCGGTTGCCCGGTCCGTCCCAGGGGTGTCGCCCGGATCAGCGGTTTGAGCATCGGCTCCGCCACCCCCGCCGTCATGGGCGTCTCGATCACCCCCGGACAGATCGCGTTCACGCGGATCCCGAACCGACCGAGCTCGCGCGCCGTCGAGCGGGTGATGCCCAGGACCGCGGCCTTCGACGCGGCGTAGCTCACGTTTCCGTTCGGCGAGAGACCCGCGATGCTCGACATGTTGATGATCGAGCCCCCGCGTTCCTCGCGCTGCATGATCTTGATCGATTCGCGCAGACAGAAGAAGACGCCGTTCACGTTGATCGCCATGAGCTTCGTGAAGCCCTCGTCGCTCATGTGGATCGTCTGCTGCCCGGTCTCGAGAAGCTTCTCGCGTCCGTCCCCGGGAATGTGATCCACCCCCGCGTTGTTCACGAGCACGTCGATCCGACCGAGCGCCTCGTCGACACGGCCCACCATCTCTCGCACCGAGTCGGGATCCGCGACGTCGACGGCGCACGCGAAGTGGCCGTCCCCGGCGAGAAGGCCGAGCGTCTCCTCGGCGGTCTCCGGGCGAAGGTCCACCGCCGCGATGCGCGCGCCCTCTCCCGCGAGCGTCCGCGCGATCTCGCGGCCGATCCCCGAGCCCGCACCAGTCACCAGCACCACACGATCTTCCAGTCTCATCGTCACCTCCGTCTTCCCGTCAGACCTCGACACCCTCGGATCCGGGCGCGTCGTCTCGTTGATGCAGGAACGGCCACAGCCAGTCCCCGGGCACCGGCCGCACGACCCGGGCCGATCGGGCGTAGCGCCCCTCCCCGAACCGCAGCTCGACCAGCCGACGGACCGGAAGATCCGCGATCGGATCGAAGGGGGAGTCCCAGAGCTCGATCCCGCCGTCGAGTCGAACGGCCGTCGTGGGCTCGAACCGCCAATCGCTCCGCACGAGCTGCGGGTCGTGATCGAAGTCCCGGGTCGGATCCACGGCCGGAAACGCCTTGAAGGAGAAGCTGGTGCTCGCCCACGCGCCCCGATCGAGGTCCTCGCGCCGCCGTCCGCCCAACCGCAGGAAGAGTACGTCGCGTCGGGTCACGGAGGCGCTCACCCCGTCTCCGTCCACGACCAGGTCGACCGTCCCCTGCTTGCGCGGCTCGCCGAAGCGCTCCCGGGCCTCGGCGACCGCCGCCGCGTCGTCGCACGGCATCGAGAGCGGCATCACCCCCGCCGTTCCGTCGTAGTCGACCCGAACCCCGATCAGCGCCGAGCCCCGCTGGAGCGCCCCCTCGCCCACCGTCGCGACGACGATCTCGACCTCGTTCTCCGGCGCGGCTTCGAGCGGGCGGGGCACGACCGCGGCGAGGGCCTCCGGGTCGGTCTCGTAGCGGCCGACGAGCAATCGAACGAAGCCTTCGTCCTTCTCGCGGCGCGCATTCCTGGCGTCTTCCGACTCGCGCGGGCTTCGGGCGTAGCGGACGCGTGCCAAGGTCGGTTCGCCTCTCCACGGGCGCACGGGCCCGCACCGGATGGGGCGCGGAAGTCTCGCGAGCTTCCCCTACGTGGGCAACCCGCCCGCCCCGGGTCCGCTGCGGCCCGCGAAGGAATTCGCGAGACTGGAGCGCCCGCAGAGATGCATCCCCCGCACTTCGAACCTGGAGAACCCGCCCATGTCGCCCATCGCCTTCGTGACCGGTGCCAGCCGAGGCATCGGCAAGGCCGGCAGCCTCGCCCTCGCCGAAGCCGGATTCGACGTGGTCGTGACCGCGCGCACGCTGCAGGCGGGACAGACCCACGACTACGCGGCCTCGAGCGCCGAGGCCGGAGAGCAGACGGCGCTCCCCGGGAGCGTCGAGGAGACGGCGCAGCTCGTCGAGGAGCGCGGCCAGCGAGCGCTGCCGCTGCGGCTCGACCTGCTCGACCGGGACTCGATCGACGCCGCCTTCGAGAAGACCCTGGCCGAGTGGGGCCAGATCGACGTGCTCTTCAACAACGGCATCTATCAGGGCGCCGGTGTGATGGACCCGATGATGGAGCTGCCGGAGGACAAGCTCGAGCTCGTCTTCCAGGGCAACTTCTTCAACCAGCTCTATCTGACGCGCAAGGTCCTGGCTCACATGCTCGAACGCGGGAGTGGCACGATCGTCAACATGACGAGCAACGCCGGCCAGCACGATCCGCCGAACAAGGTGAGCGAAGGCGGTTGGGGCTTCGCCTACGGCGCGTCGAAGAGCGCGTTCCACCGGATGGCCGGCTTCCTCCACGTCGAGTTCAACGACCAGGGGATCCGTGCCTACAACATCGACCCGGGGTACGTCCCGACCGAGGCCCAGCTCGCGCGCTACGGGAAGGACGACCCGATCTACCAGCAGTACATCTCGGTGGGCGCCCCGCCCGAAGTCCCCGCGCAGATGCTCGTCTGGCTCCTCACGAATCCGGAAGCGGCGGAGCGGAGTGGCGAGACCTTCCACGCGCCGCGCTTCGCGAAGGACCACGCGCTCGTGCCCGGTTGGCCCCCGCCGAAGAAGGACCGCCGTTGATGGGTCTGCTCGAAGGCAGGGTCGCCCTCGTGACCGGCGGCGGCTCGGGGATCGGCCGCGTCACGTGTGAGGTCCTCGCCCGCGAGGGCGCGAAGGTCGCCGTCGCCGACTGGGACGAAGAGCGTGCGCGCGAGACCGCCGCGCTCCTCGACGAAGCCGGCGCCGAGGCCCTCGCGATCCATACGGACGTCTCCGACGAGGACGCGGTCCAGGCGATGGTCGCGAAGACCGTCGAGCGTTTCGGAGCCCTCCACTGTGCGTCGAACAACGCCGCCCTCGGCGCGGGCTTCCATCCGACCCACGAGCTCGACCGCAAGCGCTGGGACCGCTGCCTCTCGGTCACCCTGACGGGCGTCTGGCTCTGCTGCAAGCACGAGATCCCCGCGATGCTCGAGAGCGGGGGCGGCTCGATCGTGAACATCTCGTCGATGTCGGGCATCAAGGGCCAGGTCACCCAGGCCGCCTACGCCGCGAGCAAGGGCGGCGTGATCGCACTCACCAAGACGATCGCAGGGGAGTACGCCCAGCGCGGGATCCGGGCGAACTCGGTCGCGCCGGGGGGGATCGAGACGCCGGGGATGGCGACCTACCTCGATGCGAATCCCGGGATCCGCGAGCAGACGGCGGCGGTGCACGCGATGCGCCGCTTCGGCCGTCCGCACGAGATCGCCGACGCCGTCGCCTATCTCTGCTCCGAGCGCTCCTCCTTCGTCACGGGCCAGGTGCTCGGCGTCGACGGCGGCATTCAAGTGAACGCCCACGATCTATGAGGTCCCCATGTCCGAACCCGTCCTGCTCGTCGAACGCGAATCGCCGATCGCGATCGTGACCCTCAATCGACCGGAGCAGCGCAATGCGCTCAACGCCGAGCTGCGGATCGCGATCGGCGACACCCTCGCTGCCCTCGAGCAGGACCCCGAGATCCGCGCGATCGTCCTGACCGGCGCGGGCCGATCCTTCTGCGCCGGCATGGATCTGAAAGAGATCGGCGGAGGGACCGACGGACAGACCGGGTACGAGCTGTCCGTGGCGGGTCAGGATGCGATGCGCGCGGGCTTCGAGAACTTCTCGGGGCCGGTGATCGCGGCAGTCAACGGGGCCGCTGCCACGGCGGGCTTCGAGATGGCGCTGGCCTGCGACATGATCTTCGTCGCGAAGGGCGCGAACTTCCTCGACACCCACGCGCGGGTCGGGATCGTCCCGGGCTGGGGCCTCTCCCAGCGCCTGCCCCGGATCATCGGCATCAACC
Organism: bacterium; assembly: GCA_024742285.1. Lineage (NCBI taxonomy): Bacteria > bacterium. Next base: position 209,450 of record JANSYR010000005.1, on the reverse strand, counting down.
GCGCCAAGGAGATCAGCCTCTCCGGCAACGCGCTCTCGGCGGAGCGTGCCTACGCGTGGGGACTCGCGAACCGGGTCTGCGAACCGGAGAGCCTGCTCGAGGAGGCCAAGGCCCTCGCCCGCGACATCTGCAGCTGCGTGCCCGGCGTGATGGAGCAGGTGAAGACGATGATCGACACCGGCTACTCGATGCACTTCGACGACGCGATGGCGTACGAGCTCGAGGTCGGCATCGAGTCGTCGAAGCAGATCGATTCGGCGAAGATCGGCGAACGCCGCGCCGGCATCATGGAACGCGGTCGGAAGCAGTAGGAGCGAAGTCCCCATGGCCCTCTCCCTCCAGGCGGTCACCCACGTCAACGTGAACTGCTCGAACCTCGAGCAGTCCTTGAGGTTCTACCGGGACCTCGTCGGACTCGAGCCGCAATCCCATACCCGGCCGGCACCCCAGGCCGGAGAAGGGTTCGGACTGACGGGCCAGGTCGTCTGGGACGCGTATCTCCTCCACGACGACCGCGCCCAGGGCGGCCCGGCGGTCGACCTGCTCGAATGGCAGACGCCGGGCCCGGTCGGCACGCCCCCTCCCGCGGCCAATCACCTGGGCTTCATGCGCGTCTGCCTCGCCGTCGAGGATCTCGACGGGCAGTACGCGAAGATGATCTCCGCCGGCGTGCGCACGCGGAGCGGCGTCGTCTCGACCCCCGTCCTCGAGGGCGAGGACGTCCGATTCTTCTGCTGCGACGACCCGGATGGCACCTGCGTCGAGTTCGTCGAGCGGCGCTCCCCCGGCCCCGTGCGGATGTCCCACATCAACATCAACTGCAGCGACCTCGACGTCTCGAGCGCGTGGTACCAGCGGGTCCTCGGCGTGCAGCCGATCGCGCCGCGAGCCGAACCGCCGGCGGCGAGCGGCGAGGGATTCGGGTTCGACGGAGATTGTCGCTACCGCGCGGACTTCCTCGCCGTCGGCGGGCACCCCGAATCCTTCATTCTCGATCTGCTCGAGTGGATCGATCCGAAACCCATCGGCCGGCCCCTCGTCGAAGCGAACCACCTGGGCCCCTTCCGCATGGCCTTCCAGGTCGCCGACGCCACCGAGTGCTGCGAAGAGCTCGACCGCCTCGGGGTCGAGCACTCGGGGCCGTGCTGGCTCGAGATGGGACCGGACCTGCCGATGATCGACGGGCTCAACGCGGTCTTCTTTCGCGACCCGGATGGCACGATGCTCGAGCTGATCGAGACGCCGAAGATCAGGGCCGAGTGAGCGGGATCCCGATCGTCGATCTCGAGGCGGACGACGCCCTCGTCCGCGCGTCCCTCCGGCGCGCGTTCGAAGAGATCGGATTCGTAGTCGTGGTGGGCCACGGCGTCGATCCAGACCTGCTGCGCGACATCGTGGAGGCCGCCCACGCCTTCTTCGCGCTGCCGGACGACGCGAAGCGGGGGAGCGCTCCGAGGCGCTGGAACCCGTCGGCGACGAACCGCTACCGCGGCTACTTCCCGAGCGACGTCCACGGCAAGGAGGGCCTCGACCTGGGAGACCCGCGTCTGGACGACGCCTCGCTCCTCGCGCGTCCCTACTACGAACGCAACGTGCTTCCCGAGCGCCTCGACCCGTCCTTCGCGCAGGCCGTCGACGCCTGGTTCGAGGCGATGACGCCGCTCGGCACCCGGATCGCCCGGGAAGCCCTCGCGGCGATCGAGGCGGCGCCCGGATGGGCCGACGACGCGCTCGCGCGCCCGACGGCGCAGACGACGCTCCGCTTCAACCGCTATCCGACGGAGACCGCGATCGACTCCGGCGACCCCGAGACCCCCGCCCTCTTCTGCGACGCGCACTACGACAGCGACGTCCTGACCCTGCTCCACCAGGATCGTCAGGGCGGCCTGCAGGTCCGCACGAGAGAGCGGCGCTGGATCGACGTGCCCTACCTCGAGGGCGCGTTCGTCGTGAACACCGGCCGCGCCCTCCAGATCCTGTCCGGAGATCGCTACCCGGCGACGGTCCACCGCGTGGTCCCGACGGAAGGGGCCCGGCTCTCGATCCCCTTCTTTCTGGAACCGCGCTGGGACGCGCCGATCGGGAACGAGACCTACGAGGCCTATCTGACGCGCGCGATGGCCCACTTTCCCGAGTACGTGGACCGCTAGTCGTCGCCTTCGCCAGGCATCCCCGCGTGCAGGGGAACTTCGTCGGCGATCGCGAACCACGGTTCCTCGTGCTCGGCGTTCACGTGGACGCGGCCCGGTCCGGGCGGCTCCTCGTCGAGCGTTCCGACGCCCTCTCCTCCCGGGTCACGTTCGGTTCAGATCGGCCCGGGCCCCTCCTGGCCGTCCAGGAGCCACTCGATCATCGGCAGGTGCTGCCGCCCCTGGAAATACTCGCCCGCCACCAGATACGCCGGCGCGCCGGACATGCCGCGCGAACGCAGCGTCGCGGCGATGGCCTCGGCGGCCTCGGGTCCGCCGCTCCCCGCCCACGCCGTGAAGTCGTCGGCGCTCACGCCCGCCTCGGCGACGTGCTTCGCGACCGCTGCCACGTCCATCGGGTCCAGCTCGACGGCCCAGTACGCCGCGAAGGCCGCCTCGAGGAAGGCCTCGAGCGACGCACGCGCGTGTTCGCGAACGAAGAGCCAGGCGAGTGCGAGCACGGACCAGTCGCCGTTCCGGTAGTAGTCGCGGAGTGTGAGGCCCTGCGCCTCCCCATAGGTCTCGATCTCCCGCGCGATCATCCGCGAGCGGTTGCGACGATGCGCGACGCTCCGGTCGTCGCCCTCGCTCTCCGGCGGCGGCGGTTTCAGCGGGGAGACGCTGCACGGCAGCCAGTTGATCTCGAGGCCCCGACGCCTCCCGAGCTCGATCGTCGGACCGAGCGCCAGATACGCGAGGGGCTGACGCGCGTCCAACAGGACCGTGAGCGTCGCTTCGTCGAGCTGATCGTCGTAGCTCATGCCGGCAACCCGTCGGCGAAGCGGAGGTTGGCGACTCCGGGCGCGCGCCCCTCCCGCCCACCGAGGATCCAGGCGACCCGCGGCAGATGCTCCCGGCCGAACCAGGCTTCGCCTTCGACGAGATACGTCGGCACGCCATAGACCCCCGCGGCGAACGCGGCCTCGTTGATCGCGTCGTGTTCGGTCCGCCCCTCGCCCGCCAGGAAGTCGCGAAAACCCTCGGCGGGGACGTCCGCCTGCGCGAGGACGTCCTCGAGCACGGCGACGTCGTCGATGTCCAGCTCGCGCTTCCAGAACGGTGGATAGGCGACGTCGATCACGCGATCGAGGGCGTCGGCGCCGTGGTGCTTCGCCCAGAGGAACATCACGCCGGCCTGGCTCGAGTCCCAGATCTTGGTCGTCCCGCGTACGGTCCGACCCGTCAGGTTCGCGTAGCGACGTGCGTCCATGTAGGCGTATTTCACGCCGGACCACTGGGTCGGCGTCCGCTCGCTCTTCTCGACCGTCTTGCTCCCCTTCGAAAGCTTCGCCGAGCCGAGATAGCTCGGGATGTCGAGGGTGAAGGGACGCCAGTCGATGTCCACACCGAGCGCGCGCGCCATGTCGCGCGTCGGCTCGATCGCCAGATAGGCGTAGGGGCTCTTGAGGTCGATGTAGACGGCGAGACGCGCGTCTCCGCGCAGGGCGGCGAAATCGGTGCTCATGGAGCGAAGCTACTCGAGGCCCCGGATCCGTGCCGCGGCGGCGCGGGAGATCGGGCCGACCTCGGAGTCAGCCGCGGGGAGGCCCTCCTGGGAGCGCAATCGCGCGCCCCGAAACCTGCTTATACTCGGCTTCGACCGAACGAGAAGGAGAACACCGATGGCGAGCAAGGAACACGACGCGCTGATGGCCGCAATCCCCGGCGGCAACGTCGACCACAACGACCCGATCGACGTCGTTCGCGAGAAGATGCACGCCATCCATCCGAACGCCGCGAGCCCGGGTACGATCGTGGAACCGGTCGACCTCGACGGCGTCGAGGCCAAGTGGATCTACACCGAGGAGAACGCGGACTCGGATCGCGTCGTGATGCACGTCCACGGCGGCGCCTACGTGTCGACGGTGATCGACCACTACCTGAGCTACGGCGAGTTCATGTCCGAGAAGATCGGCTGCAAGGTCGTCTGCTTCCAGTGGACCTGGGCGGACGATGCGCCCTACCCCGCCGCCATGAACGACACGGTGACCGCCTTCCGGGCCCTCGTCGCCCAGGGGGTCGATCCGTCGCGGATCGCCTTCATCGGAGACTCCTGCGGCGGGGCCCTCGCCCTGTCGGCGATGTGCGCCCTGCGCGACTCCGGTGGCCCGCTGCCCGCCTGCATGGTCGGTCTCACCCCCTGGCTCGACGCCGAGCAGACCGGAGACGCCGCCATGAACCCGCGCGGACGCGACCCGTTCGTGAGCGCGGAGTGGATCCGGGCGCGTTTCAAGGACTACGCCGGACCGGACGGCGACCTCAAAGACCCGGGCATCTCCCCCTTCCACTCGAAGCTCGGCGGACTTCCGCCGATCTACCTGTCCGTCGGCGGAATCGACACGACTTCCGACGATTCGACGCGCCTGGCCGAACGCGCGAGCCGCGAGGGCGCGTCGGTGATCGTCGACACGACTGCGGAGATGGTCCACGGCTACATCGGACTCGGCGACGCATTCCCGGAGGCGACCCACGCCATGGAGCGCGTCGCGCTCTTCGTCCGGCAGCAGATCCCCTAGCGCGAGACCTGCACCGCAGTTTCGTCGGGGAGCCCGTGCCCGAGGCGGGCCAGCGCCGCATCGATGCGTCGTTCGTCGTACCCCTGGATCACCTCGGGGCCGACCACGACGATGGGGACCGAAAGCGACTGGTACGCCCACCCCGCGAGCCCGGTCTCCAGCCAGTCCTCTCGCGCATCGATCACGCGATAGTCGACGCCGTGCGCATCGAGCCGTTGGCGCGCGGCCCGCGACCAGGGGCATCGCTCGCTCGAGACGACGAGGATCTCGTCCGCGTCCTCGGCCGGCCAGTAGAGCGACGACGCCACCTGGTCGACGACGAGGATCGCGAGGGCGACGCAGAACGCGAGCTGCAGGACGATCCCGCGCGTCGAGAGACCATGCGGATTCAGGACCCGTGCCAGGATCGACCGCTCTGCCGTGTCGCTCGAGGGCGAGGGCCTTTCCGTCATGCGAGGCTCCGGCGCCGGGACGCCGGCGATGCCACCCGTATCGGCCGGTCGCGCTGGGCGGGCGCGCGCAACTCGCCCGCAATCCTCTCCGTACGCTCACACGATCGAGGGTTCGAGTACCCGCCGGCGGCGGCGCCACGCGCGCTACATTCGCCTCCCGCGACGACGCACGACACGAACAGGAGCCCGCCATGTCAGAACGCCTCCAGGAACCGCTTCCCTCCTCCGGCAACGTCATGGTCATCAGCAGCGACTGCCACGCCGGCGCGCAGCCCGCGACCTACCGCCAGTACCTCCCAGAGAAGCTCCGCGCCCGCTACGACGAATGGCAGGCCGCGTACGAAGCGGAGATGGAGGCGCGGACCGGGACCTTCTACGACCAGGAGGCCGAGGACGCGCGCAACAACGACCAGACCGTGCTGCGCGCCATCGAGGGCGAGTGGGACGCGAAAATGCGGATCGAGCAGCTCGAGAGCGACGGAATCGCCGGCGAGGTGATCTTTCCGCAGCAGGCGCCCTTCGGCGGAGGCCTGCTCCAGTACCGAACGAAGGTCGATCCGACCGAGAATCTCGAAGGGCAGCGCGCCTACAATCGCTGGCTCGCCGACCTGTGCAACGAGCATCCCGGGCGCCACGCCGGCGTCGCGATGATCACCGTCGACGACATCGACGTCGCCTGCCAGGACACGATCGACGCGAAGCAGATGGGGCTCTGGGGCGGCGTGATGCTCCCCGCCGGCACGGGGGACAATCAGTTCTACCACGACCCGCGCTACGAGAAGCTCTGGGCGACCTGCGACGAGCTCGACATGCCGGTCCACACCCACTCGGGCTGGAGCCCGGACTACGGCGACAGTCCGGCGGCCACGGCCATGTTCGTGAACGAGGTCTCCTGGTATGCCAACCGGGCCTTCACGGCGTTCGTCTGGGCCGGCGTCTTCGAGCGTTACCCGAACCTCAAGCTGATCATGACCGAGCAGGGCTCGCGCTGGATCCTCGACAAGCTCGAGCAGTTCGACATGCACTACGAGTCGCCGCTCTTCAAGTACTTCGGCAAGGGTCTCACGATGTCGCCCACCGAGTACTACGAGCGGCAGGTCTTCTTCGGCGCCTCGATGCTCTCGAAGAAGGACTGCGGCCTCCGATACGAAATGGGCGTCGACAAGCTGATGTGGGGCTCGGACTACCCGCACCTCGAAGGAACCTGGCCCCATACCCGCGAGAAGATGAACGAGACCTTCGCGCAGGTGGAGGACGACCGGGAGATCCGCGACATGCTCGGGCTGAACGCCGCGCGGGTCTTCGGCTTCGACCTGGAGCTGCTGAACCCGATCGCGGATCGGGTGGGCCCGACGATCGACGAGGTTCGCGGGACGGCCTGATCCCGCGTGAAATCCGGCAGGTCGGCGGCACCAGACATGTCCTCTTGTTAGGCCCATCGCCACAAGAGCACGCCTCTTCCTTCCTCCGCCGTGCCGATGACAGCGAAACTCGCCTTCGCGAAAACCCGTCCGAGTACCGAATCCGGGGAGCACGCGAGCGCGGACTTCGCAAGCGCCCCCCGATCCCGGACGTCTGCGTGGCCTCACCGGTATGGCTAGGATCCGTCCCCCATCCGCAGGAGGAGCACGATGGACCTCGGACTCACCGGCAAGAGCACGATCATCACCGGCGGCAGCGGCGGAATCGGACGCGGCCTCGTCCTCGGATTCGCCGAGGAAGGCGCCAATGTCGTGATCGCGACCCGTGACGGAACCAAGGGACAGGAGGTCGCCGACGCGGCCAAGGATCTCCCGGGCGACGTCCTCGTCGTCCCCACCGACGTCACGAAGCTCGACGCCGTCGAGCAAATGGTCGAGAAGGCCGAGTCGGCCTTCGGACCGATCGACGTGTTGGTGAACAACGCGGGTGGCGTGTTCCATCCGACGCCCTTCCTCGACAAGTCGATCGAGGATTCCGAGTGGGAGGTCAACCTGAACATCTGGGGTGTCCACCACTGCACCCGCGCCGCAGGCAAGAGCATGGTCGCCCGCGGCACCGGCTCGATCATCAACATCACGTCGAACTCCGCCCTCGTCCCCGAGGCCGCGAACCAGGTCGCCCTCTACGGTGGGACCAAGGGCTTCGTGATGTCCTTCTCGAAGGGCCTCGCCTACGAGTGGGGGCCGTTCGGCGTGCGGATCAACTGCGTCGCGCCGGGCTGGATCGTTCCCCATCAGGCGGACCACGTCGGCGAGGGGAGCTTCTGGCGCAAGTACGGCTACGAGTTCTTCGGAACGCCGGAGCAGATGGCCGGCGCCGCCGAGTCCGGTGACGCGAACTTCAATGTGTCGAGCCAGCCGATCCGACGCATCGGTCGCCCCGAGGACATCGCCGACGCCACTCTCTTCTTCGCCTCCGACCGCTCGAAGCATCTGACCGGCCAGCTCGTCAGCGTGAGCGGCGGCTCGTACATGCCCTGAGACGGCGGAAGGATCCCGAATGTCGATCTGGCAACCCGGTCCGCGCCCGGCGTGGGTGCAGGCCCTGAACGAGAACTGCGATCCCGACTGGGTGCGCCTCGACCCGGAGGTCCTGCTGGCCGAGGCGCGCGAGAAGACCGGCCTCGACGACTTCGGCGACCCGCGCTTCGAGGAGCCCTTCCGGATCTTCGTCGAGTCCCTGAACGACGAGCGGTCGCTGCACGCGATCGGCGCCCTGCTGATCCGCGGCGACCTGCTGAACGCCCTGACGATCCGTCTCGAGCTGACCGAGGAGCGCAAGCGTCATCCCGAGGTCACCCGGGAGGCGATCGAACGTCCCGTCTTCATCATCGGCCTTCCTCGCACGGGAACGTCGATCACCCACGAACTCCTCGCCGCCGACCCGCGCCACCGCGCCCCGCGCCACTGGGAGATCCGCTACCCCTTCCCCGCGCCCGAGACGGCGAGCTACCGGACCGACCCGCGGATCGCCCAGGCCGATCGCCAGATCCGCCTCTGGTGCGAGATCGTGCCGGAGTACGACCAGGTCCACGAGCTCGGCGGCGACATCCCCGTCGAGGACATCCAGGTGATGGGCGCGAGCTTCGTCTCCGACGAGTGGATGGGACGCCACGTCGTCCCCGCCTTCTCCGCGTGGTACGCGACCTGCGACCGCGTCCCGGGCTTCGAGTTCCACAAGCAGATGCTCCAGCACCTCCAGTGGAAGTGCCCGGGCGAGCGTTGGGTCCTCAAGTCGCCGAGCCACATGGGCCAGCTCGACGCGCTGCTCACGGTCTACCCCGACGCGCGCATCGTGTTCACCCACCGCGACCCGCTCCGCGTCCTCCCTTCCGTCGTCTCGACCCTCTACTCGACGGCCTTCGTGCGGTCGGACGAGGTGGACGCGGAAGCCATGAAGGGCTGGTTCACGGGCGAGACCTGCGCAGCGCTCCTCGACGGCATGACGGCCCTCCGCCGCTCCGGCCGGCTGCCCGAGAGCCAGTGCTTCGACCTCCGCTACGCGGACCTGATGAAGGATCCGGTCGCTGCGCTCGCCGGCGTCTACGAACATTTCGAGATCGAATACCCGGAGTCGTCGCGACAGGCCCAGCAGGACTACATCGACAACAAGCCGAAGGGCCGACACGGCAGGCACAGCTACGACTTCGCAGACACCGGCCTCGACCTCGACGAGGAACGGGCGCGCTTCGCGGAGTATTATGAAACCTACGGCGTCGCGAGCGAGGCCTGATTCGGATCGGAGGGAGGCGGGCATGACGGAAGATGCAGCGATTGGCGGAACGGGAGCCTCCGGAAAGGCACTCCGCGACGCGCTTCGAAGCGTGAAGCGGAGCGATGCGGAGCAGGCGCAGCGACTCGTCGACGGCTCCGCGATGCGTGACCTGCTGGCGGCGATCGAGCGCGCCTCGGATCACCTCCTCGCCTTCCCGATCCGGGAGAGCGCGACGCCCGGGGAGCTCCGGGCCCAGGGCATGCGCTACCTGCTCGGTCTCGTCACCACGGGCATCGCGCAGACCAGCCAGCTCGCCGACCCCGACTACCCGAAGATGATCCGCAGCCCCGACTCCGAAGCGAAATGGGGCGCCGAGAACGTCGACAACCAGTACCTCTGGTGCCGCGTCTCGCCCGCCTCGAGCTACCTCGTCCGCGGCAACCGCGAGAACGTGTTCGAGGCGCTGCTCGAGACCAAGGACGGCTACATGCAGCTCGGCGACGACCAGGTCTTCGACACGCTGCTCCTGACCGACTGCGCATGCGACGCGAACGGTGACTTCGAGATCCTGCTCGCTGCCGAGAAGCCCGCCGACTGGACGGGGAACTTCATGTCGATGCCACCGGAGACCCAGTACTGGTGCGTGCGTCAGTACTTCGCCGACTGGGCGGTCGAGCGCCCCGCGCGTTTCGAGATCGAGCGGATCGGCGGAGTGGGGATCCCGGCGCCTCCGCTCCAGCCGAACCACATGGCGAACTACCTCGACGAAGCCGCGCTCTGGATCGAGCAGACGACGGTCTTCTGGCAGGAGTGGGTGACGCAGCTCCGCGACGACCACGAGAAGGGCCGCCTGATGGAGGCGGCTCCCTTCGTGGGCGGCGCCGACGACATCGTCTACGGCAACGACTGGTGGTCCCTCGATCCCGACGAGGCCATGATCGTCGAGTTCGAGGCGCCCGACGCACGCTACTGGCAGATCCAGCTCTGCGACGTGTGGTTCCGGACCATGGACTGGGCCACCCACCAGACCGGACTGAACCATACGCAGGCCCGGGTCGACCCGGACGGCCGCGCGCGCTTCGTGTTCTCGGCCGAGGACCCCGGCGTCCAGAACTGGATCGACACGATGGGCACCTACGAAGGCATGATCCAGTACCGGTACATCTGGTCGAAGAATCGTCCCGCCCCGTCCGTCACGATCTGCAGATTCGCCGACGTACGAGATCATCTACCGGCGGACACGCCGACCTTCGACGAGGCCGCGCGCCGCGAGCAGCTGGCGATCCGCCATCGCCACCTGACCCGCCGCGAGCCCGTGACCTGAATCCACCCGCCACGAGGAGACCGACCGAAATGCGAGGATGGCAGACCGTGAAGCCGGGCAGTCCGAAGGACGCCCTCGAATTCAAGACCGACCTCCCCGAACCGACCCCGCGCGAGGACACCGTGCTCGTCGAAGTCCTCGCCGCCGGGATGGGGCTGCCCGACGTCTTCATGTGCCAGGGCAGCTACGCGATGACGCCCCAGATCCCGTTCACCCAGGGACAGGAGGTCGTCGGGCGCGTGATCGGCTGGGGGGACGCCGTGGAGAACCGCAACGTCGGCGACCGGGTCATGGCCGTCACCAGCTTCTTCACGGGACATGGCAGCTACGCCGAGCAGGCCCTCGCCCTCGACGATTTCTGCCTGCCCGTGCCCGACGGGATGACCGACGCCGAGGGCGCGGCCTTCCTGATCCCGATGCACACGGCCTATCTCGGGCTCGAGACCCGCGCGAAGCTGCAGGCGGGCGAGACGCTCCTCGTCCTCGGCGGTGCCGGCGGGACGGGGACGGCCGCGGTCCAGATCGGCAAGGCCCTCGGTGCGACGGTGATCGGGACGGTCGCCGGCGCCGACAAGGTCGACTATTGCAAGCAGCTCGGCGCGGATCACGTGATCGATCGCAAGCAGGACGACATCACGCAGGCGGTGATGGACCTGACCGGCGGACTGGGCGCGAACTGCGTCTACGACCCGGTCGGCGGCCCGGCGTACACCGCCGCCAGCAAGTGCGTGGCGCACGAGGGGCGGATCTGCCTGATCGGCTTCGCGAGCGGACAATGGGGCCCCGTCGATCCCGCGCACATGGTCTACCAGAACTACAGCGTCGTCGGCGTGATCCCGTCGAACTACGGCCGCGACTACAAGGAAGAGGTCCAGGAGAAGCTCCTCGCGTGGTGGCGCGAGGGCAGGCTCTCCGTGCGGGTCGAGGAGATGGTGCCCTTCGATCAGCTCCCCGACGCCCTCGAACGCCTCGGGGCCAGCCAGGTCCAGGGCAAGCTCGTGCTCGGCGTGCACCCCGACGCGACGGCGCCTTGAGCCGGGAGCTCCGATGAGCGCGAGCGAACGAAGCGGTCCCCTCGCCGGCGTCCGGGTCCTCGACCTGACGAGCGTCGTGTCCGGCCCGATGTGCACCCAGCAGCTGGGCGATCTCGGCGCCGACGTGATCAAGCTCGAATCGCCGGGGGGCGACCAGACGCGCTACTCGGGGGCGCCCTTCAAGGAGCCACTCTTCTCGGCGATGCACACCCAGATGAACCGCAACAAGCGGAGTCTGGTGGTCGACCTGAAGAGCGCGGCCGGGCGCGACCTGATCCTCGACGTGATCGATCGTTTCGACGTGTTGGTCGAGAATTTCCGGCCGAGCGTGATGGCGCGACTGGGCCTCGACTACGAGACCCTCGCGGCGCGCCACCCGGGTCTCGTCTTCTGCTCGATCAACGGCTTCGGCAGCGACGGCCCCTACGCCGCCCTCCCCGCCTATGACCAGCTGATGCAGGGGCTCGTCGGGGTCATGCCCGCCCAGGGCGGCGACGGCCCGCCCCAGCCGGTCAACGGCCCGATCGCCGACAAGACGAGCGCCGTGACCGCGGTCAGCGCCATTCTCGCGGCGCTCTTCGCCCGCGAGCGGGACGCGGAGGGTCGGGGACAGCGCGTCGAGGTCGCGATGATCGACGCCTATGCCGCCTTCGCCCTCCCGGACCCGATGACGCCGCGGGCCTTCCCGCCCGAGGTGCTCGAGACGGCGATGTCCTCCGCCTTCTTCTCCGCCTGGGAGACCGCGGACGGCCACGTCGTCGGCCTCATCATCCAGGACCACCAGTTCGCCGCGCTCTGTCGCGTGCTCGGGCGCGAGGACCTCGCGGACGATGCTCGCTTCAAGGAGATGGGTACGCGCCTCGGCAACTACATCGAGCTCGTGGGGCTCCTCAAGGAGGAGGTCCGCAAGTGGCAGAGCACCGACTTCGTCGCCCGTGCGCGCGAAGAAGGCGCCACCTTCGGCCCGGTCAACGACATCGACGGCTTCCTCGAAGACCCCCACGTGCGCCACCGCGAGACGGTCCGGATCCTCGAAGACGAACGCTTCGGCCCGGTCCAGTACCTCGCGCCGCCGTGGAACTTCTCGGCCACGCCCGCCACCATCGATCGCCATGCGCCGCGCCTCGGGGAGCACAGCGACGAGGTCCTCCGGGAGCTCGGTCTCGGCGACGACGCGATCGCGCGCCTCAGGGACGCCGAGGCGATCCGCTAGGCGAGCGGCCTACGCGAAGTCCTTGTTCGTCCGCTCGCGCCCGCCCGGACCGCTGTACGCGAGCCCGAAGCCCGGCGCCTCCCCGACCCAGGTGGGCTCCGCGATCTTTGACATGACCTCGCGCCATTGCTCGATCAGGCGATCCTCGGCGACGTAGTCGAAGGGGTCCTGCATGACCGTCTCTTCCATCCCGCCGGGCTCCGGACGGTTCTCCGCGAGCCACTTCGCCGTCCGCGCGAGCGCTTCCTTCGGCGGGACCTTGTCCCGATAGCCGAGCTCGTTCTCCATCTTTGAGGTCGAGACGATCCGGTGGGTCGTCCACGGCTGGGCGACCAGCGGCCGCGCGGGCCAGGCGATCTCCCAGGGCATCGACACGATGTCGAACGTGTGCCCCATCGACTTCGCAATCACCTCGATCACCTGCCGGATCGAGAGCACTTCCTGATCGGCGGCGTTGTAGATCTGGCCGCGGGCCTTCTCCGGCTGGTCGACCGCCAGCAGCAGCGCGTGCGCCATGTTCTCCGTGAAGCCGAAGCTCGAGAGCGAGAGGCCGTCTTCGGCGACGATGATGGGGGCGCGGCCGTCGAGGATCCGGCGGACGATGCTCCACTCGCGCGGGGCCGGTTGCCGAGGCCCGTAGACCCAGGGATACCGGAAGTGGGTGGCGTCGGGCTGGGCGTCGAATACGCGCTCTTCCGTGCGAGCGATCCGGAAGCCCTTCTCGTCGTCCGACGGGTCCCGGATCTGCGCTCCGTCTTCGCGGGTCGGGATCGGGAAGCCCGGCGGGTCGAAGAGCGGCGCGTTCATGTAGCCGCGATAGCCGGGGAGGCCGCCGACGGAGATGAACTGACCGACGCGCCCGGCCGTGATCTCGGCGTTGGCGCGCAAGCGGCCATAGGTCGCGATGCAGACGTCGAAAGTCCGATCGCCGAGTGCGCCGCGCACCTTGTCGGGATCGTAGGCGTCGGTGTGGATGTGCTCGACGACGTCGGGAATTTCCGGGCGCTCGTGGGCGCCGCTGTGGAGGATCGCCGTCTCGAAGCCGCGGTCGACCAGACCGTTCACGACGTGGGGGCCGGAGGGGCCGGTGCCCCCGATGACGAGCGCGCGGCGACTCATTCGGCTGCGCTCCCGAAGAGCCAGGCGAGGGCCTCGTCGCGATCGCGAAAGACCTTGAGCTCACGGGGCATGTCCTTGGCCATCAGTTCGTACATTCGCCCCATTCCGAAATCCGACTCCCGCGCGACGAGGATCGCCGTCCGACCGCCCGCCATCCTATCCCAGAGGGCGCTCCCCCGGCTCGCGGCGGTCTGCATCTCCTGACCGGTCATCGCCGCAGCGACGTTTCCCTCCGTGGCATCCCATAGGCAGGGCTTCGCCGGATCGAAGGCCCGATCCACGTAGAGCTCGCGCTGCGCCGCCAGGATCTCCTCGGTCGACAGGTCCCCGTGGATCTCCTGGACCGCCAGGCCTCGTTCTTCGTCGATCCGGGTGAGAACCGCCAACACCACCTCCGAGGGCGCCTGCCCCCCGCAACCTGCCGTCGATTTCGATACCGTCTCCGGACGCCATCGATGGACCCGAAGCGCCCTCGCCGGACCCGAACATCCGGTGAGCGCCTGCCGAGCGAGACGCCCATGCCCCGCAAAGACGATATCAGAATGACGGACGAGGAGATCCGGGCCTACCTCCAGGAAGGCCACACCCTCACGCTGGTCACCAACGGCCCCAAGGGCTACCCCCACGCGGTCGCGATGTTCTACGCCCTCGACCTGAGCGACGACGGGATCGTCCTGAAGTTCGCGACCTACGCCTCGAGCCAGAAGGTGAAGAACGCCCAGAAGGATCCTCGCTGCACCCTCCTGATCGAGACGGGGCACGCCTACAGCGAGCTGCGCGGCCTCATGATGGAGGGCGAAGCCGAGATCGTGACGGACCTCGACGAAACGGTCCGGACGATGGTGGAGGCCAACGCCCGCACCGGCAGCCCGCTCCCGGACGTCGACCTCATCCCCGAGGACGTCAAGAGAAAAATGGCGGGCAAGCGCGTGCTGATGAAGATCCGGCCCAGCCGCTTCGTCTCGTGGGACCACGGCAAGCTGCCGAGCAGCAAGACGCCCGACGGCATGAAGAAGGCCGCAGGATAGGCCTCGACCGTCGCGAAGGATCCGCCCCGATGACCGACGTCGAGAAGCTCCTCGCCTACGAAGAGATCCGTCAGCTCGCCTCGCGCTACGCCGTCTATTCGGACGCGCGTGACATGGACGCGCTCGTCGACCTCTACGTGCCGGACGTCCGGGTCGGTCGCGACACCTACGGGCGCGAGGCACTCCGGGCGGACATGGATCGCGCGTTCCGAGGCGTGGGCGTGACCTTCCTGCACGTCGGCAATCACGTGATCGACCTCGTCGACGACGACCATGCGACGGGGATCGTCTACTGCCGGGGCGAGATCCAGGACGGCGGGCTCGACAGCGACCGTTGGATCATCCACGCGATCCAGTACCACGACACCTACGAGCGACGCGACGGCCATTGGCTCTTCGTCCGGCGCAAGCATTTCCTCGTCTACGGTGCCGAGCTCGGCCAGCACCCGCTCCAGCAGGAGCCCGCGAACTGGCCGGCGAGCCAGACGGGTGTCGGGAGCCATCCCCACGTGCTCGACTCGTGGAAGGCATTCTGGGGCGCGGAAGCCCGGGAAAGGAGCGGATCATGAAGCTCGCGCGCATTCACGGCCCCGACGACGTCCGCCTCGACGATGTCCCCGAGCCGGTCTGCGGTCCGGACGACGTGATCCTGGACGTCCGTGCCTGCGGCATCTGCGGCTCCGACGTCGGCTACGCGAAGCTCGGGGGCGTGACGGGCCCGGTAAAGGATCCGATGCCCATCGGACACGAGCTCGCGGGGACCGTCGCCCGGGTCGGCGAGAACTGCGGAGACGTGGCGAAGGTCGGCGACCGCGTCGCCCTCCATCCCGGCGCCGCCGGCTTCGGCCTCGGCAACGGCGGTCCCGAGGGCGGCTTCACGCCGCGACTCCTCGTCCGCGGCGCGGCCCAGGGCAGGAGCCTCTTCCCGATTCCCGACGACATGAGCTTCGCCCACGGCGCCCTCGCCGAGCCCCTCGGCGTCGGCATGCACGCGGTCGACCAGAGCGAGGCGAAGCCGGGCGACCGCGTCGCCGTCCTGGGCGCCGGTCCGATCGGCCTGTCCGCGATTGCGACCCTCGCCGACCGCGGGATCGATGATCTCGTCTCCGTCGACATGTCGGACACGCGCCTCGACGTCGCCCGCAAGCTCGGGGCGACCCACACGATCAACCCTTCGAAGGAAGACCTCTGGGAGGGCCTCGGCCGGATCCACGGAACCGAGACCCTCTACTGGATGGAGATGGTCGGCACGAACGTATTCATCGAGGCGACGGGGGTCGGTCCGCTCCTCGCCGACGTCGTGAAGCGCTGCGCGCCGCAGAGCCGGATCTCCGTCGTCGCCCTCCACCGCCAGGAGGTCCCCGTGGCGTTCATGGACGTGCTGACCAAGGAGATCACGATTCGCGGCTCGATCGAGTATCCGGCGGACTACGGCGAGATGATCCGGCTGCTCGCGCGCCGGGACCTCGAGCCGATGATCACGCACCGCTTCGGACTCGACGATTTCCTCGAAGCGTTCGACGTCGCGCGCTCTCCCGATGCCGGCGCGAAGGTGATGATCGAGCTCGCCTAGCGCGAACCGATCCACCGATCCGCCCGATGCGCGCCCTGCTCCGGTCCCCCCTGCTCCACTTCGTCTCGTTGGGCACCCTCGTCTACGGGGCGCAGGCGGTCACGCAAGCGCCTCCCGGCGACCCCCGGACCGATCGCGAGATCGAGATCGAAGCGTCTGTCCTCGCGGAGCTCGACCGGCGTTTCGCCGAGACCATGGGGCGCGGACCGAGTCCCGAGGAACGCGATCGGATGATCGCCGCCGAGGTCGAGGAGGAGATCCTCTTTCGCGAGGCGGTCGCCCGGGGTCTCCTCGAGCGAGACGGCGGGGTCCAGACGCGGCTCATCCAGAAGATGCTCTTCCTCGAGGGCGAGGCGACGCTCGACGATGCGCCCTCCCTCCTGGCACGCGCGGTCGAGCTCGATCTCCACCGCGAGGACGTCGTCGTGCGGCGGATCCTCGTCCAGAAGATGCGACTCCTCGGCGGCCGACTCGGGGACGATCAGGCGGTCACGCCCGCCGAGATCGAAGAGCGCTACGCGGGCGAGCGAGATCGACTGCGTGCACCCGACCGCATCACCTTCTCGCAGGTCTTCGTGAGCCGTGATCGCCCGGGGATCCCGCGCGACCGGGCAAGGACCGTGCTCGAGACCCTCGTCCGGACGGAGGCGAGCGCAGCGGATGGTCCGGCCCAGGGCGACCCCTTTCCGCTCGGCCACCATCTCACCGGGCGTTCCCGCCATGATCTCGACCGCACCTTCGGTCCCCGCTTCGGCGAGGGCGTCTTCGCCGCCGCCGAAGCCCAGGACGGGTGGACCGGGCCGATCGAGTCCGCCTACGGCTATCACCTCGTTCGCGTCGACGGGATCGAGGCCGGGGCCGTCCCCCCACTCGATCTCGTCGCCGACCGGCTGCGCCTCGAGATCGAGGAAGAACGTCGCCAGGCGAACCTGGAAGCGCTAATCAGCGACCTTCGCACCCGCTACCGGGTGCGGGCCCCGAGCGCGGCGGATCCCGCCGCCCCTCGGTCGGAACAGGAGACCGGATGATCGCCTCTCGCCCCCCGCGTGCTCGAAGCGGCCAAGCGGCCGCCATCCGCCTCCTCGCGGCGATCGCCTTCGCGTGCTTCCTGCCCGGCGGAGCATTGGCCCATCCGCTGGCCCCCGCCCTCCTCCAGCTCGAAGAGCGCGAGGCCGGCCTCGTCGACGTCCTCTGGAAGCGTTCGTCCCTCTCGGTCCCCGGGAGCAACATCGAGCCGGTCCTGCCCCCGGCGTGTCCCGCAACGACGCCGGCGACCTTCGAGGAGCAGGGTGTCGCCGTGCTCGTGCGCTGGACGATCGATTGTGGGACGGCCGGACTCATCGGCCAGCCCCTGCGCGTCGACGGTCTCGGTCCGGCCAAGATCGACACCCTCGTCCGGATCGCCCTCTCGGACGGTCGCGCCATCCAGCGTGTGCTCCGGCGTGGCGAGCCCGAGATGATCGTCCCCGAGAAGGCCGGCCGCTTCGAGGTGTTCTCGGACTATCTCACGATCGGCTTCGAGCACATCCTCTCGGGCGCCGACCACCTGCTCTTCGTCTTCGGCCTCTTCCTCCTCTGTTCGGCGCTCGGCCCGCTGGTCAAGACGATCACGAGCTTCACTGTCGGCCACTCGGTCACGCTATCCCTCGCGGCCCTCGGCTACACGAACCTGCCCTCCGGCCCGATCGAGGTCCTGATCGCTGCGAGCGTCCTCGCCCTCGCGGTCGAGCTCGCGCGGGACACCGAGAAGGAGACGCTGATGCGGCGCTATCCGTGGCCGATGGCGCTCCTCTTCGGGCTGCTCCACGGCATGGGCTTCGCGGGCGCGCTCCGCGAGGTCGGCCTGCCCCAGGGCGAGATCCCGATGGCGCTCTTCTCGTTCAACGTCGGGATCGAGCTCGGCCAGCTCGTCTTCGTGCTGGGCCTGGCGGTCGCGGCGGCGATCCTGCGACGGATCGCGCTCCCGATCCCGATGCCCCAGCGCGCCGCGGTCTACGTCATGGGCTCGCTCGCCGCGTTCTGGACGATCGAGCGGACGGTCGCGGTCTTCTAGCGCCGCGGCTCAGGCCCAGCGCGCCCCGTCGTCGGTCACTTCGATGGCGCGACCGACCAGCTCCTCGGTCTCGCCGAGCGTCATCCATGCGGGGTCGTCGACGACGCGCATCGTGCGTCGTCCGTCATCGAGGTCGATGATCATCGCGACGCCGTGCGCCGCGTTCGGATCATGAGAGACCGTGTAGGCCGCGATCGTGCCCCGCCCGGTGGCGTCGGCCTCGACGGCCTGAATCGGCTGATCGGCCCTCGTCTCCTCGGTCACGAAGTCGTGCAGAAAGGGCTTCGCGCCCGGCTCGGGCCCAAAGATCGCGACCCCCTGCTTGGTGATCAGCCCCGAGACCGCCGTGACGCAGCCCCAGGTGCCCGGCGTCGCGCGCATCGTCTCCACCATCTTGACCCAGCTCTGGATCACGAAGTTGTTGAGCGGCCCGCCACCGAAGGTCATGCCCCCGGTCCGGGTCACGCGCCGGTCGAGGGGGATGCCCATCTCACGCTGCTGCGCGCGAACCGCCGCGGGGAAGCAGCTGTAGCACTCGAAGTGATCGATCTCCTCGGGCTTCCGCTCCACGTAGTCGAAGGCGCGTGCGCCCGCGTGCGCGAAGCCCGGAGACCGCCAGAGATCGCGACGCTCCGAGAGCGTCACCATGTACTCGTTGTCGACGACGGCGAGGGGATAGACGAAGCGGGACTCGTCGAGACCGAGCTCGCGCGCCTTCTCGAGGCTGCACAGGAGGACCGCCCCCGCCTGGTTCACGTTCCACTGCGAGACCAGCGACTTCGTGTACGGGTAGGCGAGCATCCGATTGCCCTCGCCCGGCGTGACGATCTCCTCCGGCGTGCGCGGCGTCCGGTTCCACGCGTCCTCGTTCTCGACCGCCACGGCGTTGAAGTCGCCCCACAGGCGACCGAGCTCCGCACGATGCTCCGCCAACGACTGTCCTTCGTGGGCGCGGAGCGCGTTGTCGATCATCGAGTACTGGATGATCGGCGTGATCAGGCCCAGCTCGATCTCGAGCTGCCCCATGATCTCCTGGTGGGGCACCAGGACCTCGTCGGGGGTGCCCTCGGACTGCTCGGTGAGCGGGACCTCCTGGCCGGCGCGCTGGTAGCGATTCGCGCGATCCCGCGCCTCGCCGCCCACGATCATCGCGACGTCGGACTCGCCCTGCGCGATCGCGGTGCAGGCCTTGCCGAGCACCGTCGACTGCAGGATCCCGATCTCGGCGACGACGGTCTTCACGCCCTTCGCCCCGAAGCGTTCGCCCAGGATGCGCCCCGGATCGGCGTAGGCCCAGAAGCCCCGGGTCGCCCAGATCCGATCGAGCTCCGCGAGCAGGAGCGACGAGCCGGCATCGTCCGCCGCCTGACGCCCGCTCTCTTCCATCAGGTCGAGGGGCTCGGCCAGCTGGCCGGGATCGTCCCCGCGCTGGACGACGGCGGCCGCACCGACGAGGACGGGCGTTCGGGGGTCGAGGGACATCGGTCGGTGCTCCTTGGGACTGCGGCGGGCCCCGGTCGGGGCCGAGGCGCATTCTAGCCCCTCCCCGGCCCGGATCGGCCCCTGCTTTTGACCAGTTGATTCAATCATCTGATCAAATAGTCTCCACCCATGGCCGCCGACACCCGCGACCGGATCCTCGCCGCCGCCACGCGGCTCTATGCCGCCCCCGACGCCGGGGGACCGGCGCTGCGCGCGATCGCGCGGGCGGGCGGCGTGAACTCGGCGCTGATCCACTACCACTTCGGAAGCCGGGACGGCCTGGTCGAGGCGGTCCTGCTCCGGGCCCTCGAGCCGGTCCAGGCCCTGCGCTGGCCGATCATCGAACGCCTGCGCGCCGGCGGCTCCGCCGACGGGCGGGACCTCGCTGCGCTGTGCGTGACGCCGATCGCTGCCCTGCCCCGCGAATCCGATGGGGGACCCGCCCCCGCGCTCCGCCTCCTCGCCCGGGCGATCTCGGAGGACCGGATCCGCCTCGACGCGCTGACGGCCCAGCACTTCGCGCCGATGCTCTTCGCCCTCCGCGACGTCCTGGCGACCGCACTCCCGGCGCTCTCCCGGGAGGCCAAGGAGCGGCGATTCCAGTTCGCGGCCGACGCCGCCGTGACCGCGCTCGCGGGAGACGAAGCGACCCGGGCGAACGTCGGAGGAAGCACGACCTTCGACTCCTACGCCCACGACCTCACGAAATTCCTCGCCGGCGCCCTCGACGCGCCCGAGTAGGGCGCGAACCGCACGTTCCCCGCGCCGCGCCCGACACCCACCCATCTGCACTAGAGTCGATCCCGATGAGCAAGCCGCGACGACAAGAACAGGAAAACGCCTCGGAAGAGATCACCGAGGTCGCGAAGGACATCCTTCGCATGCAGCTCCCCATCATGCTGCCCGGCCTCGGGCACGTGAACATGTACGCGCTGGTCGACGGCGACGGCGCGGCGGTGATCGACCCGGGCCTGCCGGGCGAATCGACGTGGAACGCGATCACGGACCGGCTCAAGCAGGCCGGTCTCGAGCCGCGCCACATCCACACGGTCTTCATCACGCACTCGCACCCGGACCATTTCGGGGGCGCCGTCCGCATCCACAAGGAATCCGGCGCGCGGATCGTCGCCCACCGCGCCTTCCACTTCGGCGGTCCGGCGCGCGGCCACAAGCGCCACACGAGCGATGGGCACGGGCATGCACACGGGCACGGACACGCAGACGGCGACCACCACGTCGAGGCGAGCGTGGACGACCTGGTCGCGCACATGGAGCTCCTGGAACGCGACCGGCGCCGTTCCCAGAATCCGCTCTGGCGGATCCGGAGCGCGCTCAAGCGGATGACGACCCCCGCGCCCTGGAAGGGCCGCGGCGAGACGGCGAGCTTCCGCGAGAGCCTTCGATTCCTGTCGTATGCGACCTTCGGCCGGAGCCGCTTCGTACCGCCGGTGACCCACCATGTGGAGCACGGCGACGTCCTCCGCCTGGCCGGTCGCGAATGGTTCGTACAGCACACACCGGGCCACACCGCCGATCACATCTGTCTCCACGACCCGGATACCGGCGCGTTCCTGTCCGGCGACCACGTCCTGCCCTCGATCACCCCGCACATCGGCGGCGTCTCGTACCTGGCGGATCCGCTCAAGTCGTTCTTCTACTCGCTCGATCGCGTGGGCGAGATCCAGGGCGTCGAGCTCGCGCTCCCGGCGCATGGCCACCCCTTCGACGATCTCGCGGGCCGCGCCCAGGCGATCAAGGAGCACCACCACGATCGCCTCGACGAAATCCGCGACATCGCCCGCGAACTCGGCCGCGCCGACGTGAACAGCTTCATGAAGCGGCTCTTCCGCGAGCGCAGCTGGGGCGACATGGCCGAGAGCGAGACCTACGCCCACCTCGAGCACCTACGACTCGAGGGCATGGCCGAAGCCCACCGCAACGACAAGGGTCGACTGGTCTACGACCTCTAGCGACGGGCTGGCTAGCTGTCCTGGTGCAGCACGTCGAGGTACATCGCGCGCACGCGCGCGATCTCCTCGTCGAGGCCTTCGACGGTCCAGCTCGACGTATCGATCGGCGGGAGCACCACCGCTTCGATCGTCGCGGGGCGCACGATCGACGCGTCCTTCGGGAACGCATCGAGCACGTTCCGGAACACGACCGGGACGATCGGGACGCCCGCCTGCATGGCCAGGTGGAACGCGCCCTTCTTGAAGGGGCCGAGGCGCGGCGTGATCGAGCGCGTGCCCTCCGGTGCGATCGCGATCGAGCGTCCGTGCTCGAGCGCGCGAACGGCCGGCTCGAGGGCGGCCTTCGACGCCTCCGCGCCGGCCTCCGAATCGGTCTCGGCGAGCCCGGCCCGGTCGACGAAGACCACGCCGGCGGCGGTGAAGAGCGGGCCCATGATCGGATCGTCCTGGATCTCCTTCTTCCCGACGCCGGTCATGTCCCGGCGCACGATCTTGAGCATCAGGACCGGGTCGAGCGCGCTCTGGTGGTTGAAGATGAACACCGCCGGCCGTGTGGCCCAGGCGTTCTCCTCCCCTTCGACGCGGAGGTCGATCCCGGCGAGGGAAGTCGCGAGGTCACTCCACACGGCCCCGGAGACGTTGAGCAGCTCGCGGTAGGACCCGTTCACGATCCCCGCCGCCAGCCCCGCACCGAGCGCCGGCGCGACGCTCGCGAAGCTGAGCCCCGTGCGAATCAGGTCCCCGAAGCCCGGTCGTCCGCGGCTGCGGAAGCGCCGCACGGGCCACATCCGCTCCTTGGCGATCTGCGCCAGCTGCCGATTCGGGTTGAGGGGTCGCGGCCGGCCGACCGCTTCGAGGAGCGGCAGATCCTCGTGGCTGTCGGTGTAGAAGTAGCTCTGGTCGAGATCGACGCCCTCGGTCTCCGCGATCTTCCGCGCGGCGACGGCCTTGCCCTCGCCGTAGCAGGTCGGACCGGCGAGCGCGCCGGTGAAGACCCCGTTCTCGACCTCGAGATCGGTGTACATCGCGTGCTCGATCCCGAGCTCCCGGGCGAAGGGGAGGACCTGGTACTTCGTCGCGCTCGAAATGATGGCGACGGTGTGGCCCGCTTCCTGATGGGCCTCGACGAGCGCGCGGGACTCGGGATAGATCTGCCGCGCGAGGTGCTTCTCGAAGACCTCCTCGCCGACCTCTTCGAGGACCGACTCGGCGAGCCCGCGATAGCTCGCGGACATGCCCGTCATCAGCGCCGAGAAGCCCGTCCGGCCGAGACCGAAGGAGAGCGCGCCGTAGAAGGTCCCGACCATCTCGTTCGGGCTCATTCGTCCCGAGAGGAGGCGCTCGCGCATGAACGAAGTCGCCGAGAAGCCGGCCAGGATCGTGTGATCGAGGTCGAAGAACGCACCGATCTTCGGACCCGAAGGTCCCTGTCGGACCTCCTTCGTGAGACGTGCGTAGAGAGCCATCGCGCCGAGCATATCGTTCGTCGCGCCGGTCGCTATCTTCGCCGGGTCACGATCAGGAGAATTCTCGATGTCCCGCCCCCTTCGCTTCGGTGTCACCCTCCCCCAGATCAAGCGCACGTGGCAGGAAGCCCGTGACGCCGCAGTCGAGTTCGACCGCCTCGGCTACGACTCGCTCTGGGTCTGCGACCACCTCTACGGCGTGCCGGCGCCCCAGCTCCCGATCCTCGAGGCCTGGACCCAGCTCGCCGCGACCGCCGCGGTCACGAACCAGGCCAAGCTCGGCACACTCGTGACCCCGCCCTTCTTCCGGAACCCGGCGGTCCTCGCGAAGCAGATCGCGACGATCGAACAGATCGCCCCCGGCCGGACGATCGCCGGCCTCGGCGCGGGCTGGTTCAAGCCCGAGTTCGAACAGACCGGCTGCGACTTCCCGGACGCCCGCGATCGACTGACCGCACTCGAAGACATGATCGAGGTCATGAAGCGGATGTGGACCGAGGAGAAGGCCACCTACGAAGGTCGGTTCTATTCGGTGCACGAGGCGCTCTGCGAGCCCAAGCCCGAGAAGCGGCCCGAGATCCTCGTGGGCGGCGGCGGCGAGAAGGTCACGATGGCGATCGCAGCGCGGCATGCGGACACGTGGAACAACATGGCCGTGTTCCAGGCGCAGCTCGCTCAGAAGATCGAGGCCCTGGACAAGCGCTGCGAGGAGGCGGGCCGGGACCCGGCCTCGATCGAGAAGTCCCAGCAGTGCGTCGTGGTGATCGGCGAGGACGATGCCGCCGGTCGGGCCGGGCTCGAGAAGGCCAAGAAGATCTACGGCGGCCACATGGGCGGCGCCCTCGAGGAGCACGGCATCTGGGGCTCGCCGGAGCGCGTCATCGAGTGCATCGAGCGCCACCGCGCCCTCGGCGTCACTTTCTTCGTGATCGAGTTCTTCGGTCGCGACACCCGCGAGCCGGCGCAGCTCTTCGCCGAGACGGTGATGAGCCACTATTCATAAGGCGTCTCATAAGGCGTCGCCTGCGGGCGCTCGGCGACTCCGACGAACCGACCCGATGCAAGGCGTCGCCGCCGGGCGCTCGGCTTCAGTTCGCCGGCTTCTTCTTCAGGTGGTCGTCGAGGAAGTCGGCGATTCGCTGGAGCATGTCGATGCGCTGGCGTTCGCGTTCCAGGAAGTGGTCCGCGTTCTCGTATTCGATGTAGTCCACGGGCTTACCGGCCCGCTCGAGCGCCTTCGCGAGGTCCTCGCCGTGGTCGACAGGCACGTTCATATCGAGGTCCCCATGGAAGAGAAGTACGGGCACGGGCATCTCTTCTGCCCGCCGCAGCGGTGAGCTCAGCCGCACGTCATCCCCCTCGGTGGCGACCATCGACTGGAACGCCTTCTTCCTCACCGCCGGCGCATCTTCGTAGAGCCGGCGCGGGTGCGTGATGCCGGCGATGCTCACGGCGCATCGGTATCGATCAGGGTGTTCCAGCGGGCTCATCAAAGCCGCATAGCCCCCGTAACTCCACCCCACGGTGCAGATACGCTGAGGATCCGCGATCTCCTTCTCGACGAGGTGGACCACCGCATCCTCGATGTCCTGCATCACGACCCGCCATTCCTTCAGCGCGCCTTCGCCGGCCCAACCGTCTCCGTAGCCCGTCGAGCCCCGATAGTTCGGCTGGAGGACAGCGTACCCCTGCGCGGCGAGGAACTGCGGAACCCAGTCGAACCCCCAGCTGTCGCGAGCCCAGGGTCCGCCATGCGGGTAGACGATCAGAGGCAGATTCTTCCCGGAACGACCGTTCGGCATCGTCAGGTACCCGGGGATCTGCTTGCCATCACGAGAAGGGAAGCGGACCGCACGCATCGGGGAAAGATCGTCTTCGTCCAGCCAGGAGCGGACTTCCGTGATCCTGGAGACTTCGTCTGTCTTCGTGTCGTAGCGGAAATAGGCCCCCGGGTTGACGTCGCTGTTCGCCAGAATCAGGTAGTACCTCCGGTCCCAGCTCTCATCGACGAGGAGGACGTCGACGTCGCCGAAGTCCTCCGAGACACGCTCGTGAATCGCCTTCGCCGCGTCGTCGAAGTAGTGGACGTGCCCGCGATCGGTCTCGTAGTGAACCGCGACTACACGATCGTATTTGCCGAGTGAAGACAACGCGGATAGATCGACCTCGGGGTGCGAGAAAACCACCTCCCGGGGGCGCGGCACCGTCGCGTCTTCCTGAAGCGTCTCGCGGAGCAGGGCGCGTCGCCCATCGACGTCGTCCCACACGAGGATCTCGTTGGGCTCCGAACCGAAGGCCGCGAAGGCGTAGTCGTCGAAGAGCTCCTTGGCTTCATAACGGTGGAGGCGTCGCCACTTCTTCTCTCCTGCGAGTCGATACTCGACGTCGATGTTGGTGCGGTTGGCGTTGGACCGGATTCGCACCTCTTCGCGACGGACGTCCGCGACGTAGTCCCAAACCGTCTCACGTGGCTTCACGATCGTCTTGAGTTTGTTCTTCTCGATGTCGACTCGGACGACGCCCTGCCCTCGCCCCTCGTTGAACTGGAGCCAGATGTACCTGGGTTCGTCTGGCAGCATCGCGACGATCTCGTCCTGGTGAAAGGCCCAGTTCTCTCGCTGCTGCCGTTGAGCAAGCACCTTCTGATTTCCGCCATCCACGTCCACGGCGACGAGGCGGGAAGAAAACACCGGATCGCCCCTCAGACTCCAGACGCCATAGTAGGCACACAGGAGTCGCGAATTCGTCGCCCACCGGCAGCGCTCGACGTACATCCCCTTCTTCGGATCACTCGCCGCGACCATGCTGGGCTTGCCCGTCGTCAGGTCGATCACCATCGCGATCGGGAAGTCGTCGGAATGGTTCCGAAGGAACGAGACTTTCTGGCCATCCGGAGACATCCGCATGCCCCAGACGCCGCTCAGCTTCCCGAAGTAGGACGCCGCGGTATCCAGATCCATCACCGCCGACGAAGGCCGAGCCGACGTCAGAATGACGGCAAGCGCCATCGAGATCGAAGTCCGAGCGAGGAGTCCCCAACCAGATCGCATCATCACCCTTCCCGTTCCGCGTGACCGGCTCGACTAACGCGTCGAAGCTATCACAAGAACGGAGCGGGAAGATGTAAATCCCGTCAAATGGCGGGCCCTACAATACGGCGATCGGATTCACGGGAGAGCCGGTCCCCTGCTCGATCCGGAGCGGCGCGATCGTCAGCTGGAAGTCCCATTGGGACAGTTCGGCACAGGCGGCCTGGAGCCCCGACAGCTCGAGGTTGTCGAGCAGGTGGACACCCATCGCGACGAGGGTGCACTCGTGGATCGGCATGCCCCAGCCTTCGATCGGCGGGAGCGGGATCGGATCGGACACGCAGTCCGAGCCGAGGACGGACACGCCCTGCTCGTGGAGCCACGGAACGCACTCCGGGTGGAGGCCGGGCATGCCCGGGTCCATCGGCGACCACGGACCGAACTCCGCCCGGCGCGCATCGCGTCCGGTCGCGACGAGTAGCACGTCGCCCTCGCGAACCACGACTTCCTGGGCGGCGAGGCAGCCGGTCAGCTCGTCGGGTTCGATGATCTGCCCCGGCTCGAGCCAGTCGACGCCGAGGTGGCGCGGCACGTCGGCGAGGACGCCGCGGGAGACGATCCCGTCCTTGGCGCACATCACGCTGTTCTTCTTGGCGCCGGTGCTCTTCACGAGGGTTCCCGGATAGCCGTTGTACATCAGACCGTCCTTGTGGACGTGGCAGAACGCATCGAGGTGACTCGTCGCCATCCCGTGGAAGGCCAGCCCGACGAAGTCGGACGTGGTCTCGAGTCCGATCTCCGGAATCAGGCAGTCGTCGCCACCCGCGACCATCATGTGGAGGGCCGGGTGCGGATTGTCCGGCGCGGGATCGACGGGCAGGTTGCGGGAGCAGCTGACCACGCGGCCGTGACGAATGCTCGCCGCCGAAGCGCGCCGCACGTCCTCGGTGATCAGGTTGAGCGCGCCGGCTTCGTCGTCCTCGCCCCAGCGCCCCCAGTTCTTCACCGACTCGAAGATCTCCCGCATCCGTTCCGGCGTGGGAATCGCCGTCTTCGCCATCGTTCGTCCCTCCCCTCGGCGCCGCGGCGCCCTGGGGGTCCATGATGGCCTGCGACGAGGCCCTCCACCACTCCCTCCGCGCCGCGGTGAGCGGTGTATGCTCGCACGCCTACCGAGTCACCCGCGCGCCGGCGCGGATGCAACCGCAAGGAAGGATCGCGATGAGAGTCCTCGTCATGGGCGGCACGCAGTTCAACGGTCTCGCGCTCGTGCACGAGCTCGATCGCACAGGCCACGACGTCGTGGTCCTGAACCGCGGCAAGACCGAAGCGGACCTCCCCCACCGGGTCGAGCGCGTCGTCGCCGACCGGACCGACGAAGCGCAGATGCGCGACGTGCTCGGGGCGGTCGACGTGGACGCGGTGATCGACGTCAGCGCCTACCTGCCCGCAGACGTCGAGCTCATGGTCGACATCTTCCGCGGCCGAATCGCCCACTACGTCTTCATCAGCTCGACGGTGACCTACGCCGCGACGGACCTGCTCCCCATCGGCGAGAACCACCCCGACGAGCGCGGCGACGACCAGAACGCGTACGGGAAGAACAAGCTGGCCTGCGAGGACATCCTCCGCCGCGAGTGGCGCGAGAACCGTTTCCCGGCGACGACCGTCGCGCTGTCGATGGTGATGGGAGCGGGCAACATCATCCCGGACCGCGAGCAGCGGATGTTCCAGCGCGTGCTCCGAGGGCGCCCCATCCTCATCCCTGGCAACGGCCGAACGGTCCAGCAGATCGGCCACGCCGACGACCAGGCGCGCGCTCTGCGGATGGTGCTCGGCCAGCCGATCACCTTCGGCGAGCGCTACAACCTGACGGGCGGCGACTACTTCACCCAGGAAGGCTACGTCGACGAGTGCGCGAGTCTCCTCGGCAAGAACGTCGAGAAGCTCTTCATTCCGGCCGCCATGATGGACCGGCTCTGGTCCGGCGACCTCCAGATCGAGATGCCGAGGCCCGAGAGCAAAGTCGACATCCGCTCGAGCGACATGCAGCAGAACGCGATGCAGATGAACCGATTCATGCTCTCGGTCCTCGTCCAGCAGATCGCGCCCAACATCCATACCTGGGACCGGAGCGTCTTCTACTCCGTCGAGAAGCTACGCCGCCACGTCGGCTGGGAGCCGGAGCTCACGTTCCGCGCGTCGCTCGAGCGGACCTGGCGCTGGTATCAGGACGCCGGTCTCCCGGACACCCAGGAGTTCGACTTCGCCTTCGAAGACGAGCTGATCCGGATGGTCCGGGAGGGGACGAGCTGAGATCGCGACTCAGCCCTGGAGCTCGATCTCCGGGTGACGCGCGCGCAGCATCCGGTCCACGCCCTCGCGCCAGGGCACGTCGCACGCCCCCGCGAGCTCGATCCGCTTCGCCGGGTCGAGCCAGTACTGGTGGATCCCGTCGGCGCCGTACTCGACCTTCGCCTCGCGACCCAGGCGCGCGGCGACGTACTCGGCCATCTCGCCGACCCCGACGCCCTCGTCGCCGCCCCAGTTGACGATCGTGGCGGGGACGGACGCCGCTTCGAGGAGTCCCGACGTGTGTGCGTAGATGTCGTCCTCGTGGATCGGGGAGGCGACGTCGCCCTGCCCCTTCGGCATCGCCTGGACGGTGATCCCGCCGAGCACCATGTCGGCGATCATCGACGGAAAGCCGCCGTTGTCGCCGTAGGCCGCGTTCATGCGCGCGATGGTCGTCGGCAGCCCGAACTCCTGGGCCGCGAACTTGGCGACGGCTTCCTGCGAGATCTTCGAGACGCAGTAGGTCGGCGCGTAGGGCTGGGGCGATCCGCCGAGGGGGTCCGTCTCGAGAACCGCCTTTCCGTAGTCACGCGGCGGCGCGTACACACCGCAGGTCGACATCATCAAGCACGCCTTCGCGTCCCGGAAACGCGACATGACGTGGCCCGTGCCGCCGGCGTTGATCTCGATCGACGTGTCGTAGTCCTCGCCCGGCACGATCACCGCGGCGAGATGGAGGACGTAGTCGAACTGCTCGGGCGTCTTCGACCAGTCCGGGTGTGCGAGGTCGACCACGGCGGTCTCGATCCCGGCCGCTTCGCAGCGCTCGCGGGTCGCCCCGTCACTGAAGCGCGCGACTCCGAAGACTTCGTTGTCCTTGGCCAGACGTGCCGCGAGCGGGAACGCGATCTGTCCCGCCGGCCCCGTCACCAGAATCCGCTGTCCTTCGATCTTCGCCATCGTCCGTCCTCTCTTTTCACGCTTCGGGCTGCCGACTGATCCTAGGGACCTGTCCGCCGCCGCGCACGGCACCTCCGCTTGCCATTCCGGCATGCGTAGGCGACGCTCCGCGCGCCCAATCGAACGGAGACCCGCCCTTGGAGCCCGCGACCCAGGCGCTGCTCGGCGCCGCCACGGCGGAGCTCGTCGCCGGCAAGACGCTGCGCGGACGCGCCCTCGGATGGGGCGCCGTGATCGGCATGTCGCCGGACCTCGACGTCCTCCTCGGCCCTCTGCACGACGGCTATGGAAGCTGGCTCTACCACCGCGGGACGACCCACTCCCTCTGGTTCGGCTTCGTCGCCGGCCCGCTCCTCGGCTATCTGCTCTGGCGCTGGAGGGACCTCGGACGGGAGGACACGCTCCCCGGCTGGATCCGGATCGGGATCTTCGCGCTCCTGACCCATCCGCTCCTCGACGGGTTCACGCCCTACGGCACGCAGTTCTTCGCGCCCTTCGATCGGACCCGCTTCGCCTGGAACGGCGTCGCCATCGTCGACCCGGCCTACAGCCTGATGCTCGGCGCCGGCGTGCTGATCGCGTTGCGTCGCTCGCTTCCCGAGGCCACCCGGCGACTGGGTCTGCTCGCGGGCGTGACCCTCTCGTCCGCCTATCTCGCCCTGGGTCTCGTCGTGAACGAACGGGTGGTGAGCGACCTGCGCGACCGCCTCGAACCGATCTACGGACGGCTCGAACGCGTGCGCGCCTATCCCACCTTCCTCCAACCCTGGACCCGCGGCTTCGTCGCTCGCGCCGACGAGGGCGTCGTCGTCGGCCTTCACAGCTGGCAGGAGTGGGACTGTCCGGCGTGGCGCATGCATCCACGCCCGCCGCCCTCCCCCGCGCTCGCCGCGGTCGATGCCGCGTGGCAGACGCAGATGATGCGCTGGCACGCGGACGAGGACGTGGCGACCTTCGTCCACCACGAGCCGGGCGGCGTCCTGCGCGTGCGGCTCGAAGACGTCCGCTACGCCTGGGCGAGCCCCGAGGCCCGCGGTGCGTGGGGGATCGAAGCCCGGGTGACCGAACAGGGCGAGCTCCTCGCCGACCCGGTCCGCTTCCCGCGCGAGGTCCCGCCGACCGACGCGATCGAACGGCTCGGCCGCCTGCTGCTCGGCCGCCTCCCCGATCGGGAGGACGGCTGGCAGCGCCCGCTCGAATGCGAGGCCCGTGAGGCCCTCGCGGAGCGCTAGTCTCCGGCTCGGGGCGCCGGAACCGAAACGCGCGACGAGGGCACTCCGAGATCCGCGCCCGCGCCGACCCCCCTCTTCGAGAGACGCCCGTGACCTCCTCCGCTCCGCGAACACGCCGACGACGCTCCTTCCCGGCCACCGGTGGATGGGCAGCGCTGGTGTTCGTCGCCCTGCTCGCCGCCGGCGCCGTCGGCTGTGCCGGCGTCCGCGTCCCGCTGCCGACGGTGGCCGAGGTCCCGCCGGGCACGCCGCTCCCGATCGACGGGATCTACATCCTGCAGGAGAACGGAAAGCGTTACCGGGCCGAGGCCGGCCGGATCTGGATCCTCGACCCCCTCGCGATCGGTCCCGTTCGCACGGACCCGGGCCAGGTCACCGCTCGCGACCTCCTCCAGACCGGCCCCACGACCTATCACGGAAGCGACATCGGCACCGGCGGCCCCACCACGATCACCGCCCACCCCGATCGCCTGACGCTGGTCACGCGCGGACCGGTCGGCGTCGTGAACTACACGATGCTGCCGGTCGAGCTCGACGATCCGGAGTGGTACGCGGCGCAGCTCGAGAGCGATCGGATCGTCGCCCGCGACGGCACGACGCGCCGCCCCGGCGAGAGCGCCTCCGCGATGTCCCCGAGCGCGATCGACCTCCCCGCCCCTGGCGACGCGAACGAGGCTGCGGACACGCCGCTCTCTTCGTCGGAGCGCGCCCGCTTCGGCGGCTACCACGCCCTCGTGATCGGCAACGACGACTACGCGCGTCTGCCGAAGCTCGTGACCGCGCGGAACGACGCGCGGACCGTCGCCGCGCTCCTCGAGCGTCGCTA
This sequence comes from bacterium, assembly GCA_024742285.1. NCBI lineage: Bacteria > bacterium. Next base: position 177,993 of record JANSYR010000005.1, on the reverse strand, counting down.
CGGCTTCGAGGTCACCGTCCTCGAGGATGCGACCCGCGCCGAGATCCTGCGCGCCCTGCGCAGCTATCGCGAGACGATGTCCGCCTCCGACAACCTGTTGATCTACTACGCCGGCCACGGCTGGCTCGACCGCGACGCCGACGAGGGGTACTGGCTGCCCGTCGATGCCGACGCGGACAGCGACATCCACTGGATCTCGAACGCCACGATCACGGGCTATCTCCGATCGATCCAGGCGAAACACGTGATGATCGTCGCGGACAGCTGCTATTCCGGCACGCTCACCCGCGGCATCAAGGTCGCCCCCGTTCGCACGCCCGACTACCTCGACCGGCTCTCGTCCCAGCGCGCCCGGATCGTCCTCTCCTCGGGCGGCCTCGAGCCGGTGGTCGATGGCGGAGGCGGCGGCCACTCCGCCTTCGCGCGCCACTTCATCGACGTCCTCGACGCGAACCAGGGCATCCTCGACTCCACGACCCTCTACGCGAGGATCCGTCGTCCGGTCATGCTCGCCGCCGACCAGGCGCCGGAGCTGGCCGACATCCGCAAGGCGGGCCACGAGGGCGGCGACTTCCTCTTCGTGCGCGCGGAGCCCTCCGCCCGATGAGCGACATCTTCGTCGACGGCGATGCCTGCCCGGTGAAGGACGAGGTCTATGCCGTCGCGGCGCGCCTGGGACTCGCGGTGGTCGTCGTCGCCAACCAGCGCATGCACGTTCCGACGGACCTGGGCGTCGAGATGATCGTCGTCCCGGACGGGCCCGATGCCGCCGACGACTGGATTGCGGAGGAGATCCGCGCCGGCGACATCGTGATCACCGCCGATATCCCGCTCGCCGCGCGCTGCCTCGAGGTGGGCGCCTTCGCACTCGGCACGAACGGGCGCGAGTTCACCCCCGACTCGATCGGCGGCGCGCTGGCGACCCGCGAGATCAAGGCCACGCTCCGGGAATCGGGAACCGCCACCGGCGGCCCCCGCCCACTCGGCGCCCGGGAGCGCTCCCGATTCTCGGGAGAGCTCGACCGGATCGCCCATCGCGCCCTCCGCGGCGAGACGTCCGCGGGCCGCTGAGACGCGACGCCCTGCCGGACCAGAGCGACCGGGCTACGGCGTCGCCAATCGCCGCTGCGGGCACACGGTGAGGACCGGACAGGGTGCGCGCTGGACGACGCGCTGCGCCGTCCGCCCGAGCAGGAAGTTCGCGATCGCCGATCGCCCATGCGTGCTCATCACGATCAGATCCGCACCATCGATGTCCGCCAGCCCGGTCACCGCCTCGACCGGCCCGCCGTCGAGGACCCGGAGCTCGACCCGGAAGCCACGCTCCTCGAGTCGCGTGATCATCGGCTGGAGGTGGGAGACGAGCTCGTCCCGCCGCGCATCGGGGCGGTCGGCCTTCGCCAGCTCGTCGTGGCTCATCGACGCGAGATAGGGCGGAATCGAATCCGCGAAGGCGAGCTCGACCTGCGGCACGTCCTCCGGCCTGAAGAGCTCGAGGAAGGCATCCAGGGCGACCTCCGCGTCGTCGGAGAGATCCGTCGGCACGATCACCCGGCGCGGCTTCTCGACCGTCGCATGGTCTTCGGGATGGATCGTGAGGACGGGCACGGGGGAACGTCGGACGAGGTGCTCTGCGGTGCTTCCGAGCAGCAGGTGCTGCAGGCCCGTCTGCCCCCTCGTTCCGATCACGACCAGATTCGCGTCGGACTTCCTGATCATCTCGACGAGCTGCGGCCCGGGCGGCCCCACGGCGTGCTCGGTCTCGACGGCGAACCCGTCCTCGCGCAGGCACTCGGCGACCGCCTCGAGCCGTGCCATGGCCCGCTTGCCGAGCTCGGCCTCGCCTTCCGGGAGCGCCATCGGAAGCGGATAGGGCTCGACCGGAAGCGGCTCCACGACGTGCGCGAGGATGACCTGCGCCGCGTGACGCCGGGCCAGGGCCGCCGCGTGTCGGACCGCGAGCTCGCTCGTGTCCGAGAAATCCGTCGCACAGAAGATCGTATGAATGCCGCTGCCCTCTCGTCCTGCCATGCCGTGCGTCCTCCTTCACGCCTCGCGCCGAAGGCGTGGCTGCAACGGAATCGAGGTGCATCCCGCATGCCATCGTCCGATTGCCCCAGCCGCGTCGACAGCCGCGCAACCTCCGAAACTTGTGTCGAAATGACTCAATGTGCGCCGATCTGCCCCAGTCGGATCTCCCGAGTCAGGCCCGGGCCGCCCGAGCCCCCTCCCTGGTCCGGCACGCAGCCTGCACGAGGCAAGAGCGAAGCACGAAAGGGAGAAAGAGCCCGATGTCCACCTCGAAGCCCCTGGCCGACCGGGAGCGCGCCCTCGAAGAGGCGTTCTTCCACCGGATCAACGAGAAGCTGATCGCCGAGATGCGATCGCGTCGTGAACACGACGCCGACTTCGAGACACTCGCCGCCGACCTCGGCTCCCACGACGCCGGGCTCATCGAGCCGCTCCTCGATCTCGGCGTGCGCCACGAGAACGTGGCTGCGCTGGTGATGGCGCCGCTCGTGGTCGTCGCCTGGGCCGACCGCAGCCTCGACAACGCGGAGCGCTCCCAGCTCCTCGACGACGAGGCCCATTTCGGCATTCGCATCGACTCGCCCGCCGGACGACTCCTCGCCGCCTGGCTCGACGCACCGCCCGAGGCGACGCTCATCGACGCGTGGGAAGCCTACGTGCGTGAGCTCGCGAAGGTCCTTCCGCAGGCGCAGCGTGTACGGCTGCGGGACGACGTGGTCGGCCGAGCAAAGCGACTCAGCGGCGCGCTGGAGAAGACCTTCCTGCGCGGCGGTGGGACCCATCGGACCGAGCAAGCGGTCGTGGAACGGATCGAGGCGGCCTTCGGGGACGATGCGGCGCCGGCGAAGCCCCCTCGTCGGGGCAACGGACTCGACGACTTCCTGAACTCGCTGACCTGAGAGACCGCTCCCCCTGCGATCCACATCGAGCGCGCATGCGAACCCCACGTCGAGCCCTTGCGACGCGCATGTGGCACCATGCCCCGCCCGCCCCTCTCATCGGCGCGACAGCGCTGCGACGCGGCGGCACGTCCGTTGCAGATCCGTCTGACCGACCAATGGAATGGGGGCGATGATGACGAGAGGCGAATCGGAAACCGGGGAACAGCGGAAGGTAGGGAGGCGTCGGACACGACGGGCGCTCGCCGGACTCACCGTCCTTCTGGCGGCGGGGGCCGGCCTCGCCAGCTGCAGCGTCGTCGCGGAGACGCGCTCCGTGATCCAGCCGCGACCGACGATGCGTCGGGTCTTCGACGAGATGAAGCGACTCGTCCCCCTCGGACTCGACGAGGCGTCCTGGGAGGCTCCCGAGAATCGTGAGGAGATCCTCGCCGCCCTCGATCGCCTCGACCGCGCCGCCAGCGCCCTCGAGAAGCACGGGCGGGGGCGCGAGGCGGGCTTCGACGAGCTCAGCCTCACGCTCGGACGCGACCTTCGCGCCGCCCGCGACCACTACGTCCACGGCCACTACGAAGAGGCGCGCTTCTTCTTCACCGGCAGTCTCCAGAGCTGCGTCTCCTGCCACACGCGGCTGCCCGACGCGACGAACACGGCCTTCACCGAGGAGCTGACCAGGGAAGCGCGCGTGCAGGCCCTCGACCTCCGCGAGCAGGCCTGGCTGAGCGTGATGGTGCGCCGCTTCGACGACGCGCTCGCGCTCTGGGAGCAGGCGCTCGCCGATCCGGACGTCGCCGCGGCCCAGCTCGACGCGAGCGGCGCCCTCGTCGACTTCCTGAACGTGGCGATCCGCGTTCGGACCGACGTCCCGCGCGCCCGACGGACCCTCGACCAGTTCGCCGCGCGCCCGGACGTCCCGGTCTACCTCGAACAGCGCGTCGAGACCTGGCGCAAGGCCCTCGCCGCCCTCGATGAGAACGAGCTCGCGGAGGGTGGCCCCGGAAGCGTGGACCGCGGCGCCGCCCTGGCCCGCGAAGCCGGACGCCTCGCCGGCGGCCCCTACGGTCGCGACGGCCTCGTCCACGACCTCGCTGCGGCGAGCCAGCTGGTCCGCTTCCTCGAGGTCGACCGCGCACGCCGCGCCGCCACCCCCCGGAACCCGACCTCCGAGGAGCGGATGGAGACGGCCCGCGCCTACTATTGGCTCGGCATCGTCGAGAACCGAAGCCTCGACGGATTCTGGATCAATCTCTCGGAACGCCACTTCGAGGCCGCGATCCGCGCGGATCCGAAGGGACCCTTCGCCGAACGCGCCTACGCGCAGCTGGAAGAGACGCAGGTCCTCGGCTTCGGCGGCGCCTCGGGTGAGTATCTGCCGCCGGACGTGTGGACCCGATTGAAGGAGCTGCGCGAGCTGATGGGGATCGACGGCGATCCGCCGATGCAGGCGCCCGAGATGGCGCCGTAGAACGGTGCCGTGGCGCGAGCGCATGCCGCACGCGACCACCGCCAGGAGGTACGAACATGGGATACCAGACGATCGTCGTCGCCACGGATTTCTCGGAAGGCGCGGAAGCCGCCGTCGAGCACGCGGCGGAGCTCGCGAAGCACTTCGACGCCAAGCTCGTCCTGGTCCACGCCTACAACATCGAGATCCCGATCGCCTCGCCGGCGATGGCGGGCGGCTACGTCCTGCCGGAGGGCTTCTTCAAGTCGATCTCCGAGCAGGCCTCGATCCAGACCGAGAACGCCGCCAAGGCGATCGCCGACGAGGGCATCGACGCGATCGGGGTCGCGATCGACCGACCCGCATTCCAGGCGATCACCGAAGAGGCGGAGCGACGCGGCGCCGACCTCATCGTCATGGGCACCCGCGGCCTCACGGGCCTCAAGCACATGGCAATGGGCAGCGTGGCGGACCGGGTCGTGCGAAGCGCGCCCTGCCCGGTCCTGACCGTCCCCGCTCACTGAGGGAGTGCGCTACCGGAATTCGACCTCGTCGGGATCCGGCGCCTTCAACATCGGGTAGAGGTCGGCGACCTCGAAGGGCGTGTTCACGAGCAGGTGTCCCGAAGCGTCGACGTAGTAGTTCTTCGCCACGGAACCCGTGTCGGTCAGGAAGGCCAGGCCCGAGGCTTCGGCGTCGAGCTTCTCGTTGTAGTCGAGGAACGCCTCCTCGCGAACGGCGACCTGCGAGTGGCCCTCTTCGAACATGCGGCACAAGCACTGCGCCGCATAGGCCGACCAGACCTGCATCCAGGCCGTCAGCCCGACGCCGCCGGAAGCCGGCTGCGAGTTGGGCCCGTACATGATGAAGAGGTTCGGGAAGTGCGGGACCATGAGCCCCAGGTAGGCCTTCGGGCTCTCCGGCGCCCAGTAGTCTCGTAGGTTCTGCCCGCCCTCGCCTGCGTACTCCGCCGGCCACAGGTAGTGATCGACCGCGTATCCCGTGGCGACGATGACGAGGTCGACCTCGTGGTGCTTGCCGTCTTCGGTCTCGACCCCGGTCGGCGTGAAACGGGCGATCCCCTCGGTCACGAGCTCGACGTCGTCGCGGGTGAGCGCCCGGTACCAGCCGTTGTCCACGACCGGGCGGCGAACCATGGGCGCGTGATCGGGCACGAGCTTCTCGAGCAGGTCGGGTCGGTCCCCGATCTGGCTCTTGATGTAGTCGAGCAGCAGCCCCTGGAGCTCCTGGCTCTTCTGCGTGATGTGTCCACCCTGCGCTTCCCATTCGGGATCGGGAATCAGGAAGTCCTCGTGCCAGGTGAATAGACCGATGATGGCGCTGTAGCGGTACCAGTTCCAATAGCCGGGAAGATGGTCGAGGAGCCAGCGTTTCTCGTCCGTGATGGGCTCTCCGTAGCCCGGGCGCGGGCTGATCCACTGCGGCGTGCGCTGGAAAACGAGGGTCCGGTCGGCGTCCTCGGCGATCGGGGCGAGCAGCTGCACACCCGTCGAGCCGTTCCCGATGACCGCGACCCGCTTGCCGACGGCGCTGTGCTGGCTCGTCCACTGGGTCGGGTGGAGGATCTCGCCTTCGAAGCTCTCCTTGCCCGGCAGATCCGGCGTCGTCGGGGTCGAGAAGAGACCGGCGGCGCTGACCACGACGTTCGCCTCGTGCTCGAAGCGGGAACCGTCGGCGAGGGAGAAGTCGAGCTTCCAGCGCGACGTCGCTTCGTCGAAGGTCGCCGACTCGAGCGCATGGCCGAGGCGCACCCGCGGCGTGACCCCGTGTCGTTCCGCGACTTCCTCGAGGTACGAGCGGACCTCCGCCCCCCGCGCGAAGTACTCGCTCCAGGGATGCGGCTTCTCGAGACAGAGCTCATAGGTCAGCGTCATCGTGTCGACGCGGATATCCGGATACTGATTGAAGCTCCAGGTCCCGCCGAGCTCGTCGCGCCGCTCGAAGATCGTGTACGGAATCCCGAGCTGGTCGAGCTGGATCGCCATCGCTACGCCGCTGAACCCGGCGCCGATGATCGCGACCTCGAAGCCCTCGGGAACCTCGGGCTTCCCGCTCTCGGGCACGAACGAGAAGGGATAGGGCTCGAAGTTGAGCCACCGCTTGCGAATCTCGAAATGCCCCGGCTTCGTCGGGACACCGAGGGTCATGTCCATCAGCGCGAGCAACTCGTCGTCGTCGGGCACGCGCTTCTGCCAACCGCTGCGATCGCCGTCGAGGAGATCGAGACAGACCGTGCGCAGGCGTGCCTGCTCCGCCTCGTCGAGCCCGGCGACCGGACCGAAGGCCGAGAGCCGATCGTCGCCGGTCGTCTGGAAGAGCGCCGTTCGCAGGGCGTTCAGGTCCGCCGCTTCGACCGCGCGCTCGAGGAAGGCCCTGTCGACCGCCGCCCCGCTCACGCGCTCGCCGCCTGCAGTCGCGCGATCGACTGCGCGGCATCCAGGCAGTTGATCAGGACCTGGTGCTCGAGGCCGGCGTCACGGTGGACGTGGATCGCCTGGTATTCCTCGCTCGCGGTCATCTTCGCGAAAGCCTCGAAGCTCGGGTATCGCATGATCCCGACCCAGTCCCACTCGAGCTCGCCGTCGCCGATCACCAGCTCGTTCGCGGCGCCCCCGAAAAGCAGCCCGCCACCGAAGCCCTCGATGATCTTCTGGACCGCGGCGCCGTAGAGCATGTACGCCTGCTGTCCCGTCAGATCCGTCTCGCGACCGTCCGCGTAGACCGCCTCGTCCCGGAACTTCAGCAGGTTCAGCATGTAGAGATCGCCTTCGGGATGGTTCTTCGCGAGGGCTTCGATCTGTTCCGGGCGGGGCTGGCTGGCAGGCATGTCGGTCTCCGTACGAGATGCGCCGCGAAGCGTCGCGACGGCCCGGTCGAGCGTATCAGAAGCGCGAAGCGGGGTAAGGGCCGCCCCTGACCGCGGGAGTCCCCCTGCGATACCGTGGATTCGTGCCGATCAAGACCCCCCTCTGCGATCTCCTCGACATCGAAGTCCCCATCTGCCTCGCGGGTATGGGCGGCGTCGCCTACGCCGACGTGTGCGCGGCGGTCTCGGAGGCCGGCGGCTTCGGAACCCTCGGGATGGCGGCCGAATCGCCCGACGGAATCCGCGAGGAGATGCGCCGCGTCCGCGAGCAGACCGACAAGCCCTTCGGCGTCGACCTGCTCGCCGCGCTCCCCGACCAGATGATGGAGTCGATCGACGTGATCATCGAAGGCGGCGCGAAGGCCTTCATCGCGGGTCTCGGCGTCCCCGGCCCCGCGGTCGACAAGCTCCACGACGCGGGGCTGCTCGTGATGAGCATGTGCGGCAAGGTCAGCCACGCCGTCGCCGCCCAGGAAGCGGGCTGCGACGTCGTGATCGCCCAGGGCACGGAGGCGGGCGGCCATACCGGGCGCGTGGCGGGCATGGCCCTCATCCCGCAGGTCGTGGACGCGGTCGACATCCCGGTCCTCGGCGCCGGCAGCATCGTCGACGGACGCGGGCTCGCCGCCTGCCTCGCCTTCGGCGCGCAGGGCGTCTGGATGGGCACCCGCTTCATCGCCTCCCACGAGGCCCGCGCCGGCGAGGCGTACAAGAAAGCGATCGGGGAAACCGGGAGCGACGGCACGACCGTCACGCGCTGCTACTCGGGCAAGCCGATGCGGGTGATCACGAACGCCTACGTCGAGGAGCAGGAGCGTCACCCGGAAGGGATCCAGCGCTTCCCGGAGCAGATGTACGCTTCGTCCCGGGCCGGCGTGATGGCGGCCCTCGGCGGACAGACCGAGGGGATCGAGCGTGACCGACACGCGATGCCCTGCGGCCAGGGCGCAGGTGCGATCGACGACATCCTCTCCTGCCGGGAGATCGTCGACCGGACGATGCGCGAAGCGGAGGCCGTGATCTCGGGCCTCTCGCCGCTGGTCGACTAGCCCACGGAGGAATGGAGGAAGACATGGGACAGCTCGAAGGACGCGTCGCACTCGTCACCGGAGCGAGCCGGGGAATCGGTGCCGCAATCGCGAAGCGCTTCGGCGCCGAAGGGGCGAAGGTCGCGATCACCGCGCGGACGCTCGATCAGCACGACCATCTGGACGGGAGCCTCCTCGAAACCGCGAAGGCGATCGAGGCGCTGGGCGGAACGGCCATCCCGATCGTCGGAGACCTCGCCGACCCGTCGTGCCTCGACGCGATCGTCGAGCAGACGGAGCGGGAACTCGGATCGATCGACGTCCTCGTGAACAACGCCGCGGCCGCCTTCTACCTGCCCTTCACGAAGACGAGCGAGAAGCGCTTCCGCGTCGCGAACGACATCAACTTCTTCGCCCCCTGGCGCCTGTCCCAGCTCGTCGTCCCGGGCATGCAGGAACGCCGCGAGGGCTGGATCCTGAACATCTCCTCTGCGACGTCGGACCGGCCGACCGCGGACACGTTCAAGGACTTCGACGCGCTCTCGATCCTCTACGGCTCGACCAAGGCGGCCCTCGAGCGATTCACGGCAGGCCTCGCCGCGGCCGTCCACAAGGACGGGATCTGGGTGAATTCGATGGCCCCCGTCGGCGCGGTTCCGACCGAAGGGACGGAGGCGCTCGGCGTCGTTCCGGACGAGGCCCTCGCGGTCGCCGAGAGTCGGGAAGCGATGGCGGAAGCGAGCCTCGCGCTCTGCACGACCCGCGACCCGAAGCTCACGGCGCGAATCACGCTCTGCACGCCGATCCTCGAAGAGCTCCGCCGCGACGTCTTCCTGTGCGACGGCAAGACGCGCGTCGGCTCCCCGCGCGAGAGCGACGCCGCGAAGCTCCGGTAGCGCCCGCGCGACCGCCCGTTACTCGCCGAAGATCACGGCGCCGGTCGGCACGCCGACGCCGCTCGTCACCAGCACGTGCTCGACGCCGTCGGGCTGGTTGCAGCTCTCACCGCGGATCAGGCGCACGCCTTCGGCGAGGTTGTTCACGCCGTGCATGTAGGCCTCGGAGAGGAGGCCGCCGTGGGTGTTGTTCGGGAGCGCGCCGCCGATCGTGAGCGAGTCCTCGGTCACGAAGTCCTTCGCCTCGCCCTTGCCGCAGAAGCCGAAGGCCTCGAGCTGCATCAGGATCTCCGGCGTGAAGGCGTCGTAGAGGCAGGCGGCGTCGATGTCCTTCGCGGAAAGGCCGCTCATCTCGTAGACGCGCTGGGCCGCGAGCTCCATCTCCGGCAGCGCCGCGAGATCGTCGCGATAGAAGCTCGTCATCTGCTCCTGGCCCTCGAAGGAGGCCTGGGTCACGCCGCGGATCACCGCCGGCTTCTGCTTCATGTCCTTCGCGCGCTCCGGCGACGTGATCAGGAGCGCACAGCCGCCGTCGTCCTCCTGACAACAGTCGAAGAGGCGGAGCGGCTCGCAGATCATGCGCGAGTTCATGTAGTCGTCCATGGTCATCGGCTTGCCGTACATGGCCGCGTTCGGGTTGTTCTGCGCGTGCTTGCGTTGGGTGATCGCGACGTGGGCGAGGTGTTCCGACGTCGCCCCGTATTTGTGCATGTAGAGCTGGGCCTGGAGCGCGATCCAGGAGGCCGGCGTGAGCAGTCCGAAGGGCATGTACCAGGACCAGTGGATCAGGTCGCTCGAGATGATGCTCCCCGAGACGCCCTGCCCCATTCGCTGCCCCGAACGACCGTTGAGCGCGCGATAGACGACGACGTTCTTCGCCGCCCCGGTCGCGACCGCCATCGCCGCGTGGGCCACCAGTCCGACCGCGGCACCACCGCCGTAGTTCACCTGGCTCCAGAAGGTCATGTCGCCGATCCCGACGGTCCGCGCGACTTCGACCTCGTCGCTCGAGTCCATCGTGTACGTCACGAGGCCGTCGACCTCGGAGGGCTCGATCCCCGCGTCGTCGATCGCCTTGCGGACGCATTCCGTCGCCAGGCTGAGCTCGGAGACCCCGGAATTCTTCGTGTACGCGGTCTGACCGATTCCGGCGACCGCAGCTTCGTTGTGGAGTGTCGTGGGCATGTCTTCTTCTTCTCGGAGTCGCTCGTCGCGTGGCTACGTGACGGTGGCAGAGCAGTCGGTCGGACTATTCGGGCAGGCGGACGGAGAAAGTCGCGGTCACGTGGTTGCCCCACGCGTTGTTCCCGTTCACCTCGATGTCGGCATCGTGGCCTTCGGCCCGGACCACCTTGCCGCGGATCTTGAGCGTGTCCCCGGGCATGTTGGGTCCGCCGAGCTTCGTCTTCACGGAGGTCACGATCGCGTCGGGTCCCGCCCAATCGGTCACGTAGCTCGAGCAGATGCCCTGCGTCGTGAGGATGTTCATGAAGATGTCGGGCAGCCCCTGGGAGACCGCGGCCGCCTTGTCGTGGTGGACCGGCGTGTAGTCCCGGCTCGCGAGCGCACCGCCCGCCACCACCGTCGCCGTCGTCTCGAAGTCGAGATCCGGGAGCGCCTGGCCCACTTCGAGCTCACTCGCCTTGTACGTCTTCTGCATCGTCGTTCTCTCCCTGGCCCTACGACGCCGGCTTGAAGAACGGAATCTTGAACCCGTCCTCGTCTTCCTGGATCACCATCTCGAGGGCCATGCCGATCGAGACGTCCTCCGGCTTGCAGTCGACGATCGTCGACGCCATCCGCTCACCCTCTTCGAGGTCCACGATCGCGGAGATGATCGGGTACTCGTAGCCGGGGAACTGCGGGTAGTGGATGACCGTGAAGGTATGGAGCGTCGCCTTGCCGCTCGCCTCGATCGAGTCCCACTCCTGGCTGCCGCACGCGTCGCACATCGGGCGCGGAGGATGTCGGAGCTTGCCGCAGCTCCCGCAGCGCTGGATCGGGAGGCAATCGCCTTCCGCGACCTTCTCCCACCACCAGCCGTTGTCGTGCCCCATCGGCGGCTTGATCCGGGTCGGCTTCTGCGCGACCGCGGCCTCGCCGCCGCTGTCGCTCGCGGCCTGCGACGCGCCGCCGTCCGCCGGCTTGAAACGCAGCACACGGAAGCTCATGTTGCCGAGGTCTTCGCCGTCCTGGTTCGTGAACGTCGTGACCGTCGTGATGAAGTACCCGATCCCGGCGCCGGTCGCCTTCTCCTCGGAGATCGAGTCGATCACGGTGAGCGCGGTGACCGTCTCGCCGAGCTTCAGGTACCGGGTGTAGTTCTCCTCGGTATTGGTCCCGAGGACACCCGTATAGCCGTTGTCGTTCAGCAGCTTGTGGAGGCGATGCTGCTCGTTCTTCGGCTCGTCGTAGCCCTCGTGCATCTCCCAGCCTTCCATGACCCAGGCCTGGAGCATGGTGGGCGGCGCCACGATCTCCCCGTGCACGGTCGCGCCCGAGGCGGCGGCGTCGAGGTACGCGGGATGAGTCTCCCCCATCGCGTCGCACCACTGGCGGATCATCGGCTCGTTCACCGGATCGCGGCCCGTGACGGCCGGGCCGATCGGCTTGCCGACATAGCTGCGGATCTCGGCCTCGAGGGCCTCTTTCTTCTTGTCGCTCATCGCGGTCTCCGGAAGGGATCGGAATCCTGCGCCGGAGACGTGCGCGCACGCGTCAGCCCCGGGCGGGGCCGCGATTCTAGCGGCTGCGACAGGCGGTGCGATGGGGCGAGGAATCCCGTCTAGGCGCGGGTCGCGACGCCGCGATACATCTGCGCGACGATGCCCGGCCCCTTCGCGCGGAAGCGGTCGAGGCTCTCCATCTCGAAGCCCCCCTCTTCCACCAACCGATCGATCTTACGGTTGATGTTGCAGCCATCGCACATCCGGTTCCAGATCGGATTGATCCGGTCCTGCCAGCGGGCCGTCCCCTCCTCGTCGGCGCGTCCGTGCTCGACGAAGACGTAGCGGCCACCCGGCTTGAGGACGCGGCGCATCTCTCGGAGCGCCTTCGCGACCTCGGGGATCGAGCAGAGCGTCCAGGTCGTCACGATCGTGTCGAAGCGCCCCGCGTCGAAGGGCAGGCCCCCGTCCGCGCGGAGCGCGCGGCGCTCGATCGGAAACGCCGCACCCTGGATCCGCTCGCGGACCGCTTCGACGTCGGACACGTCGAGCGGGTCGAGCCCGACGAGGGTCTTCACTGCGGGTCCGTAGTACTCGAGGTTGAGGCCGGTCCCGAAACCGACCTCCAGGACTTCGCCTTCCGCTTCGCAGATCGTGTCGACCCGGAGTGGATTCATCTGTCGCATGGCCAGGTCCTGGAACCTGGGCTTGATCCACGCGCGGAGCCCCACGCCCTACGCTTCCGCGCCGGCGGGGATCGCGACGGTCGAAGAGTCGCGCCCGCTCCGGAAGATCGTGCCCGGGCGCGCGCCCGTGTCGTCCCCGTCGCGCACGATCTCGACGCCGTTGGTGAAGACATGCTCGATCCCCCGCGCATCGGCGTAGAGTCGCCCGGCGCCGGCCGGGAGGTCGTACTTCGTATAGGTCTCGCCGAGGCCGACCTTCGCGGGATCGAAGACGACGACGTCCGCGTGGAAGCCTTCCTCGAGCCGACCGCGCTCGCGGAGGCCGTAGAGCTTCGCCGGGATGTCCGTCAGCTGACGGACCGCCTCTTCCATCGTGATCAGGCCGCGATCGCGCACGCCCTGCCCCAGCACCTGGCTCGAGAACGCGAAGGTGTCGATCATGTCGAGGTGGGCACCGGCGTCGCTCGCGCCGATGATCGTCCGGTCGTCGTGCCACAGCTCGCCGCGCATCTTCCAGGTCTCTTCGTCGTCGCCCATCATCGGCGGCATGAAGTAGGTCTGGAGATCGTCTTCGACGGCGATGTCGATCATCACGTCGAAGGGGCTCTTGCCCTCTTCCTCGGCGATGTCCCCGACGCAACGACCGCGGTACTTCTGGAGCGACTCCTTCTGGACCTGGTCGATCGTGAACCCCTGCCAGTTTGCGAGCATGTGCATCGGCGATTCCGGGTTCTGCGCGTCCTCTCCGAACTTCTTGCGCTTCTCCGGGTCCGCCAGGAACGCGAGCTTCTCCTCCTTCGAGAGCTTGAAGAAGGGCGCCCAGTTGTAGAGCGCGTCGAAGACGAAGCCCGAGTCGAGGTTGATCCGGATCGTCATCGGCTGCGGCACGGTCAGCGCCAGCACTTCGGCGCCGCGGGCGCGCGCGATGTCCGTCGCAGCGAGCTGCTGCTCCGCGTGCTGGATGTTCTGGGCGTTCGGCACGAGCACGTTCCAGTTGACCGGCCGATGGGCGGCGAGGGAGATGTCGGCCATGTAGTTGGCCTCTTCTTCGCCCCAACCCACGCCCGGAAGGAACTCCACCGTCGTGCCTTCGAAGTCGCGGACCTGCCGCGCGAGTGTGAGGATCTCCTCCTTCGAGGCATGCCGGGAGGGGACGGGGTTGCCGTCGAAGTCGTTGTGGGTCGACGACACCGTGGACGAGAAGCCCATGCCGCCCTCTTCGAGGGACTGCCGCAGGACCTTCACCATCTCGGCGAGCTCCTCCTCGGTCGCTTCGTGCCCGACGGCGCGCTCACCCATCACGGTCCGGCGGATCGCCGAGTGACCGACCATGAAGCCCGCGTTCACCGAGAGCTTGCCCTCGAGCTGGTCGAGGTATTCCCCGAACGTCTTCCAGTTCCACGGCACCCCCGCTTCGAGACTCTCGAGGGGCATGCCCTCGACCCGGGAGAGCATCTTCATCAGATAGGGACCGGCGTCTTCCGAGAGCGGTGCGATCGAGAAGCCGCAGTTGCCGCCGACGACGCTCGTCACGCCGTGGTACGGCGAGGGCGAGAGCGTTCCGTCCCAGAAGGCCTGCGCGTCGTAGTGGGTGTGGACGTCGACGAAGCCCGGCGAGACGACCTTGCCCGAGGCATCGATGGTCTCGCGCGCGTCTTCGTCGATCTGGCCGATCGCGACGATGCGACCGTCGCGGATCCCGAGATCCGCCTGGCGGGAGGGGCCACCGGTTCCGTCGACGAGCGTGCCGCCCTTGATGAGTACGTCCAGCATGGGTGCGATTCCTTCCATGAATCCTGGGAAGATCAGCGTTCACGGCGCGGACGACGAGAGAGGACGTCCCGCACGGAACGTGCGCGCGATCCCGGCGTCGCGCATCGCGTCGAGTGTGCCACAGTGACCGGCGGTCGCACGAGTCGGCGGGCGCGCCCTGAGCGGCATTTGCCGGCGAGAAGCGCCTAGAATGCGTATGGGGCCGGCCTTTCCGGGACCCGCCCGACAGGAGGAAGGCCCATGGGTGGCGAAGGCGACGGAACCGATCGATCCGCCCGATGTCCCGGGCCGGGATATCAGGACGTCCTGGACGGCGACGCGCATCCTGCCCCGCCCCTGCTCCGGGAAGAAGCGCCCACGCCGAACGAGCGCCGGGAGTGGTCCACCGACGTCTACACCTCCCGGGCCCACCACCTGCGCGAAGTCGACGAGCTCTGGCGACGGGTCTGGCAGATCGCCGGGCGGGTGGAGGACGTCGAGCATCCCGGCGATTCCTTCGTCTACGACATCGCCGACGACTCCCTGATCGTGCTGCGCACGAAGGACGGCCGCCTCCGCGCCTACCACAACAGCTGCCTCCATCGCGGCACGCGTCTGCGCGACGAGCCGGGCTGCCTCGAGCACCTGCGCTGCCCCTTCCACGGCTTCACCTGGAGCCTCGAAGGCGAGCTCGCGGACGTGCCCTGCCGCTGGGACTTTCCCCAGGTCGAAGACGCCGACTACCGGCTTCCGGAAGCGCAGGTCGATACCTGGGGCGGCTTCGTCTTCGTGAACCTCGATCCCGACGCGGCGCCCCTCGCCGACTACCTCGAAGACCTGCCGCGCCACTTCGAGCGCTGGCCCCTCGAAGACCGCGTCGTCGCCGCGCGGGTCGAGCGCCGGGTGGCGTGCAACTGGAAGGTCGCCGTCGAGGCCTTCATCGAGACCTTCCACATCATCGGCGTCCACTCGGCCAACCTGCCCTTCTTCGGAGATGCCAACTCCCAGTACGACGTCTGGCCCGAACGCCGCCACTACGACCGGATGCTGAACGCCTCCGGCGTCCCCAGCCCCCACGTTCGCGGCGAGCTCTCGCCCCAGCGGATCATCGACATCGCCGCGCGCTTCGGCATGGTCGAGCCGGGCACGACGGTGCCCGAGGGCTCGACGCCGCGGGCCGTGATGGTCGAAGCCTCGCGCAAGCGCCTCGAGCAGGATCTCGGGCTCGACACGTCTGCGTGGAGCGATGCCGAGGTCCAGGACGTGATCCAGTACAGCCTCTTCCCGAACGTCGTGCTCTTCGGCGGGCTGGGCTCCCCGCTCTTCTACCGGGCCCGGCCGGACGGGGACGATCCGGGCTCCTGTCTCTTCGAGGTCATGCTGTTGCTGCCGCTGCCCGACGGCGCCGAGAAGCCGCCGCCCGCGAAGCGCCGCTTCCTCGACGCGCACGAAGCCTGGAGCGACGTGCCGGAGCTCGCCTATTTCGGGCCGGTCCTCGACGAGGACCAGGCGATCATGCCCCGGGTCCAGCGCGGGCTGCGCGCCTCACGGAAGCCGACCGTCTCCTTCGGCGTGTATCAGGAGAGCCGCTTGCGTCACTTTCGACGAACCCTGGACGAGTACGTCCCGCCGAGCCAGACCGGCGATCAGCCGTAGGTCCAGCTCCGCGCCGGCGTCGATCCCTCGTCGAACTCCTGGACCTGGATGTCGAACCAGATCGGCAGCAGGAACTTCACGTAGAAGGCGTGGGTCGTGACACCGCCGGTCACGAGATCCTCGTACTCCTTGATCCGCACCCGGTCGTCCTGTGCCTGGAGCTTCTTCGTCTTCTCGAGAATCGCGTCGACCTCTTCCCGGGAGTCGTAGATGATGCCGAGGTGGTCGTAGCCCGGACTGTCGATGTGCGTCTCCTGCTCGGTCACGAGGATGAACTGGCTGGTCTCGGGATCCGTCCGCAGGAGCAGTCCGGTCTGGCCCAGGATCGGCACGTCGATCGCGTCCCAGCCGAGGAGCTCGCCATAGAAGCGCTTGATCTCCTCGCGACCCTGGTCGAGGCCGCCCTTGGGCAGGGTGAGCTCCATGTGGTTGAAGCGTGCGGGCATGGGGATTCTCCTTCGGTTGAACGCTCGCCAGCGTAGCACCCGACTCGGGGCGCTCCGGGCCCTTGCAGGGTTAAAACAGTCGTATTAATCTGATCGCACCCCACACCGAAGGAGTCCCCATGTCGAACTTCCTCCGCCCCGCCACCGTCGCGCTCGTCGCGCTCTCCGTCTTCGCCCTCGCCTGCTCGGAAGAGGCCCAGCGCGACCTCGAACGCCGCGCGCTCGAGAAGGTCGGCGACCTCGCCGCGGAACAGATGGCCGACGCGAGCGCCGGCGGCGACAGCGGCCGCGACGGCCAGAACCACTCCCGCGACTTCTTCAGCATCCCGATCGAAGTCCGCCAGCTCGCGGACAACGTCTACCAGGCGCGCGGCGTCGGGAACACGCAGATGGTGGTCACGAGCGAAGGTCTCGTGATCTACGACACCGGCCTGTCGATCCAGGCCGCGAAGCAGCGCCGTCTGCTCCTCGAGGCGGCGCCCGGTCTGCCCGTGACCCACGTGATCGTCAGCCATTCCCATGCCGACCACGCCGGCGGCGCCAAGGTCTGGCTCGAGCCGGGCATCGAGCTCGTGGCCCACCACGAGTTCGAGGAGGAGCAGCGCTACCTGAAGGAGCTCGAGCCCTTCTACTACGGCCGGAACCGCATGCTTTTCCCCTTCATGCCCGAAGAGGCCCCGACGATCGAAGTGCTCGCCTACGGCGGACTGGAGCCCACGATGACCGTCGACCAGCCCGACACGCTGACCCTCGAACTGGGCGGGACCGTGATGGAGGTGCTCCCCACCCCGGGCGCCGAGGGCGCGGACAATCTGACGCTCTGGCTGCCCGAAGAGAAGATCTTCTTCTCGGGCGACTTCTTCGGTCCGAACTTCCCCCAGTTCCCGAACGTCTTCACGATGCGCGGCGAGAAGATCCGCAAGCCGATCGAGTACATCACCTCGCTGAACCAGGTGATCGCGCTCGAGCCCGAGATGATCGTGCCCTCCCACCAGGACCCGATCGTGGGCAAGGAACAGATCAAGGCCGATCTCATCAAGATGCGCGATGCCGTCCAGTACGTGCACGACCGGACGATGGAGGGCATGAACGCGGGCAAGACGGTCTACCAGCTGATGGAGGAGATCTCGCTCCCGCCGGAGCTCAAGATGACGGAGATCCACGGCCGGGTCTCCTGGGCCGTGAAGAGCATCTGGGAGTACTACGCGTCCTGGTTCCACTGGGACTCGACCGCCGAGCTCTACCACGTCCCCCGCACGGCCCTCTATCCCGAGATCGTCGAGCTCGCCGGGGCGGACGCGCTGGTCGACGCCGCGGAGGCCCATCTCGCCGACGGGCGGAACATCGAGGCGATCCATCTCCTCGAGATCGTCCACGAAGCCGATCCGACCCATGCCCGTGGCCTCGCCGCCCACAAGCAGGCCCTCACCCGCCTCCGCGACGAGGCGATCGCGACGACGAACAACACCTACGAAATCGACTGGCTCTCCTACCGCCTGCGGACCCTCGACGAGCTCGGCGAGGACGCGTGAGCTCGGCGAGTCCGGGGGACTCGACCCGGGAGAAGATCCTGCATGCCGGGGAGAAGCTCTTCGCGGCGGACGGGTTCGACCGGGTCACCCTTCGTCAGATCGCACGAGAGGCGGATCAGCGGAACGTCGCCGCCGTCCAGTACCACTTCGGTTCGAAGGCGGGGCTCCTCTCGGCGATCGTCGACGCCCATCGCGAGGAGATCGACGCGCGCCGGGCCGAGCTCCTCGAGAAGGCCTGCGCGGACGGGACGGACGGCGACTTCACCACGCTGCTCACGATCCTGGTCGACCCCCTCGCCGCGAAGCTCGACTCGCCCGCAGGCCGCGCCTACCTCCAGATCCAGGCACAGGGTCTCACCAACGCGGAGATGCGACCGGCGACGCGCGCGCTCGTCGGCCGGATCGGCGACCATCTGGGGGCGCTCGAGAGCGACGGCGCGGCGCCTCATCGCGGCCGCTTCGCCCTCCTCCTGCTCTTCCACGCCCTCGCCGACCGCGCCGGCCAGGAATCGAGCGGACGCGCCCGACGGGCGGACCGCGCGGAGTTCGTCACGGCCCTCACGCGCTCGCTGCACGGGCTCTTCCAGGCCGGGTAGAGCCTATTCGGGCGCCGGTTCGTCCCGCCGTTCGACCAGGTAGCTCGACTTCATCACCATCACGTCCTCGCCCCGCGCGTTCCGCATCACGGTCTGACTCGACACGACCCCGTACTGCGCGCGCGACTTCGAGACCCGTTTGTCCAGGAAGGTCTCGAAGAGGGTGAGCTCCTCGTCCGGGCGGACGGCGTTCGGAAAGCGCATCTCGAGTCCGAGCATCGCCGCCGTCCGGAGCTTCTCGTCGCTGCGCGAGTAGATGAGCGACGAGATCGAGTACGTGTGACAGGACGACGCCGACAAGCCTCCCATCGGCGAAGCGCGCCCCGCCTCCTCGTCGAGATGGAAGGGTTGTGGATCCCACTGCCGCGCGAAGTCGACGATCTCGTCCCGGCTCGGCGTATGTCGCCCGATCTCGACCTCGCGGCCGAGCTCGATCTCCTCGAAGTAGTCCGCTTCGGATTCGCTCATGTCGTGCGATTAGCGCGAATCCCGCGTTCGTGCCGCCGGCGCCCTACTCAGTACGCAGCGCCTCGACGGGCTCGAGCTCGGCGGCGCGCCGCGCGGGCCCGACGCCGGAGAGGAGCCCCGCGACGGCGCTCACCCCGAGCGCGGCCGCGACGTACTCGATCGGCGCGCCCGCCGGGAAGCCTGGAATCCCGATCCGGATCGCGACCGTCGCGACGAGCCCCACGAGAAGACCGGAGAGACCGCCCATCATGGTCAACAGGATCGCCTCGGTCAGGAACACGATCTGGATCTGTCGGGCGGTCGCGCCGACCGCCCTCATCAGACCGATCTCGCTCACCCGCTCGCCCACGGAGATCCACATCATCGTGAAGATCCCGATCGAGCCGACGAGGAGCGAGATCGCGGCGATGACCGCGACACCGAAGGTCACGACGTCCATCACGCGCCCGAAGACCGCGAGCATCTCGGTCTGGGAGATGATCGTGAAGTCCTCCTCGCCGCGGTGGCGGTCGATCAGGATCTCGCGAACCACCTCGATCGCTTCCTCGGTCTGTCCCTCGTGGCGGAAGACGACGTTGATCTCCTGGAGCTCCTCGAGATTGAAGATCCGCATCGCCGTCGCGACCGGGATGTAGGCGGCGTCGTCGATGTCCATGCCGAGGACCTGCCCCTTCGGCTCCATCACGCCGATCACGCGCAGCCTCGAGCCGGCGATCCGCACGAACTCGCCGAGGGCGTTGGCGTCGCCGAAGAGCTCTCGTTTGAGTTGGGGACCGAGGACCGCCACCGAGCCGCCGCGCCGCGGGTCGCCGGGGGGAATGAAGCTGCCCTGGCGCACGGTGAACTTCATGACGTCCGGGAAGTCCGCGGTCACGCCATGGACGAAGACGCTTCGACCACGCCCACCGCCCTCGACCCGGGCCTGCCCGAGGGCAGACGGCGTGACGGTCTCGAACATCGGCACCCGTCCCAGCGCTTCCGCGTCGTCGATGGTCAGCTTCTGCTGCGTCCCCCGGAATGCGTTGGGCACGCCCGAGGTCTTTCGCTTGCCCGGCTGGATCGAGAGGACGTTCGTCCCGAACTCGGAGAACTGGGAGACCATGTACTTGCGCGTGCCCTCCCCCAGCGAGGTCAGCATGATCACGGCGGCGACGCCGATCGCGATCCCCAGCATCGAGAGCGCCGAGCGGAGCGGATGTCCGACCAGCGCGCCCGACGAGAGCCGCATCAGATCCGTGAAGTCCACCCTCCGCCGCGCCATCGCCTAATTCCCCTGGAGCGCCGCGACGGGGTCGAGTCTCGACGCACGCCAGGCGGGCAGCACGCCGAAGACGATCCCGACGCCGAGCGAGAGCGCGACCACGGCACCGACGGCCCAGAGAGGCGCCACGATGTCGACCGCCGGATAGGTGAGGTTCCCGACGTAGACCAGCGCCGTCCCGACGACGAGTCCGAGGAGGCCGCCCGCCGAGGAGAGGAGCGCCGCCTCGAGCAGGAAGATCGTCAGGATCTGTCGTCGACTCGCGCCGAGGGCCTTGAGGAGACCGACCTCGTCCCGGCGTTCCGAGACCGAGACGAGCATCACGTTCATGATCCCGATGCCCGCGACCGCGAGGCTGATGCTCGCGATCCCCGCGACCACGAGGGTCAGGATTCCCAGGATCGACGAGAGCGACTCGAGGACGGCGTCCTGGCTCACGCAGGTGAAGTCCTCCTCGTCGTGCCGCTCGATCAGGAGCTCCTTCACGCGTTCGATCACCCGGTCCTGATCGGAGCGCGGCCAGAGCTCGAGCATGATCCGACTGACCGAGCTCTTGTTCGCCATGCGCATCCCGGAGGCGACCGGAATGAAGGCGACCTCGTCGACGTCCAGGCCCAGCTGCTGCCCCCGCTCCTGGAGTACGCCGATCACCCGCATCCGCCAGCTCCCGATCCGGATCGCGTTGCCGAGCGGATTCGCCTCGTCGAAGAGCTCGCGTGCGACCTTGTGACCGAGGACCACGACGGCGGCCCCGCGATCGATCTCGGACTCGGGAAGGAAGCTCCCCATCGCGAGGTCGAGTCGTTGGAGGCGCTCAAACTCCCGGGTCGCGCCGACGATCGGCGCGCGGCGCGCGCGCTCGCGGAAGCTCACGGTCTCGGTGCTGATCGAGACCGGGATCGCGGCGCGGACCGAAGGGATCCGCCGCTCCAGGACCATCGCGTCGCGAAGCGTGAGATCGTTCGGCACGCCGCCTATGCCGTGCGGCATGCCTCCCGTCGTCTCGTTCTTGCCGGGCGAGACGTTGATGATCGAGCTGCCCAGGCTCGCAAACTGGTTCGTGACGTAGCGGAGCGCCCCTTCGCCGATCGCCGTCAGCGAGAGCACGGCGACGACGCCGATCACCACGCCGAGGAGCGAGAGCGCGCTCCGCCGTCGGTTCTGGAGCACCGCCGCGAAGGCGAATCCGACGAGGTCCCGAGGGCTCATGCGCCCCGCGCCTCCGTGGGCGGGTCGACGACCTCCTCCTCGATCTCGAAGAGAGACCCCAGGTCGCCGACGTCGTCTCCGCGTACGCGCTTCAAGATCCCGCCATCCCGCATGACCACGACGCGATCGGCACGCCGTGCCACTCTCGGATCGTGGGTCACGACGACGAGCGTCCGACCGCCCGCGTGCAGCTCGGCGAGCAGGTCGAGCACCTGCGCCCCCGATCGACTGTCGAGATTGCCCGTCGGCTCGTCGCACAGAAGAAGGCCCGGGTCCATGACCGTGGAACGCGCGATGGCGACCCGCTGCTTCTGACCGCCGGAGAGCTCGTTCGGCCGATGACCCTCTCGATCCGAGAGTCCGACCGCCGCGAGCGCGCCCGCGGCCCGCGAGCGACGTTCCGCCGGCGGGATCCCAGCGAAGATCATCGGTAGCTCGACGTTCTGGAGCGCGGTCAAGCGCGGCACGAGGTGGAAGGACTGGAAGATGAACCCGATCCGGCGGAGTCGCGTCTCGGCCAGAGCGTCCTCGCCGAGGCCCGCCACGTCCTCCCCCGCCAGGAGGTACCGCCCGCGGTCCGGCGAGTCCAGGCAGCCGAGGACGTTCAGGAGCGTGCTCTTGCCCGAGCCGGAGGGGCCGATGATCGCGACGTACTCGCCGTCTTCGATCGTCTCGCTCACGCCCCGCAGCGCGTGGAGCTCCGTGTCGCCCATGACGTAGGTCCGCCACAGGTCTTCGACGTGGATCACGGGAGCCGCTCCCGCGGCATCAGGAGTCGCGCCCCGCCGCCACGTCCGGGTCCCTCTCCGCCGAGGCGCCATCCGACGACGTGCTGTCCGCATCCGGGACCGCGCGCGCCCCGGCCACGATCTCGAGACGATCGAGGGCGACGACGAGCCGCTCGTCCTCTTCGAGGCCGGACCGGACCTCTGCGAACTGCCAGTTGCGGAGCCCGACCTCGATCTCGCGCTCGACGAGCTCCCCGTCCTCCAGCACGAGCACGCGCTCGTTCCGCATGAGCGCCGAAGTCGGGACGCGAATCACGTCGTCCCGGGCGTCGAGCACGACCTCCGCGTCCGCCGACGTGCCCGGCAGGAGCGACTCGGCGACCGCAGCGTCGACGAGCGCCACCTCGATCTCGAGCGTGCGATTCTGGGCCTCCTCGTCGAGCACGTAGGGCGCCACGCGAAGCACCGACCCTGCGAAGCGCTCGCCCGGACGCGAGTCGACGGTCACCTTGACCGGAAGTCCGGGCCGGATCGCGCCGGAGTCCACCTCGTCCATCGGCGCGCTCACGAAGATGGAAGCAGGATCGATCAGGTCGATCACCGGCGGCGAGGTCAGGAGCGGCGGCGACGGCGTGACCCACTCGCCCACTTCGACGTTCACTTCGGCGACGATCCCGGCGAAGGGCGCGCGAATCTCGGTCTTCGCGAGCTCCGTCTCCGCCGATCGCTGCTGGGCCTCGGCGCGCGCGAGCTCCGCCTTCGCTCCGTCGCACGCGACGCGCGCCGAGTCGTACCGGTACTGCAGCTCGTCGAGGCGGTCCTCCGAGGCGACGCTGCTCTCGGCGAGCCGCTTCGTTCGCGCGAGCTCGCGCTGCGCGCGGTCGCGACGCAGGCAGGCGTCCTCGAGACCCGCCCGCGCGATCGAGACGCCCTGCACGGCGAGCTCGAGCTGGGCTTCCTGGCTGCGCGGCGAGAGCCGGACGAGGGGCTCGCCCGCTCCGACCCGATCGCCCTCGCGGTGCGCGATCGAGACGACCTGCCCCCCGATCTCGGACGCGATCCTCGATCGGCGACGCGCTTCGACGGTCCCCGCCTTCGAGTTCGTGACGGTCGCCTCGACCCGCCCCCGCGCGACACTCGCGACGCGCACCTCGATCGGATCGGGAGCGAAGACGGTTCGTCGGAGAGCGACGCCCGCGAGCAGCAACGCAGCGAGCAGGATCCACGGGAGGAACCTGCGGGAGCGTGTCTTCTGGTCCGGCTCCGCGGGCATCTGGCCTCTCGTTTCCCTCTGGGCGCGCGGATTCGATTCTATACCATTGACGACATGACGTCCCCGAACCGCTGTCTCCGAGACACTTCTTTACACGCCGTAATCACCGCTTGCGTCGTCTTCGCGACCCTGGCCGCCGCAGACGCCGTCGCTGCCGAAACGAATCGTTGCGACCACTACGACCCCCAGAAGAACGTGTTCTGGGGCGACCTCCACATCCATACGGCGTACTCGATGGACGCCTACATGTTCGACACGCGCCTCACGCCGGGTGATGCCTACGCCTTCGCCAAGGGAGAGCCTCGGACCCTCCCGCCGCTCGGCGAAGACGGCACGGGCACGCGCCCCTTCCAGATCGGCCGACCGCTCGACTTCGCGGCCATCACCGACCACGCGGATGCCCTCGGCGGCGTGCATCTCTGCACGACGCCGGGCTCCAAGGTCTACGACAGCGAGGTGTGCCGGAACTATCGCCGGCCCTTCGAGCCCGCCTCGAGCACCGAAGCCGCGGAAGACATCGTCGGCCGGGTCGCGAGCCTCAACTCCGCGCCGCTCTGCGGCGAGGACTGGGCGGTCTGTCGCCAGGGGACGATCGACGCATGGCAGGACATGCAGACCGCCGCAGCGAAGCACGACGATCCGACCTCCGCCTGCAACTTCACGACGTTCATCGCGTACGAGCACACCGCGACGCCCGAGATGACGAAGATCCACCGCAACGTGATCTTCCGAAACGAGCACGTGATCGAGTCGCCGATCCGATACTCCGACGAACCCACCGGACCCGGTCTCTGGAAGGAGCTCGACCGTCAGTGCATCCAGGGCAAGCCGGGCTGCGACGTCCTCGCCATCCCGCACAATCCGAATCTCTCCAACGGTCGGCTCTTCACGATCGAGTACCCCGAAGGCACTGCCAAGCCGGAGCAGGCGCGCCTCGCGTCGCTGCGCGCGCGGATGGAGCCCGTCGTCGAGATGATGCAGATCAAGGGCGAGTCCGAGTGCAAGGCGAACCCGTGGAAGGTGCTCGGCGCCGACGAGGACTGCGGCTTCGAGAAGTATCGCCAGCTCCATCAGGCCCCGGATTGCGAGGGTCGGATGGAGAAGGGAGCCCTCGCCGGTCAGGGCTGCAGCTCACGCCTCGACTACGCGCGCTACGCGCTGATCGAGGGGCTCCGGGAAGCGGACCGGATCGGCGTGAACCCCTACGCGTTCGGCATGATCGGCGCGACCGACATCCACACGGGCACGCCTGGCGCGACCGACGAATGGGAGACCGACTCCTTCGACTCCGCCGTCCCCGGTCCCGGCTACAACCTCGGCGGTCTCGCCGCCGTCTGGGCCGAGGAGAACAGCCGAGACGCGATCTTCGACGCCCTCCGCCGACGCGAGGTCTACGCGACGAGCGGCTCGCGGATGACCGTCCGGCTCTTCGGTGGCTGGGACTACCCGGAGAATCTCTGCGACGCGGCGAACCTCGTCGAGCAGGGCTACGCGGGCGGCGTTCCGATGGGCGGCGACCTGCCGGCGCGACCGGGCAAGGACGAGGCCCCGACGTTCGTCGTCTCCGCGATGCAGGACGCGGGGACGGAGGCGCACCCGGGTAACCTGCTCCAGCGCGTACAGATCGTGAAGGGCTGGGCGGATCCGGACGGAACGTTCCACCAGCAGGTCGTCGACGTCGCGGGCAGGAAGGACAACGGCGCGAGTGTCGACACGAAGACCTGCGAAGTGAGCGGCCCGGGCGAACGCCAGCTCTGCTCCGTCTGGACCGACCCGGACTTCGACCCGAACCAACGCGCCGTCTACTACGCGCGCGTCTTCGAGAATCCGAGCTGCCGCTTCTCCACGCGGATCTGCGCCAAGACACCCGAACGAGACGTGTGCAAGGTGTCGAGCGTTCCGAAGACGGTGCAGGACCGCGCCTGGACCTCGCCGATCTGGTACACGCCGTGAACGCCGAGGCGTCGAAGCGGGCTGCCCTCGCCTACTACGAGGCGATGAACAGCCGGGACGTCGACCGGATCCTCGCCACCTACACCGACGATGCGAAGACCTGGGTGCTGGGCGAAGGCCCGTATGCGGGGGAGCATCCGGTCGCGAGAGAGACGCTCGCGCTCTTCCTGAAGTCGATGGACATCCGCTTCACGATCCTCTCGATGATCGCCGAGGGCGACACGGTCGCCGTCGAGCTCGAGAGCGAGGGCACCTCGGGCGGCCGGCCCTACTCGAATCGCTACCACAATCGGTTGACGATCCGGGACGGGCGCGTGGCCTACCTCAAGGAGTACTTCGATACCGCGAGGGTCGGAGCCTAGGAACGGCCAGGCAGCCCTATGCCCCGTCCGCGACCCGCGCCTCCCGCAGCGCTCGGCGCCGGACCTTGCCCGCGTCGTCCTTGAGCGGCTCGTCGACGAACTCGAAGCTCCGCGGAATCTTGTAGCGGACCAGCTGCTCCGACAGGTGCGCGCGGAGGTCGTCTTCCTCCACCGGCTCGAAGGTGTCCACGATCGCGTGCACGGTCGCACCGAGATCGTCGTCGGGCAGACCGATCACCGCGCAGGAACGCACTGCCGGATGACTCTCGACGGCGCCCTCGACCTCCGCCGGATAGATGTTGGAACCGCCGCTGATGATCAGATCCGTCCGGCGATCGACCAGGAAGAGGTACCCGTCCGCGTCGACGTAGCCCATGTCGCCGAGGGTCTCCCAGCCGTCGTCGGTCCGCCGCGGCTCGGCGCCGAGATAGTGGTAGGTCGAACCGGGACCCCCCGGCGGCAGGAAGTAGACGTCGCCGATCTCCCCGGCCGCGACGTCCCGGCCCTCGGGATCGAGCACGCGGAGCTTGCGGCCTTCGGTCGCGCGACCGACGGAGCCGGGCTTCTCGAGCCACTCGGTCCCCGAGATGATCGTGCCGCCGATCCGCTCACTCCCGCCGTAGGCCTCCCAGACGCGCTCGGGGCCGATCCACTCGATCCACTCCCGCTGGAGCCAGTCGGGGAGCGAAGCACTGCTCGAGACGACGCGGTGGAGCGTCGAGAGGTCCGCCTTCGCGCGCTCCTCCGCGGGGAGCTTCCAGATCCGCAGCATCATCGTGGGAACGAAGATCGCGAGCTCGAGCTGCTCCTCCGCGACCAGCTCGAGGGAGCGCTTCGCATCGAAGCGCGTCATGAGCACGACCTTCCCGCCCGTCAGCAGGACGGACAGGCAGTTGATCAACGGCCCGGAGTGATAGAGCGGACCCGGGACCAGGATGCTCGACCCGGGACCCCGTCCGTGGAACTCGGCGTAGGGGTCCGTCTGGCCGGGGATGTGATCGACCACGACCTTGGGGCGGCCAGTGCTCCCGCCGGAGCAGATCGCCATGCGGTACTGCGAGGTCCGATCGGGGAGCTCGTCGGCCTCTTCGCCGCTCGTATCGAGGTCCGCCGGCGCGACGGTCCGTCCGGGATGGAGCGCGGGGTCGACTCCCAGGACCAGCTTCGGATCGACGAGGTCGATGATGGCTTCGCGCTCGCTCTGCGGGAGCCGCGCCGAGACCGGCTGGGGCGTCGCACCGAGCTTCCAGCAGGCGAAGAGCGACTCGAGGAACTCGACCCCGTTCGCGAGGGCGATCGTGACGAAGTCGCCCTCGGCGACTCCGAGCTTCTCGAACGCCCGAGCGCGCCGATTCGAGCCGGCTTCGAGCTCCGCGAAGGAGGTCCGAACGCCGTCGTGGACCAACGCGATCGCGTCGGGATTCTCCCGTGCGTGGAGCGAGAGCGCGCTGCCGTAGGAAACCATCGCCACCGTCCGATTCTCCCCAGCGCTCGCGCCGCCCTACGCGGCCGAGAGCAGATCCTTCTCGACCTGCCCGTCCTTGAGGACGAGCTGCACGTTGCTCGGGTCGCGGAAGACGAGCACGTCTTCGGTCGGATCGCCCTGCACGACGATCAGGTCGGCGAGCTTCCCTTCCTTGACCTCGCCGAGCTCCGCCCCATGACGCCCCATCGCGCGGGCGCCGTTCCGCGTCCCCCACTGCATGACCTCGATCGCCGGCGTGCCGTGCTTCACGTAGGCCTCCATCTCCGAGGCGTAGTCGCCGTGGGGCATCATCGCGAAGCCGTAGTCGTCCCCCAGGCAGAGGTTGATCCCGGCGGCGCGCATCTTCGGCAGCATCGAGATCGAATACTCGAACTGCTCCTTCACGCCGGCCAGCCGCGCGAGCGTAGCCTCGTGGGTCTCCGGAAAGCCGTTCCCGATCGGGAAGGGACCGTTCGCGTAATCCCAGCTCTCGGCGAACGCCATGAAGCGCTCGCTCCAGAGGTAGCTCGGCGTGACCGAGGCGCCGGCAGCGACGATGGCGTCGATCCCCTCGTCGTCGACCAGATCACAGTGGTCGATGATGTCGACGCCTGCCTTCGCGCACATCAGGATTCCGCTCGTCGTCGGACAATGGGCGCGGACCATCGCGTTGCGACCGTGCGCGGTCTCGACGGCGCAGACGACTTCCTCCTCCGACATGTAGTTCCAGTCGGGGATGATCTGGCTGCCGTGCCCGTCGCTGATGGCGAGCTTCACGATCTGGCAGCCCCGTCCGATCTCTTCACGAACGGCCTGACGCATCTGGTCGACGCCGTCGATGCGACGGGTGAGCCCCTTGTGCTCGATACCCATGTACCAGGAGCGCGTGTCTCCGTCTGCGGAGTCCCCACTCGCCATGAACTCGTGCGTACAGGGAATCACCCGGGGCCCCTGGGTGAGCCCGAGGAGGATCGCCTCCTTCAGGCAGACATCGAGACCGTCGCCGTTGCTCGAACCGATGATCGACGTGACGCCGAACTGGATCGCGATCTGCGCGTTCTTCGCCGCGACCATCCCGAGGTAGGCGGCGGGCATGCCCTGACCGAGATACGGAGAGGGATTGCCGGCATCGGGCCCGAAGCCGGTATGGAAGTGGCACTGCACCATCCCGGGCATCAGCGTACGCCCCCCGAGATCGTGGACGATGTCGTCCTCGCCGGTCTCGACCGGGGCGTCGCTCACCTGCGTGATGCGGTTGCCCTCGACGACGACGTTCGTGCCGGCGACGAGCCGCTCCGTCCCGTCGAAGACGCGCCCGTTCACGAATACCGTTCGAGCCATCGGATTCCCTTCCTCGCATCCCGCCGACGTCGCGACCGATTCCGCGCATCCGGTCGGCGAGGGCCGCCGATTCTATCACGTTGGGTTTCCACCACCGACCCCGCGCGATCGCGCTCGCGGCGCGCCGGTGCCCGTACGCGTGGGCCGCGCAGCTTGCCCCGCTTCTCCCCGCCTGCGATCGTCGAAAGCGAGCAGGAGGAACGCATGGAACTCGCAGGCCGAAGAGCCCTCGTACTCGGCGGATCCGCCGGCATCGGACTCGCGACTGCACAGGATCTCGAGCGAGGCGGCGCCCGGGTCGCCGTCGCCAGCCGCTCGGCGACGACCCGTGACCGGGCGAAGAACGGACTCCGCGAGAACAGCACGCTCCACGACGTCGACGTGCGCGATCGCGCGGCGCTGTCCGCGCTCTTCGCCTCGCTCGCCCCGCTCGACATCCTCGTGTGCGCGGCGACGGGCGGGGATCGCGCAATGGGTCCCTTCCTCGAGATGGATCTCGATGGCTTCCAGGGCTCCTTCGACAAGCTCTGGGGCTACACGAACGCCGTCCGGCTCGGCGCGGAGCACCTGACCGAGGACGCCGCGATCGTGCTCGTCAGCGGCTACCCCGCACGCAAGGCCAACCCCGGCATGTCCGCGATCTCGACCGTCGGAAACGCCGTCGAAGGCTTCGCCCGCGCGATCGCACCGGAGATCGCGCCCCGACGCATCAACGTCGTCGCCCCGGGCTCGATCGTGACCGAGATGTTCGGCGCGGACCTCGAGCAGGGCGAGAAGATCCTCGCCGGCGCGACGGCCACCAACGTCATCCCCCGCCCCGGCACGCCCGAAGAAGTCGCCCAGGCGATCCGTTTCGTGATCGAGAACGACTTCGTGACCGGTACGACCGTCGACGTCGACGGCGGCGCGCTGCTTCCCTAGCCGGATCCGCGCGAATCCAGGAGAAAGAGATGTCCCTCCCCCGCCGCCTGGTCGGCCTCGCAACGGCCCTCCTCCTCAGCGCCTGCGCATCACTGGAGGCGGCGCCCGACCGATCGACCGACGCTCCGGCGACGCCGGAATCCGTCGGCATGTCCAGCGAGCGCCTCGAACGGCTCGACCGCGTCCTCGAAGGATTCGTCGACGAGGGACGACTGCCCGGCTACCAGCTGCTCGTCGCGCGCGGCGGCCGGGTCGTGCACGAACGGGTCTACGGATCGATGGATCTCGAGGAGGCGCGCCCGCTCCAGGCCGACACGATCTACCGGATCTACTCCATGTCGAAGGTGGTGACCGGGGTGGCGACGATGATCGCCTGGGAGAAGGGCCTCTTCCTGCTGAACGATCCGGTCGCGAAGTACCTCCCCGAGCTCGGCGATCTCGAGGTCATGGTCTGGAACGAAGACGGAACGACCACGACCGTCTCCGCCGAGCGCGAGATCACCGTCCTCGACCTGCTCCGACACACGAGCGGGTTCTCCTATCACTTCATCGCCCCTTCCCCCCTCGGCACGCAGTACACCGACCTGTCGATCACGCCTGGCCTGCGGCCGACCCCGGGAGAGACGGCCCTCGGCGATTCGGGCCGCGACCAGGATGCGACCCTCGCGGACATGGTCGAGCGACTCGGCCAGCTTCCGTTGGTCCAGCAGCCGGGCAGCGCCTGGCACTACGGCGTCAACATGGATGTCCTCGGCCGTCTGATCGAGGTGACCGACGGACGCTCCTTCCCGCAATTCCTCGAAGAGGAGATCTTCGCCCGCCTCGGGATGCTCGATGCGGGCTTCCACGTCGACGCCGAGGACGTAGAGCGCTTCGCCGCGCTCTACGGGGCGACCGACGGGGGTGGCATGGAGCTCGTCGATCCGCCCCGGACCAGCGCGTACCTGGAGCCGCCGGCCATGCCGGGGGGCGGCGGCGGGCTCGTCGCGAGTGCGAGCGACTACATGCGATTCGCGCTGATGCTCTTGCGCGGCGGGGAGCTCGACGGCGAGCGGCTCCTCTCGCCGCGAACGGTGGAGCTGATGACGGCGAACCACCTCTCCCCGGTGGATTTCGGGCGCCGGCCGCTCCGCTTCACCAGCGCCGGCGACTATGCGAATCACGGCCTCGGGCTCGGCTTTGGCCTGACGGGAAGCGTCGTCGTCGATCCGGGGCTCACGGGCCTGCCGGTCTCGAAGGGCACGTTCGGCTGGGGCGGCGCCGCCAGCACCTTCTTCTGGATCGACCCCGAGGAAGACGTCGCCGTCGTCTTCATGACCCAGCTCGTCCCGTCGAGCTCCTATCGCCTCCGGGCCCACCTGATGCGCGGCGTGAACGCCGCGCTGGTCGACTGACGGACGCCCCACCGGAGGGGCGAGCCCCTTTCCCGTCGACGGAGTGTGGTCTCGAGCTCAGTCGCGAGTGGCCCCCGCCCGACCGGACGAATCCGCCGAGATGTATCCCGCGGCGGCCATCCAGACGATCAGGTCCTGAAAGGACTTCTCCGCCGGGATCGGCGGCCGCCCGAGCAGCTTGCACGCTTCCGCATCGTCGACGGGCACGCTCCGGGTGAGGACCGCCGCCGCTTCGGAGGTCAGCTGGACCGGACGCCCCAGCAGGCCCATCCAATCCCCCACCCGTCCCATCCCGCGCAGGAGCCAGCCGGGCAGCCGCTGCGCGCGCAGGTCGCGACCCGTCAGGGTGCAGAGGAGACGGTGGTAGTCGGCATGCTCGACGAAGAAGGCGGGGGCCATCAGACGCTCGGAGTGGGCCTCGCCCGCGAAGAGCGCGACGAAGAGCCGGGCGAGATCGCGGACGTCCGTCGAGGGCAGTCCTCCATCCGTGACGAGCACGCTTCCCGCGTCGAGGGCATCGGCCACCAACTTGGGCCCGATCGAGAAGGTCGGATCGTCCGGCCCCTGGACCGCAGCCGGATACACGATCGTGAGGGGCAGCCGTTCCTGCGCCGCACGCGCAACGCGTTCGGCCTCCGCCTTGGTCGCCGCGTACATCTCCTCGGGCGAAGCCACGTCGTCGGTTGCGTGCATCTTCGGCCCTGGCGCGGGGAAGAGCGCGAGGATGCTCGACACGTAGACGAGCCGTTCGAGGGGTGCTTCGGCCTGAATGCGCTCGGCCGCCTCGAGGATCCGTCGCGTCCCCTCGACGTTCGTCTCGCGGAGCGCGTCTGCCTCCCGCCGGTCCGGGGAGAAGCGCCCGGCACAGTGGAGAAGCCCCGCACAGCCGCGAAGAGCCTCCTCGAGCGCGGCGGGATCCTCGATCGACCCGACGACGACCTCGAAGTCCCGCGCGCTTCGCCCGAAGGGCGCGAAGACGGAATCGAGCTTCGACGGATCACGGACCAGGAGCCGGACCGCGTGGCCCGCTTCCAACAGCGCCGCAGCCGCGTGGCAACCGATCAGCCCCGTCGCGCCGGTCACGAGAATCTTCATCGGGCCGCGTCTCCCGTCAGTAGATGCGACCGACGTAGTGGCCCCAGAGATCGAAGAGGAAGAGGCTGATCATCGCCGCAGCGCTCGCCTCGAGGAAGACCCGCGCAGCCGACCATCGCGGATCGCTCATCGTCTCGTCCAGCCGATAGACGCTCGGGAAGCTCGCCACGAAGTACATCGAGTAGATGATCGACCCCCAGAGGAGCATAGCGTCGAGATCCTCGTACCAGACCGTCGTGCTCGCCGCCTGCGTGATGTAGAGACGCGTCTCCGCCCAGGCCCAGAAGAGCGCCGACACGAGCACGATCGCGCCCCAGGCCAGTCGACGCGCCTGGGCACCGAGCCCCCCGGTCATGTTCCACACCCGCCGCATGCAGACGACGGCGGCCGTGTGATAGACGACGAAGAAGGCCGTCGCGTTGAGATACATCCCGACCGGGACCTTCTGGAAGGTCGCCGCGGCGGTCGCCTCGTCGGGACCGACGAGCGCCGCGTCGAAATAGAGGGACACGTCGTCGTGGCGATAGCGGAGGCCCAGCAGATCGAAGAAGTACTCCGTGTGGAAGTAGGTCACCCAGAACACGAAGACGAACATGTAGAGGTTGAACTTCCACCAATAGCTCTGGTGCCACACGACCCCGGAGCTTCGCCGCAGCCACCAGGGCAGGAAGACGCAATAGGGCAGCCACATGCCGAGATTCTGGACGACGTGCCAGAAGTCGTTGGTGTCCAGCCAGCCCATGCCCTGCATCACGCCGTTGTAGACGAAGAAGACGGGGATGAAGGTCAGGAAGAACTTCTCCCCCCAGGCCTTGTCCGGGTTCTCCGAGAACCACTGCGACCTCGTGCTCATACCGGTCGGTCTCCATCGATCACGCAGCGCCGGACTTCCCGCGCGCGAGGAAAGTGATCCGAGAGGCCGCGGTGAACCGTCGACCGCTCGTCCCAGATCGCCAGGTCCCCCACCTGCCAGCGCCATCGCGCATGGAAGATCGGTTGGTCGATGTGGCGGCCCAGGAAGTCGAGGAGCGCCTCGCTCTCGGGCTTCGTCAGCTCGACGACTTCGCGCATGAAGCCCCCTCCCCAGAGCAGCGCCCTCCGTCCCGTCTCCGGATGCGTCCGTACGAGTGGATGCTCCACCGGCGGATGGGCCTCCCGGAGCTTGGTCGCCCATTCCGCGACCGCTTCGGCCCCGAGCTTCCGTTCGAGACCGCGAATGAAGGAGGCGTTGTCGTGCCGCACGTGCAGTCCGTCGCAGAAGTCGCGCATCCGCTCGGAAAGCGCATCGTACGCGGCGGTCATCGAGCCCCACATCGTGTCGCCGCCCCGCTCCGGCGTGATCGTCGCGCGCAGGAAAGCGGCCGTCGGCGGCTCCGCCGTCCACGTCACGTCGGTGTGCCAGTAGTCGGTCGAGGGCGGCCTGTCGGGACCGTCGGTGATCGTCTGGAAGGTCGGCTCGGTCTCGCCGAGCACCGCGAAGAGCGGAAAGACACTCGGCTTCCCGAAGCGGGCCGCGAACGCGAGGTGGCCCTCGTCGTCGAGTCCGGTGTCGCGGAGGAACACGACCTCGTGCTCGAGGAGCGCTTCACGAACCGCCGCGATCTCCTCGTCCTTCGGAGCCCGGGCATCGACCCCGCGAATCTCCGCACCGAGCGCGCCACCGAGCGGGTCGACCTCCATGCTTCTCCTCCCTGCGCAGCAATCGTCGCGCGCCCTCGGATGTTCCCCGCCCCGGCGGACGAAGGCAAGCGCCCCTTCAGCCCTTCCGAGAGACCACTCGAGCGACCGAGTGATCGTCGGCGAGGACGACGGTCCAGTCTGCGCGCCGCGGCGTCTCCTCGAGCATCGACAGGGTGATCCGTTCGTAGAACTCCACGAAGCGATCGACCGCATCGCGATCGAGGCGCCGCGCCTCCGGGAGCGAAGACTCCTGCTCGAGCCTCCAGCGCCGGACTGCACCGAGGTCCGGGACCTGCAGGAAGACCAGCTCGTCGAGGCGATCCCAGAGCGGCTCGTAGTCCCTCGCCAGACGGACATCGACCTCCGCACGCCAACGGCCATCGGGGTCCCGGTCCCGTTCGAGGTCGTTGATCGCCGGGGCGCCGCAGTCGATCCCAGCCGCCTGCGCACCGACGCACCAGCCCTCGAGCAAGACGAGATCGAAGGGACCCTCGACGCGCGTGCCTTCCGTCCGGTCGTCGAGCCCCTTGTCGAATCGGGGCAGGTCGACCGGGCCGGGTTCGCCGAGCGCCTCGAGGGCCAACCCCAGAGCAGTGACGTCGTGGGTGCCCGGCGGCCCGCGCGTCTCGAAGAGCGGATGCATCTCGGCCGCCATCGCCTCTCGCTCGGCGCGAGTGCGATAGAAGTCGTCGAGACCGATCACGACCGCGCGCAGAGCGACCTCGGCACACGCGGCCTCGATCAGTCGTCC
Organism: bacterium; assembly: GCA_024742285.1. Lineage (NCBI taxonomy): Bacteria > bacterium. The sequence continues at coordinate 143,573 of JANSYR010000005.1, read as the reverse complement.
GAGGGTCGACTTGCCGGCGCCCTGCCCGCCTCCGAGCCCCACTCGGCGCGGACGCGAGTCGGACCAGGCGACCGCGAGGCGCGCGGCGAGGCGTCGATAGTCGGGCGGAGCGGCCGGATCGAGAAGGGCCTCGACCCGGGCTGCCTCGCTCTCGCTCAAGCGCCGCTCGACGGTCGGAATACCGAGATCTCCACCGCGTCGGGGAGCGTGTGGTACTCGATCGTCGATTCGCGGTGCTCGGACTCGTAGTGGCCGCAGGTCCGCACGTATTCGAGATAGGCCGTCGGATTGAAGGACTCGCCGACGTTGTCGGCGACGACGAGGGAGCCGGGCGCGAGCAGCCCCTTCGCTTCGATGGCCTGGAGATCGTCTTTGTAGAGGTCCTTCCAGTGGTCGAGGAAGACCAGGTCGAAGGTTCCTTCGAGGCTGGGGATGGATTCCCCCGACGGTCCCAGGATGATTTCGACCTTGTCAGCCAGCCCGGCGAACTCGACGTTGGCGCGCGCCGCCTCGACACTCTCCTCACCGATCTCGAGGGAGACGAGGCGACCCTCCGGACCGAGCTTCGAAGCAAAGAGCACGGCCGAGTAGCCGCAATACGCTCCGACCTCGAGGATCCGTGCGTTCTCGGGCAGTCGATCGAAGACCTCCTCGACCAGAGCGCCCTTGTCGGGCCCCAGGTTCATGAGAAAGCGCTCCTCCCGCGCGTATCGATCCATCGTCGCGAGCACGCTCGCCGGGTCGCCCCGGCGCGCGTGCTTCGCCACGTAGTCGCTCACCTTCTTCGGGTGGGGCTCGATCTTCTGGACGAGGTCCGCGAACTCCGTCACGGATCAGTCCTTGCCGGTCCGGTAGTCCCCGAACCCCTCGTCGCGCTTCTGGAGCGCGCTGGTCAGCTTGCCTTCGCCCTTGCCCGTCTGGTTGATGAAGGCCTGGAAGCTCGGCTGGTGGATCGCCAGCGTGCAGAGTTCGGTGCCCTGACGGATGCCCTGACGGAACCCCATCGAGTCCATCTGGCGGTGGACGGCGCGCTTGTTCAGCTGGACGATGTCGGGCGGGAGCGACGCCATCCGCTGGGCCATCTCGAGGGTCTTCTCTTCGAGCTCTTCGGCGGGGAAGGAGCGGGTCGCCCAGCCACGTTCGACGGCTTCCTTCCCGTTGATCGAATCGCCGGTCAGCATCATCTCCATGCCACGGCGCATTCCGACCAGCCACGCGTGGAACTGCATGTCCGGCACGCCGAAGCGGACCGCCGGATATCCCATCTGCGCATCGTCAGCCATGTAGACGACGTCGCAGCCGGTGGCGAGTTCGCTCCCCCCGGCGAGGCAGAAGCCATGGATCTGAGCGATCACGGGCTTCGCGAGGTCCCAGATGCTCATCCATCCGTCGGTCACGTGGCGCGGCCACTGGCCTTCGCCCTCCGCCGTGAAGAAGGGGTACTCGAGGCCCTCGTTGCCGCCGCCGAGGTCGTATCCCGCGGAGAAGCTCGGCCCGGCGCCGCGGACGATCTGAACGTGCACGTCGGGATCCTGGTCCCCCTGCTGGAGCGCGTGGAGCAGCTCGGCCCGCAGCTTGTTGTTCAGCGCGTTGCGCTTCTCCGGACGGTTGAGGGTCACACGGTTGACGTGCGGCGCCGGTCGATCGACCAGCAGGACTTCGTATTCGTCGGCCGAGGCGGGCCAGGAGGGGCGAAGCTCACCGCCCGCATCCGGGGCATCGTTGTCGTAGCTCATCAGGGGACTCCCTTGCTCCGCGTGGCGCGGGGCGGTCGTGTTCGGCGCGATCGTCGGGTGGCCGCGTACCGGCGGCCTCCGCCGCCGCGATCCGCGCGGGCCCTGGATCCTAAACCGCGGCCGGGCCCTCCACAACGCGCCGCGAACGCCGCCCGAAGGGCTTCGTGGTAAGGTCCGGCGGCGTCCCTCGCGAGGAGGATTCCATGTCCGATCGAGCCCCCCGTCCGACTCCGGCCCTGCGCCTGACGCGACGCCGCTTCTCACGGGCCCTCGCCTGGAGCGCGCTGGGAAGCGCTGCCCTCGCTGCCGCGCCGGACGAGATCCGCGCCGCCGAGCCCGCCCCCGCCGGCCCGCCGCCGACGAAGCTCCTCGACGAGAGTCCCTTCGTCTACGTCTCTCCGCTCGGCCGCGACGACTCGGAGAGCACCTGCCACGCCGAGCTCTGGTACGCCTGGCTCGACGACGCGGTCGTCGTGATCGTGGGGAGCGATCGCTGGAAGGCCACCGCCCTCGCCCGCGGTCTCGATCGCGCACGAATCTGGGTCGGCGACCACGGGCTCTGGAAGACCTGGTACGGCGGACGCAACCAAGCCTTCCGCGCGGCCCCCAACTTCGTCGCCAAGGGCGAGCGCCTGAAGGACGACGCGCTCCTGGACCGACTGCTGGCGCGCTACGAGACGAAGTATCCCGCCGAGATCGCGGATTGGCGTGATCCGATGCGGAGCGGGCATGCCGACGGATCGCGGGTGTTGATCCGCTACACGCCGACGGCCTGAAGCGGCCCGCGGCCGGCTCGAGAAAACGACCCATGACGGGCTGCGCGCTAGCCTCCCGGAACGCGCGCCCGGGAGACGCCCTTGCCCAACGACACGACCACCTCGCCCCGCACGGCCCTGATCACCGGCGCCTCCGCCGGTCTCGGCGTCGAGTTCGCCGATCAGCTCGCTGCCCTCGGATACCAACTCGTTCTCGTCGCCCGCCGCAAGGAGAAGCTCGAGTCGGTCGCGGCGGACCTGAAGGCGCGCCACGGCGTCCCCGTCCACACGATCTCCGCGGACCTGGCGGATCCCGATGCCCCTCGCGCGCTCTTCGAGGAGACCCGCGACGCGGGGCTGGACGTCGATTTCCTGGTCAACAACGCGGGCAGCGCCGGCCCGCACCTCCTCGAGGAGAAGGACTGGGCGCCGCAAGCCGCCTTCCTCGAGCTGATGATGACCTCCGTGACCCACCTGTGTCACCACTTCATCCCGCCGATGCAGGCCCGGGGCTTTGGACGCGTGATCAACGTCGCCTCCTTCGCCGGACGCCTCGCGCGCCCGGCGGGCGCCCACTACGGACCGTCGAAGGCCTACCTCGTCGCCCTCTCCGAGGAGCTCGACCTGATGCTCGCCGGCACGGACGTGCACGTGTCCGCCCTCTGTCCAGGCTTCACGCACACGGACTTCCACGAGGTCGCGGGACTCTCGGAGATGAAGAACGCCCTCCCCGGGTTCATGTGGTACGACGCCGAGACCGTCGTTCGCGACGGGATCGAAGCCGTCGAACGCGGCAAGCCGATCGCGATCTCGGGTCGCCTCTATCGATGGCTCGACCCCTTCGCCCAGTCGAAGATCTTCCGGCCGATCATCAAGGCGCTCGCGCCGGGTCGCTGAAGGCCGCACGGCTAGCGTCCGCGACGTCGCGTGCAACACGCGCGCGCCGTGCCGCCGCTCGCACGCGACGTGCGATTGCTACTGTCGGGGCGCGTCAGGACCACCCGACGCATCCCCCCGGAACGTGCGAAGCGAAGGCGCCCCGACTTCGCGCGACGAGTCGAACATGAGCCTTCCGAGTCACCATCCTTTCTCCCTCGAGTACACGGCGAACCCGCACCCGACCTTCGAACGCGCCCACGGCGGCGACGACTTCATCGAAGTGCCGGAGATGCAGGCGATCCTCGTACACGGCTACGAAGCCGTGCGCGGGCTCTGCGACCACCCGAGCGTGTCGCGCAACCCGATGGATGCCGGCTTCGGCGATCCCGACGCGCTCGCCCAGCGCATGGAGCGCTGGCCGACCCTCGAGTCTGCCGCGCTGCAGATGATCGGAGACGACGGCGCCGGGACGAACCCGAGCATCCTGCGCGAGCTCCTCGCCCCCGACTTCCGTCCGGGCATGATCCGCAAGATGGACGAGACGGTCCATGAAGTGGTCGAGCAGATCTGCGCCCCGCTGCGCACCGAGCGCTCGCTCGACATCGTGAAGACCGTGCAGGAGGTTCCGCTCCGGGTCATCTCACGCCTGCTGGGCATCGACGACGCCACTCGCGACGCCGACCTCTTCCTCAGCTCCGCACCGGACTACTTCCGCGGGATCAACCCCGTCGCCGGCGACACCGACCGCGACAAGGCGGAGGTCGCCGCGAAGACCATGTTCGAGGTCCTCCAACGTGCCGTCGAGGATCGCCGCGCGAACCCCCAGACCGACATGGTCTCGCAGGTGATCGAGATCGCGGACGAGCGCGGCGACGTCCACCCGGACGTCCTCGTCCGGGTGCTCGTGATCCTCGTGGCCGCCGGAACCGACACGACCCGGCTCTCCACCTCCCTGGCGGTCAAGACCCTGCTCTCCCACCCCGACGAGATGGAGGCGCTCCGCGACGACCGCTCGAAGATCAAGAACGCGGTCATGGAATGCCTGCGCTTCGACAGCCCCACGAAGTACCTGATGCGCGCCTCGATGGAGGATTTCGAGTTCGAAGGGCGGTCGATCCCCCGCGGCCGACTCCTCCTGCTCTCGCTGATGGGCGCGGGCTGGGACCCGAACGTCTACCCGGAGCCCGAACGCTTCGACGTGGACCGCGACCTGCGTGGCAGCCTCAACTTCGGCTTCGGCTCGGGCTACTGCCTGGGCGTCCACCTCGCGCGCCTGCAGGTCGGCACGCTGCTGAACTTCATCCTCGATCACCTGCCCTCGAACGCGCGCGTGATCGAGGAAGGCATCACCTGGGATCCGGGCAACCTCTCGCTCCGCGAGCTCACCGCGCTACCGGTCGAGATCCCGTAGCACCGGGCGGATTCCCGAACCGGGCGCGCCGCGCCCGATTGGAGCACGTTCATGGGACGCATCGAAGGCAAGGTCGCCATCGTCACGGGAGCCGGACTCGGCATCGGCCGCGGGATCGCCCAGCGCTACGTCGAGGAAGGCGCGAAGGTCGTGATCGCGGAGCTCTCCGCGGACGCGGGCAAGCGGACCGCCGAAGAGCTCGGCGAAGCGGCGTTCTTCGTCGAGACCGACGCCGGGGACAAGACGAGCGTCGAGAACCTGGTGAGCGCGACCGTCGACCAGTTCGGGACCGTCGACATCCTGGTGAACAACGCCTGGGGCGGCGGCCGAATCGGCCGGATCGAGCAGAAGACCGAAGAGCTCATGAACCACGGTCTCGCGATCGGGTTCCTGGGACCCTTCTGGGGCATGAACGCGGTCCACCCGATCATGAAGGCGAAGGGCTGGGGACGGATCATCAACATCTGCTCGCTCAACGGCGTGAACGCGCACATGGGGACCGCCGAGTACAACACGAGCAAGGAGGCCCTCCGCGCCGCCACGCGGACCGCCGCTCGCGAGTGGGCCAGCGACGGGATCACCGCCAACGTGATCTGCCCCGCGGCGAAGTCGAACTCCTTCGACCAGACGATGGCGGCCCACCCCGAGCTCGTCGCGGCGGCGGACGCCGCCAACCCGATGGGGCGGATCGGCGACTGCTACGACGACATCGCGCCGGTCGCCCTCTTCCTGGCGAGCGAGGACTGTCGCTACCTGACCGGCAATACCCTCTTCGTCGACGGCGGCTCCCACATCAACGGCTCCGCCTGGGCCCCGGATCTGGACTGAATGGCTCATCGACGCGCGCTTCGCACGCGTCGATGCACCAGGATGGTCTCGACGAGCCGCGAGGCGAATCCGGAGGCCGTCTATCCGACATCCCGGCCGAGGTTCCGGTCGCCGAAGAAGAGGCCGACGAGGGCGTCGGCGTGCGCGGCGATCGCCTCGGGGGTGGTCGGGTCGTAGTTCGAGACCCGTCGGCATTCCGGGGCCTGGGAGAAGATCAGGCCCACGGCGCCCGCGAAGATGTAGTTGAAGTGGATTCCCGGGATCCCACCGCCGAAGGCACTCTCCTCGCGCATCTCGTCGAAGAGTCGGGTCAGCGTGTCGAAGAGCGGCTTCACGTGGCGATCGGTGATCCAGCGCATCCGCGGCCCCGAGCGCTTGCCCTCTTCGTTCATCAGGACGACGAAGTCCGGGTGCGCGGCGACGAACTCGACGTAGCGGCGCAGCAGGCGCGCGAGATCCTCACGAGAGGGGGTCGGACCGACGTCGGCCTCGAAGGCCCCGAGGGCCGCGTGGAGATCCGTGAACGCCAGGTCGACGGCTTCCCGCCAGAGCGCCTGCTTCGTCTTGAAGTAGTACGGAATGAGTCCCTGGTTCACGCCCGCGGCCTGCGCGATCGAGCGGGTCGAGGCCCCGTCGAAGCCATGCTCGGCGAAGCCGTGGAGCGCCGTCCGGACGATCAGGTCCCGCGTCGTCGCATCGTCGCCTGCATCCCCGGGCTTGTTCGTCGACCGCGCGGCCATCGTCGCTCCGTCCCCCTCCACCTGTGTGGGCGAACGGGGTCGATCTTAGTCGATCGAATAAGTCGGGACCACGGGCGGAGCACGACGGCGAGGCGCTCGGGTTCAGGCCGACGCGTGGAAGGTCGCCTTGAGCGCGTCCATGTCCTTGCGCGTGATCGTCTCTTCGACCTCGTAGCGCCGGATCCGCCAGCCCTCCCCGGTCCGCACGTGCTCCGCACGCACGTAGCCGCTGGCCACGTTCGTCATGCCCGCGGTCTCGATCGCCGTCAGATGACTGGTCGAGCGCGCCTGGTCGCCCTCGACTTCGATCACGTGCGTGTTCAGGGAATGGCGCACGGTGCCCTCGGTCATCGAGACCCCGGCCCCGAGCATCTTCCGGAACCAGGCGAGGATCGCGTCCCGACCCGTCGACTCGTCGACGACCCGCTCCGCTTCGCAGAGCTGGACGAGTATCCACGTCGCATCCTCCGCGATCACCGCACGCTCGAGGGTCTCGAGATCCCCGCGATCGAGGGCCTGATAGTAGAGGGAGAGCACGTTCGAGATCTCCGCATGGGCCAACGCCTTTTCGCCCGCGTCCACTAGATCCCCTCCCCCGGCGGCATCGCCGTCGACGGCGAGTAGAACTGCGCCGCCCAGCGGCGGTAGTCGGCGATCGGTCCGTCGTCCTCGCAGAGCCCCGGTCGCGCCCGGAATTTCTTGTTCTCCCAGATCGCGAAATCCTGTTCGGCGAAGACCGCGTGCTCCGCCATGTAGGTCCGGATCTCCTCGCGGACGCTGTCCTCTTCCGCGTCCCCGATCCGCGCGATCACGCCCATGCGGACGTGCGTGGTCTCGCCGTCGATGGGCGTCAGTCCGGTCGCGACCACCGTGTCGTAGTGCCCGGCCTGACGGAGCCAGCTGAACCCCATGCCCCAGTTCTCGCCGTGCATGGTCAGCTCGTCCTCGCCCTCGAGGTGGGCGAGGGGCTTCGTGCCGCCGACCTGCCACAGGAAGGACCCGTCCCGGAACTCGCAGGATCGATCGTCGGGCACCGGCATGTGGTGCACGTGATCGAAGTGCGGCCAGTCGATCCCGTTCTCCCCCATCTCCTGGGGATGCGTCTTGACCGTCCACTCCCACGTGAGCCAACGCCCGAGCCAGCCCGGCTCGTCCCAGCCGGCGACGGTCGGGATTTCGAAGGTCGGCTCCCCCCCCTCGGCGTGGTACCAGGCGAAGATCATGCCATTGCGCTCGACGACCGGGAGCCGACCGACGCGGGCGCTTCCGGGAATCCGCTTTGCATAGGGAATCTCCGCGCAATGCCCCTCCCCGTCCCAGCGCCAGCCGTGGAACGGACAGCGGAGCGTGTCGCCGACGACCTCGCCGCCGACGCCGAGATGGGCGCCGAGATGGGCGCAGTAGGCGTCGAGGACCGCCGGCTCACCGCTCTCGCCGCGGAAGAGCACGAGCTCGCGGTCGAAGTACGTGAGCTTTTGGACCTCGCCTTTCGCAACTTCGTGCGAGTAGGCGACGACGTACCAGCTGTTCGGGATGCCGAAGGGAAATCGGGCCATGGACCACTCCACTCGAGGATTCCGGCAAACAGAATAACGGATCGTGGCGCCCTCGTGGCAACAACGAGCGGCCCGCTAGACTGGATCGCACGCGCGACCATGGCGCGACAAGGAGGATCCGATGTCCCGTCTCGATGATCGTGTCGCCCTCGTGACCGGCGCGGCCCGCGGCGTCGGCGCCCAGGTGGCGAAGACGCTGGTCGAGGCCGGCGCGAGGGTGGTGCTCGCCGATGTCCTCGTTCCCGAGGGCGAGAAGGTGGCGAGCGAGCTCGGGGGCGACGCCTCCTTTCAGCCCCTCGACGTCACGAAGGAAGACGAGTGGGCTCGGGGTGTCGCGGCGACGCTCGAGCGCCACGGCCGGATCGACGTGCTGGTGAACAACGCCGCCATCCTCCACCTCGGGACGGTCGAGAACACGCCCCCGGACGTGTTCCGGCGCGTCCTCGACGTCAACACGGTCGGCCCGTATCTGGGCACGCGCGCGGTGCTCGGGGCGATGAAGCAGCAGGGAAGCGGCTCGATCGTCCACATCTCGTCGATCGACGGACTCGTCGGGATGAACGGCGTGTGCGCCTACTCGGCGAGCAAGTTCGGGGTGCGCGGGCTCGCGAAATCGACCGCCCTCGAGCTGGGGCGCGCGGGGATCCGGGTCAACTCGGTCTGTGCCGCCGGCGGCAACCCGGAGATGTACGGGCCCTGGATCGAGAAGATGGTCTCCTTCATGGAGCAGACCCAGGCCTACCAGGAGAACCGCGGCATCCCTGGCGGCGCGACGTTCGAGCAGATCGCCCAGGCCGTGCTCTACCTGGCGTCGGACGCCAGCGCGGGCGTCACGGGCATCGACCTGCCCGTCGACGGCGGCGCGACGGCGGGCAAATGGATCGAGGGGTTCAATTCTTTGTGAAGTTGGGGGCGCCGCGATGGCTGCGTGGCGACGAGGCTTCGGGCGACGCCGAGCGGGCTCTGGCGGTGGCGCGAACCGGGGCTCCGTTCCGGCGACCCGACTGCCCTGCTAGAGCTCCCGGGCGCCTTCGAGGTCGAAGAAGGCGCGCATGCTGAGGACGCGGCCCTCGTCGTCGATCTCGGCGACGTCGATCACGTCGAGCTCGAGCCTTCGCCCCCCCTGGACGACGACGGCCCGGAGCGGGATCGCCGCTTCGTTGCCGGCCACGCAGGCGGGCCCCGCGATCGCGAGGGACTCCGCGAGCTCGTTCTCCCGGTAGAACGTGTTGATCGCGTCGATCCCGTCGTGGACCGGCCCGCCGACCGGGATCTGGATCTTCGCCTCGGGCGCGTAGATCGAAACGATCGTGTCGACGTCCGTCGCCGTCACGGCCTTCGTGTACTTCTCGAAGAGGGCGTCGAAAGCCGCCTTGCTCATGAAACTTCCTCCTGCGCAGAGCCGATCCGCTTCTGCAGCTCGGCCATCGTGGGATGGTGGGCAAGGAGCCCGCCGTCGACCGAGATCACTTGTCCCGTGATGAACGCCGCGGCGTCCGAAGCCAGGAACACGACCGCCGCGGCGATGTCCTCCGGCCGTCCGAGCCGGGTCGTGAGCGTGTTCTCGGCGTAGACCTCGATCTGGTCCGCGGGCACGTTCGCCGCGAGGGCGGGAGTCGAGATCACGCCCGGCGCGATGGCGTTCGAACGAACGCCCTGCTTGCCGTATTGCGCGGCGACGGATTCGGTCAGCGAGCGGAGCCCGGCCTTGGAGGCCGCGTACGCCGATCGCGAGGCATCGCCGGTCAGACCCGAGGCCGAGGAGGTGTTCACGATCGCCCCGCCGCCGCCGGCGATCATGTGCGGGATCGCGTGCTTGCAGCCGAGCATCGGACCGCGCAGGTTGACGCGCATCGTCCGATCCCAGACCGCGACGTCCATCTCCGTCACCGTGAGGTCGCGCCCCATCAGCGCAGGATCCGAGTCGGCCGCGTTGTTGTGCAGGATGTCGAGGCGCCCGAAGCGCGAGACGGCCGCGTCCACCATCGCCGCGATCGAATCCTCGTCGCCGACGTCCGTCTCGACCCCGATCGCCTCGCCCCCGCCGCTCCGAAGCCCTTCCGCGACCCCCTCCGCCCCTGTCGCGTTCAGGTCGGAGACGACGACCGCCGCGCCCGCCAGACAGAGGGCCTCGCAGGTCGCACGACCGATCCCGGACGCACCCCCCGTCACGATCGCGACGCGACCTTCGAGGGACGAGGTGGATTCCGCTGCCGACACGAGGACCTCCAGGAAACTTGGGCGGGCGGGAACCCGCGCGAAGAACGCAGTATCGTTCGCGGACCGGCGCGGCGTCAATCGCCCGTCGCCGATCGAAGGGGAACGATGCCCGACGCCCGACCGCTCCTCCTGGCCAGCGAAGCCGCCGAGACGCGAGATCTCGCGAAAGCGCTGGATGCCGACTTCTCACCCCTTCCCGACGTCGCCCGACCGGAAACCTTCGAGGCGTGGCGCAGCGGCGTCGTCGACGAGGCGCCGTGCGACCGGATCGTCGTCGCCGGCTGGCGCGCGCCGACGGATCCGAAGGATCTCGTTCTGCTCGACGAAGCGGAGTGGGTCCGACGCTTCGAGGCGCCCTGGCTGCTCTGGAACTTTGCACTCGGGGCCGCGGGCCGACGCTGCGCCGACGGGGGCGCGATCGTCGCCGTGTGCCAGGCGCCGGCGGCCCTCGACGCGCCCGGTCGAACGCCCGAGCTGTCGATCGCCGACGGCGTGCTCTCGCTCGTTCGGTCGGTCGCGGCCGCCGAAGGGGCGCGCGGCGTGCGCGCCAACCTGGTCACGACGCCCATCGGCCTGACCGGCGAAGACGTGATCGCCCCGGCCCCGCCCCTCGCAGGCTTTCCGGGCACGATCGACACCCACGTGGCCGGCGCCGTGCGCAGCTTCCTGTCCGACGACGCGGCGGGCCTGACTGGCCGGATGCTATCCGCCGACGGAGGACGCTCGCTATGACCGCTTCGAACGACGAACGACGCACGGTCGTGGTCACCGGCGCCACCGGCGGCGTCGGCCGCGGCATCGCCCTCGCCTGCGCCGAGGCCGGATGGCAGGTCTGGATCGCGGCGCGGCGCGAGAAGGAAGGGAGCGAAGTGGCCGCCGAGGTCGACGCGCGCGGAGGACGAGGCCGTTTCGTCTCCTGCGACGTCGGCGATCCGCGCTCCGCCCACGCCGCGATCGCGACGATCGTCGAGGCCGACGGGCGCCTCGACGGCGTCGTGCACAACGCGACGAGCGGCCTCTCGCCGGTTCCCGTCGCGCTCGCCGAAGTTTCCCTCGCAGACTTCCAGGATCACGTGAACGTCGCTCTGCGCGCGCTCCACAGCCTCGCTCGCGCGAGCTTCGACGCGCTCAAGGCGAGCCAGGGCTCGCTCCTCCTGATGACCTCCGAGGCGGGCTTCGAGGGCAAGGCGAAGCTGTCGCCCTACGCCGGCGTGAAGGGGGCCCAGCGCGGATTCGCCCGGGCTCTCGCTCGCGAGTGGGGTCGGGACGGGGTGCGCGTCAACTCGATCGCGCCGCTGGCCTCGACCCCGGCGATGGAGCGCGCGTTCGAGATGGATCCCGCCATGGCCGAACGCGTGCTGGGCCGCAATCCGCTCCGGCGCCTCGGCGACTCGACCGAGGACATCGGTCGCGCGGCGCGCTTCCTGCTTTCGGACGACGCCCGCTACGTCACGGGGCACACGCTCATGGTCGACGGCGGAAGCTGTCCCGCCGTCTAGTCGAGGCCGACGACGACCACGTCGAGGCGTTCGGGCCCGTACTCCTGCAGGTGCTGCACGCACTCCCAGGTGAAGCCCGGCGCGAGGGTCACGTCACGCTCGGCCAGGACGGCGAGCAACTCCTCGAGGGCCACACGGCCGACCAGGCGCGTCAGGTGGTTGCCCAGGCAGATGTGTGGCCCGATCCCGAATGAGAGGTGCTCCGGTGGGTCCTCGCGGTCGAGCCGGAAGGATTCGGGATCGGGGTAGACCTCGGGATCCCGGTTCGCAGCGCCGATGTGGAGCATGATGTGGTCACCTGCCTGGATGGGGCAGCCACCGAGCTCCCCGTCCTCCCGGGCCGTCCGCATCAGGAACGTGACCGGGGCCTCGAGCCGCAGGGACTCCTCGACGGCCTTCGGGATCAGGGTGGCGTCCCGCCGGAGCGCCGCCGTGAAGCCCGCGTCGGTCAGCATCCGGTAGAAGAGGTTGCCGAGCATGTAGCTGGCCGAGAGCGAGCCCGCGAGGATGTTCACGACGAGCGTCCGCGCATGGTGCGCGCCGATCGACCAGCCATCGTCGGTCTTCGACCGGACCATCAACGACAAGAGATCGTCCGGCGTGCCGTGCCCCCCCTCCGCCCGTTCGCGAATCATCTCGTCGAGGCAGGCGGCGAGCTCCGGAAAGCAGGCCTCGATCCCCTTGCCCTTCTCGGTCTCCCCGGTCGTCGGCCAGGTGCTGTGGAGCAGGTCGTTGCACCACCCCATGACCTCGTCGTGGAGCGCATCCGGAATCCCCAGAGAGTGCGCCGACACCGAGCCCGGCAGCGGAATTCCGAGCTCCGCCATCAGGTCGCCTCCGCCCCGCTCGACGATCCCGGCGAGCCGCCGCTTCACCTCCGCCCGCGTCCACGACTCCGCGTCCCGGGCCTGACTCCGCGTGAAGCCCTTCAGCAGGATGCGGCGGATCTTCGGATGGAGCGGCGCGTCGATCTCGCCGAGGAAGCTCTCCTCCTCGGGCACGACCACGCCCGGCGCGCGCATGTCGCCCACGCTCGAGTAGCGCTTCGCATCGCGAAAGCCCTTCGCCGTGTCCTCGTAGCGCGTGGTGAGCACGACCCCTTCCGCCGGACGACACACCGGCTTCTCGCGCCGGATCCGAGCCATCCGCTCGAAGTCCTTGGCCTGCTCCGGATCGGTCGGGTCGAACCGATACGCCTCGTCCACGGTCATTCGCCCGCCCTCGCCTGCTTCGCTCACGTCCGCGCCGCCCTCACCTGCCCCGGCTCGAACGCGAGCGGCGCGCGGCTGACCCCGCGCGTCGGGACGAGCTGGTTTCGCACGACCTCGTCCGGGTCGACCGCGTAGTCGGGAATCCGATCGGTCAATACTTCGAGGGCGATGCGCGTCTCGAGTCGCGCCACGGCGTTCCCGAGACAGAAGTGGATCCCGTGGCCGAAGGTCCAGTGGTTCTTCGCGTCGCGCTCGAGATCGAGGACTTCGGGATCCGGAAACACGGTCGGGTCGTGATTCGCCGAGCCGTAGCAGAGCAGCACCTGCTCGCCTGCAGGAATCGTCTCACCGCCGATCTCGACGTCCCGGGTGGTCGAGCGCGCGAGCCCCTGGACCGGCGAAACGAAGCGGAGCAGCTCCTCGAGCGCGCGGCCCCACCGTCCGGGCTCGTCGACCAGCTTGCGTCGCTCGTCCGGGAACGCCGCGAGGGCGAGCGCGCCGCCGGCGATCATGTTCATGGTCGTGTTCTGGGACGCGTCATGGAGGAGCGAGCAGAAGCCGCCGACCTCTTCGTCGGAGAGCGGGTCGACGTCCCCCTGGTTGTGCAGGATCTGGGAGATCAGGTCGTTCCCCCGCTGTACGCGACGTTCGGCCACGAGATCGGTCCAGTAGTTGCCCATCTCTTCATAGGCCCGCAGCGCCGCGTCGCTCGTGAAATCGTTTCCGGCGAGCGTGTCCATGTTCCACTGCAGGAACCGCCCGCGATCGGAGATCGGCAGGTCCATCAGCTCGCACATCGTGAGCGTCGGGATCAGCTGTGAGTACTGCGTCGCGAGATCGAAGCCGCCGCCTTCGAGGAGCGGCTCGAGCACCTCGGTCGCGCTCGCCCGGACTCCCTCCTCGAGTCCAGCCACCCGCGCCGGCGTCAGCACCCGCGCCAGGATCGCGCGCAGCTCGTCGTGGCGGGGCGGGTCCATGTTGAAGATGTTGGGCGGAATCAGCGAGATGTCGGTGTCGATCAGCGTTCCCGTCGCCGACGAGAAGGTCCGCCAGTCCGCCAGGGCGTCGTTCACGTCGTGCGCGCGGGTGATCATCCAGAAATGCGGCCAGACTCGCGCCTCCGCGGTCGGACGGCGGTAGGCCGGCGCGTGCTCCCGCAACATCGCCCAGGCCGGATAGGGATCGTCGAAGGAGGACGGATCGAAGGGATCGAAATCGAAGTCGTCGGGCAGGTTGCCGCGGCCGTTCATCGTCTCACCCCCTTCAGGACCGCAGGACGCGGCCGCTTCGCGCGCCCACGTGCTCGTCGTTCTCGAGGATCGGGACCCCGTTGCAGATCGTCGCTCGGAAGCCGCGTCCCTTCTGGACGAAGCGCCCAGCGCCGCCGGGGAAGTCGTGCACGAACTCCGGCATCCGCTCGCTCACGCGACCGAGGTCGATCACGTTCACGTCCGCCTTCTTGCCGACCGCGAGGGTGCCACGATCCCGGGCGCCGATGATCCGCGCCGGCGCAGAACTCATCCGTCGGACGGCTTCCTCGACGGTGAAGAGCTGTTCCTCACGTACCCAGTGCGACAGGACGAAGGAGCACCAGCCCGCGTCCATCACCTGCCCCACGTGCGCTCCGGCGTCCCCCAGCCCCGGCAGCACGTCGCCGAGCGAGATCAGGTCGGCCACCGCGCGCAGGTTCGGGTTGAACAAGCGCATGCAGAAGAGCGCTTCGCCGTCGCTCTCGCGGCTGAGTCGGAGCCAGGTTTCGGCGGGCTCCTCGCCCGCCCGCTTCGCCAGGGTCTCGAGGTCGCTCTCCGCGTCGAACACGTAGTTGGGCGTCTCGCCGTCTCCCAGCCAGAACTTGGGCGTCTGCGCGAAGAAGCCCCGGTCCTCGCGCGCGTCCGCCACCAGCGCAGCCACCATGTCCGGATCCCGGATCGCCGCGAGTCGGCCCGCGAAGTCCTTCTCCGCCAACGCCTTCCAGGCGCCGAATCCCCAGGGCATCGTCGCCATCAGCCCGGAGACGAAGCCGGAGCCCCGAGGAATCGCGATCCCGTTCACGTCGAGCCCCGACTCGCGAAGCTTCGCGATGCGGTCGGTGAAGAGTCGCCCGGAGGCATCGGAGTTGCCCGCGGTGATCGAGAAGAGGACGCGGTCGCCGGTGGCCTCCGCCTGCTTGCGGATCAGCTCCAGCTCGCCTTCGAAGTCGCCCGCCAGATTCAGGACGTTCTGCATGAGGCCCCCGCCCGCGCCCTTCACGGCCTCGGCGATGGCGACCAGCTCCTCGTGGGCGGCGTGGGTTCCGGGCACGTCGCGGCCGTCGGGAAGACGGTGGCCGATGATCCGCGAGGTCGAGAAGCCGACGGCGCCGGCCTGGATCGACTCGGCGACGACTTCGCCCATCCGGGCGAGCTCCTCCGCGGTCGGCTGCTCGTCGACCGCGCGCTCGCCCATGACGTAGAAGCGGACGGCGCAGTGACCGACCAGACCCGCGACGTTGATCGCCGGATCGAGCCCCTCGACCGCGTCGAGATAGCCGCCGTACCCCTCCCAGTTCCAGGGAAGGCCGCCGAGGATCGCGTCCGCCGGAATGTCCTCGACCGTCTCCATCATGTTGGCCAGGGTGTCGGCGTCGTTCGGTCGGACCGGCGCGAAGGTCACGCCGCAGTTGCCGAGGAGCGCCGTCGTGACGCCGTGCCAGCTGATCGGCGTCAGGTAGGGATCCCAGCCGATCTGCGCGTCGAGATGGGTATGGATGTCGACGAAGCCCGGCGTGACCGCGTGCCCTGCGGCGTCGATCTCGCGCGCGCCCTCGCCGTCGACCTGCCCGACGGCGGTGATCGTGTCGCCGTCGATCGCGAGGTCGCCGCGCACGCTCGGGGCGCCGGTTCCGTCGATCAGCTGGCCGTTCCGGATGACGAGGTCGTGAGGCATGAATCGGGACTCCTGGGTTCTTCTCGAGCCATGGGCGAGCATAACCGCCTGGAGCGTGGCGATCGAACGACTTTCGCAGCGCGCCGGGGCGCTCTAGTCGCGGCCATCCCGAAGCGGAAGCACGACCGCGACGGCGACCGCCAGCGCGACGAGATCCCCCTGGAAGACGGCGGCATAGCTCCCGGTCGCGTCCCGCACGCTCCCGACCAGGGGATAGACGGCCATCGTCGTCAGCGAGATCACCGGCCCCTGCAATCCCATCGTCCGACCGAAGTTGGCGACGCCGAAGATGCGTGGCACGAGCGCATTCCAGACCGGGAGGAGGCCGCCCGTCGCGACCCCGAGCAGGAGCATCGCCGCGAGCAGGACGGGATAGCCCGGCTCCGCCAGAAAGATCGCGAGTGCCCCCGCCGTCGCGCCGATCGCCGCGAGGAAGATGAGCTTGAGCGGAACGCGGTCGGCGAGCTCTCCGACGCCGAGCTTGCCCGCGATCCCTCCGACCGCGACCAGCTGCATCAGCGTCTTCGCCTGATCGGGGCCGAGCCCCTGATCCGCGAAGTGCAGGCCCAGGTTGAAGATCGTCGACGTGAAGACGGCGATGAAGATCGCGATCGAGGCGCTGAAGAGCCAGAAGGGAGGCTGGCGCAGGATCTCGCCCGTCGTCATCCCCGCCTGCGCGTCGCCCTGGGCCGCCGCGCCTTCCGGCGCCGGCTCCATCGCCACGCCTGCCGCTTCCGGCTCGTTCCAGAACCGGAAGACGAGGAGCGGAACGAGCACGACGATCACCAACGCCGCGACCGCGAGGACGGTCGTCTGCCAGCCGAATCCCGCCACCCCCGCGGCGATCAGCGCCGGGACCGCGAAGCCACCCGCCGAGGTCCCGATCGCGGTGATCCCGAGGGCCCGCCCGCGCGTCGCTGTAAAGAAGCGCGAGATCACCGCGGATCCGGTCATCGGACCACAGAGCGAGCCGGAGACCCCGAGCAGAAGGCCGCCGCCGAGGACGAAGACCCAGACGTTCGAGGCGAGACCGAGGAAAGCCGTTCCGGCCGCGAAGAAGACGACGCCGATCAGCAGCAACCCGCGCGCACTCCAGCGATCGACGAGGGGACCGGCGATCGGCCCCGCCACCAGACCGACGGCGACGTGGACGGTGAAGAGCGCGTTGATCGTCGCCGCGTCGGCGCCGAAGTGTTCGATCACGTCCGGCACGAGCAGGGGGAGCCCGTACTGATAGAACCCCACCGTCAGGAAGAGGACGAGGAAATGCGTCGCGACGATCCACCAGCCCTTGAACATGCGTGTCCCTTCGTGTCCTTCGCGCCGCTAGGGCGCCCCTTCGACGACGTCCCCGAGCGCCCGGATGAGCACCGGCGCGGACTCGGCACACGCCGCGTGGCCGAGCCGGAGATGGACGATCCGGTCGGGCGCATCGGGCTCGAAACGCGGCCAGAGCGTACGCTCGATGCCCGCGAGGCCCGGGACAGCGACAGGACTCGCGAGAACGGCGCCGGGATCGACGGAAGCCGTCTCCCCCGAGTCTTCCGCCTCACCTGTCCCTCGCGAATCCGCCACGCGCTCTCCGCGCCCATCGGGGCGGCGTTCAGGAGAGCGTAGCTCGATCGGGGCGCGCGCTAGTCGTCGGAGGACGACCCCGGATCGTCGACGTCATCGGACTCTTCGACCGGCTTGACCCACGAGACGACCGGTCGCAGCGACTCCGCCGGCTCGGGTGCGTCCGGCGCTTCGAAGTTCGCGCCTCCGTTCGGCAGCGCCGCCGACATGTCGAGGGCCCCGACCACGATCGCCCCGTCGTGCATCACGATCCTCGGCGCGCGAATGTCGCCGCCCACGATGCCGCCCTTCTCGATCTCGACGAGATCCGAGGCGATCACGTCGCCGGTGATCCGCCCGTAGACCATCACGGTCTCGGCATCGACGCTCGCCTTCACGTGACCCTCGGCCCCGATCGTGACCTGATGGTTCGCGAGCCGGACCGAGCCCTCGACGACGCCCTGGATCTCGAGATCCTCGTCGGCCACGATGTTGCCAGTGATCGTCGTCGCGCGTCCGATGTGCGCCATGGGGTCGACCTCCAGGTCCGGCGTCGCCGGATGATCGGGAAAAAGGGGCTCAACCGCACGCAGGTGATCCCTGCTCGCGGGCTCGCCCGGGGCCTCGCGCTGCTCGTCTTCCGGCGGCGTGTCTTCGTTCATGGATTCTGCCTCGGGGCGGGGAGGACGCGTGACGCCGTCCCCTTCGTCGTCGTTCGGTCCGAAGCGCCGCGACACCACGTCCCCGAAGAGCGAGCGCTCGCCCTCTCCGGTCTCCGCGGTCGTCGACAACACCCCCGAGACGACGCCCACCTTCTGGGGAGACGACTCGGCGGTCTCGGCCTCCGCCGGATCGGTCGGCGTGGCGTCCCTGGAGTCCCCTCCGGACTTCCCCTTGTCCTTCTTGCCTCGCTTGAACAGGCCCATCTGGCCCCTCCCTCTCGATACGCCCTTTCGTGAGTGTACTCCCGCCGAAGAGCGTGACCGTTCGGGGCGCTTCCCGCTCGAATCGGCATCCGCGATGCGCATTTCCTGCGCGCGAAACGCGGAGGGGGACCTCCACGACGCGAAAGTCGCCCTCGAGTGTGCTGGTCTAAGCTCGATCTCGTCCCGCAGCCCCTGGGAGGCCCGCATGGCCCGTTCCGATGCTCCTCTTCCTTCCCCCGCCGGATCGGCGACGCTCCGACTCGCCGTCGTAGTCGGGCTTACCGCAGGCCTCGTGCAGGCCTCCGCGGCAGAGCCCCCGAGCCAATACGCCCCGGCGCACCGGGACGACTTCCCGACGGAAGTCTTCTGGGGGGACACGCACGTCCACAGCTCCTTCAGCGTGGACGCGAACTCGATGGGCAACACGCGGCTCTCTCCCGCAGACGCGTACCGGTTCGCGAAGGGGGAAGCCGTCGTCGCCAACAACGGCATGACCGCGCGCCTCGAGGCGCCCCTCGACTTCCTCGTCGTCTCCGACCACGCCGAATACATGGGGCTGCTGCCGGCCCTCCGCGCGGGCGACGCGGCCCTGCTGGCCGACCCTGTCGGTCGACGCCTCTCCGAAGGTGTTCGCGGGGACGAGGAGAGCCAGTACGCGGTCATCTCCGAGGTGATCGCGAGCCTGATGGCCTCCGAGCCGATCATCGACAACGCCGCCTTCAAGCGGAGCATCTGGAACGAGATCACGCGGCTCGCGGACGAGGCGAACGAGCCGGGCCGATTCAGCGCGCTGATCGGATTCGAGTGGAGCGCCATGCCCAGGGGTGACAACCTCCACCGGGTCGTGGTCTACGGCGACGGCGGCGACGTCGCGGGCAGGATGATCCCGCGATCCTCGTTCGAAGGAGAACGCCCGGAAGATCTCTGGGACTTCATGGAGGACTACGAATCGGAGACCGGCGGGACGATCCTCGCGATTCCCCACAACCCGAACATGAGCAACGGCCAGATGTTCTCCCTCGAACAGAGCGATGGCCGTCCCTTCGATCGCGACTATGCGCTGCGTCGCAGTCGGCACGAGCCGATCGCCGAGATCACCCAGATCAAGGGCGACAGCGAGTCGCATCCCCTCCTCTCCCCCGACGACGAATTCGCGGACTTCGAGAACTGGGACACGGGGAACATCGGGACGCCCTCCACGCCGAAGCAGGACGAGCAGATCCAGTACGAGTACCTCCGCCAGGCCTTCAAGAATGGACTCGGCGAGGAAGCGCGGATCGGTGCGAACCCCTTCAAGATGGGCGTGATCGGAAGCACCGACGCACACACCTCCCTCGCCACCGCTGCCGAGAACGATTTCTGGGGCAAGCTCTCGGTGCTCGAGCCCGGCCCCCATCGCCTCGCCCCGCCGCCCGCCTCGCAGGAGGACAGCGGCATCTACGCCTGGAGCTGGGTCGCCTCGGGCTACGCCGCGGTCTGGGCGAAGGAGAACACGCGGGCCGCGCTCTTCGAGGCGATGCGCCGGCGCGAGGTCTACGCCACGACCGGTTCACGCATCACCCTGCGCTTCTTCGGCGGTTGGGAGTTCGAGGAGGACGACGCGGCACGCCCCGACCTCGTGCGCCGCGGGTATCGCGACGGAGTCCCGATGGGCGCCGATCTTCCCGAGGCGGGGACGGGCACGAAAGGGCCGCGCTTCGTCGTCCGCGCACTCAAGGACCCGAACGGCGCGAACCTCGATCGGGTCCAGATCGTGAAGGGCTGGCGGGATTCGGACGGCGACCTCCATGAGGAGATCCACGACGTCGCCCTCGGCGGCGAAGGACGCCGGGGGCTCTTCGGGATCCGCGAGGTCGGCTCGACCGTCGACGTCGCGAGCGCCACCTACACGAACACGATCGGGGCGGCGGAACTCTCCGTGTTCTGGCAGGACGACGACTTCGATCCCGAGCAGCACGCCTTCTACTATGTCCGGGTGATCGAGATTCCGACGCCGCGGTGGTCCACCTACGACGCCGCCCGCTTCGACATCACACTCGACGAGCGCGCGCCGCGAAGCGTCCAGGATCGCGCCTACAGCTCTCCGATCTGGTACTCGCCGTCAGGTGGACGTTAGTCGACCCCGGAGGAAAGAAACGCTTCGGGGCTCGCCTATCCTCTCTCCGCTCAATGGAGGGAACCCTTGTCATCGACCCGCTCTTCGATCGCCGCGCTCCTCGTTTCGGCCCTGCTCTCGATCGCCGCGACCTGTGAAGGTCCGAGGCCGATCGACCTGGACTTCGACGATCGAGGCCAGACGACGCCTGGCGGGCGGGCGACGTACGAGATCCTCCCCGGCAACGACACGCGCCGCCGAGGATCTCTGCTCGACCTCGTCGCGGGTGCGGCCCCCCTCACGGGCGTCGAGGCAGAGCCGCCAGAGCAGGACATCATCGCGACGCTGGCCGTCGTCGCCGAGTACGCGAGCACGAACGGCCACGGGTCCGAACCCGTGCCGGCCGGGCGTGAGATCGATTTCGACGTCGAGCTCGCCGGTCCGACCACGGTGGGCATCGACGTCGACAACCAGCGCGGCTTCGTCGCGTTTCGCCCCGGCGTGCGCGCCCTCGACATGTTCTCCGTGGAAGCCCTGCTCGGCGTGGGCATCGACCACACCCGGGTTCGCGTGCAGAACGCGGGCTTCCTGCAGACCGACGAGGACGTGAGCCCAGGCCTCCTCCTCGGGCTCCGTCTGGGTTTCCGCCCGATCCCGCTGATCGACTTCTACGCCCAGGCGTCCACGACCGCCGGCCACTCCGGAACGACGGATCTCGAAGCCGGCGGACAGCTCAACCTGACGAAGAACGTCGGCGTCTATGGCGGCTACCGCCGATTCAGATACGCTGACGAGAAGGCCAAGGGAAACGGCTCGGATCTCGAGTTCGACTTTCGCGGTCCGACCTTCGGCCTGAGCCTGACGTTCTGAGCCCGCGCCGCGGCCGCTAGCTCTTCACGTCGGCGAACTTCACGACCTCGGTCTTCCACTCCGGCGGCCATCCGCCGTCGGCGCCGACGATCCGGCCGAGCATGCCGCCCTCGCTGTGGCCCAACGTGTTGAGCCAGTTCTTGTGGGCGGGGCCGGGATCCTCGTGCGCGATCAGGAGCTTGACCGATCCGTCGTCCTCGTAGCGCGCCGTGAACTTGTTGACCGAGATGTCGAAGAAACGGAACTCGAGGCTCTCCATCCAGAAATTCGAGAGCTGCAGGTTCCACGTCGCGCATTCGGGCAGCTTCGGGATATGGACCGCGAGGGCTTCGTCCGGCTCGAGCGCCCAGTGGCTCTGGTAGTAGTTGATCGTCGGGTCGCCGCCCGCCGCCTGCAGGACCGCCTGGTCGTGGGACGGGAGCTGGTTCAGCGTCCGCTCCTTGTAGTCGAGCGTCCACATCAGGCCGAGCCCGACCGTGCTCTCGATGAAGTTGAGCGCGCCACCGAGCTGCGCCTCGAGCTGCTCCGGGTCGAGGTTGTTGTTCGGGCGCTCCGGGTTCAGGCACTCGATCTCGATCATCGCCCGGGTCTCCTTCGAGCGGTCGCCGAAGGTCTGGCGGACGACGATGTTGGTCGAGTCCTCGGTGATCTTCAGCCAGTTCTTCGGCTGGGGATTCCTGGACATGAAGACCTCGAAGGTCCCGTCCTCGTCCAGCTCGATCTGGGACGAGTCGATCTCGCCGGTACTGACCATCTGGTCGACGGTGCCGCCCCCGCCCTTCGCACCGATCGAGAGCCACGGGACCGTCCCTCGCGTCCCGTGGATCCGGTAGTCGAACCGACCGTCGATCGCGCAGTTCTCGTAGTAGTTGTCGGGGTTGTCGTTGAGGACGCCCTTCGTCTCGTCCGCGAGTCGGTAGAAGCCCGGGTATTGCGGATCGGCGTAGTCGACGGCCCGCTCGAGCCCGCCACGAAGCAGGCGCGTGAGGTACCGGTAGCCGAGGGCACGGTTCTGCGTATCGGTCGGCGTCCCCTCTGCGGCAACGAGGTCGCCCGCCGCCTTCAGGCGGTCACAGAAATCGGTCCAGATCCGTCCGCTCAGAATCCGCTCTTCGGCTTCGCTCATGCCCATGTCCTCGGTCTCCTGGTGATGGAGCGCCGTCGCGCCGCTCCCGAGCTTCCTACGCTAGCGTGAAGAACGCAGGCTTCACCGCCCCGCGCGGCCGTTCCCCGGTCGGCCTGCGAGCCGATCCGCCAAGGGAGACACGATGCGAGACGGCGTCCGACACGAGCAGTTCTGGGAGCGCGTGCTCGCCTACACCCTCGTCCCGGGGACCGTCGCCGCGGGCCTGGCGGCCGCCGTGCTGATGATGAACGCAGGCGTCTCACCCGCCGCGGTCGCGCTTCCGATCTCGATCCTCGGCCTGCTCTTCGTCGGCGGGATGGAGCGTGTCCTGCCCTGGAACCGCGACTGGTTCCGCAACCAGGGCGACCTCGGAAACGACCTCCTCTACATCCCGCTCCACGTGATCGTCCCGCCCCTGTGCGCGCCCCTCGCGATCGGGATCGCGATTGCCTCCGCCGACACGATCGCCGGCCTCTTCGGCGGCGGGATCTGGCCGAACGCCTGGCCCGTAGCACTCCAGGTCGTACTCGCGACGGTCATCCGCGAGTTCTTCGACTACTGGGCCCACCGCGTGATGCACGCATCCGACTGGCTGTGGCGTCTGCACGCGACGCATCATCAGCCCGGCCGCGTCTACTTCCTGAACGGCACCCGCGCCCATCCCCTGGAGGTCGTGTTCCGATTCGGCTTCATCGGAGTGATTCCCCTCGCCGCCCTCGGCATCGACGAACGCGTCCTCGCGCTGACCGCGGTGGCGGCCCTCTGCGCCGACATCTACCAGCACGCGAACATCGCCATCCGGCTCGGCCCCCTGTCCTGGATCTACTCGATCGGGGACGCCCACCGCTGGCACCACTCGAAGGCGCGCGGCGAGGCCGACACGAACTACGGCAACGTCTATCTCTTCTGGGACGCGATCTTCGGCACCCGCTACGTCCCGGACGACAAGGAGCCCCCGACCGAGGCCGGCGTCGAGGG
Organism: bacterium; assembly: GCA_024742285.1. Taxonomy (NCBI): domain Bacteria; species bacterium. The sequence goes on along the minus strand of JANSYR010000005.1, from coordinate 120,264 downwards.
ACTCGAGGCCTTCCCGAGCAACTACTTCGCCCAGTGGGCATCGCCGTTCCGCTGGAAGACGATCCTGGCCGCGTCGGCTGCGCGCCGCTCGGACGCAGGAACCTCCTGAGGCGCCTCAGACCGCGCGGTTCGGCGGCGTCCCGCCGGCGCGCCAGGCCGTGAGCCCTTCGATCAGGATGCGCCCCATTCCGAGCCGGGCTTCGATCGTCGAGCTCCCGATGTGCGGGACCATGAAGACGTTCGGCAACGCGAAGTAGCGCTCGTCGACGTTCGGCTCGCCGGCGAACACGTCGAGGGCCGCCCCGCGGATGCGACCCGAGCGGAGGGCCGCGATCAGGCCGTCGTCGTCGACGATGTCGCCACGCGCGATGTTCACGACGAGGAGGTCTTCCCGAGCGTGCTCGAGGAGCGCCGCGTTCACGCTTCCGCGGGTCTCGGGTGTCGAGGGACAGGCGATCATCAGCACGTCCGAGTCCGCCACCAGGGCCTCCGGCGTCGCGCGATGGCCCAGGGCACGGGCCTCGCCGTCGGGGAGCGGTCGTCGGTTGTGGTAGAGGACGTCCATGCCGAGCGCCTGTGCGCGTGTCGCGATCCGGCGGCCGATGTCGCCCATGCCGAGAATGCCCAGCGTCCTTCCGGAGAGCTGGACGCCCACGAGCTGCTTCGGGGTCCAGCCGGTCCAGCGCCGCTCGCGGATGAGCGCGATGCTCTCGGTGGCGCGCCGCGCGCCGGCGAGCATCAGGAAGATCGCGTCCTCTGCGACCGAGTCGGCGAGCACGCCGGGCGTGTTGAAGACGACCAGATCACGCGCTCGCACCGCGGCGAAATCGATGTGGTCGGTGCCGACCGAGTAGGTCGCGAGCGCGCGGATGCTCTCGGGCAGGGCTTCGATCTCGGCCGCCCCCATCCGGACGTTCAGGGAGAAGAGCACGACGTCGAAGTGCGCCCCCTCCCCGACCAGGCGCGCGAGCTCCTCGAGCGGCGCGTCCTCGTCGGTCGTGAACGAGGCCTCGAACGCCGACGCGAACGCTTCCTCGACCTCGGCGAGGAAGCGCGTCGCGACGAAGACCGCGAGCTTTCCGTCCGGACTCATCTGACGATCAGGCCGGCTGCTCGCTGGCGTGCGCGGTCCGTGATCGCCGCTTCCGGGCGAAGAAGTCGCGAAGCTTCTCGAGTCCGAGATAGAAGACCGGCACGATCAGGAGCGTCAGCATCATCGACGAGAACATGCCCGCCGCCGTCGCGACGGCCATCGGCGCGCGCGTCTCGCCGCCGGCGCCGAGCCCGAGCGCCGTCGGGAGCACCCCGAAGATCATCGAAAGCGCCGTCATCATCACCGGCCGCATGCGCACCGGCGCCGCCTGACGCATCGCCTCCTCGGCGGACATCCCGGTATCGCGGAGCTGATTCGCGTAGTCGACGAGCAGGATCGAGTTCTTCGTCACCAGCCCGACAAGCAGCACGAGGCCGATCATGCTGAAGAGATTGAGCGACATGTCGAAGATCCAGAGTCCACCGAGCGCGCCGACCATCGAGAAGGGCAGCGCAGCCATCACGATCACCGGCTGCGTGAAGCTCTCGAACTGGGCCGCGAGGACCATGTAGATCACGAGGACGGCCAGGAGGACCATCTGCATGAACTGCTCTCCCGCCTCCCGCATCTCCTCCGCGTCCCCGCCCAGGCGAAGGCTCATCGACGACGGCAGGAGCTTCTTCGCCGCGCGCTGGGCGCGCTCGATCGCCGTGGACAGCGGAATCCCGTCGAGATTCGCCATCAGCTTGACGCTCCGAACGCGGTCCGTCCGCGTGATCGAGGAAGCCGTCGCGCTCCGCTCGATCCTGACGACGTTGCGGAGATCGACGAGTTCGCCGGTTCGCGTCCGGACCCAGAGCTGCCCGATATCGTCGAGGCTGGCCCGCTGGCCCTCTTCGAGGCGGATCCGCACGTCGTGGCGCTCTTCGCCGTCGCGGAAGGTCGCGACGTCGAGGCCACCGATCATGGCGAGCACCGTTTCCGCGACGGTCGCCGCGTCGATCCCGAGGGCCGCCGCTTTGTCGCGATCCGGGACGACGAGCGCTTCCGGCAGGCCGACCCGGAGGCTCTTGTCGAGGTCGACCATGCCGCCCTCGGCCCCGAGGGCGCCGAGCATCAGGTCCGAGTAGTGGTCGAGCTCCTCGAGGCTCGCGTTCCCGATGATCTCGATCTCGAAATCACGATCGCTGCTCGCCATCGGATCGATGACGGAGAACTCCTGCCCCGGAATCTGGGACAGCGCCTCGCGGGTCGCGCGCATGAGCTCTTCGGCGCTGCGCTCGCGCTGATCGCGGGGCTTCAGGCGCGCGTTGAGCATGCCGTCCGAGGGGCCGCCGATGCTCATGCTCGTCGGGCCGATCGCGGCGAAGGTCGAGGCGACCTCGGGCTGCGCGAGCAGCCACTCCTCGTTCTGATTGAGGATGTCGGTCGAGGCTTCGAGGGATGTGCCCGGAGGCGTACGGAACTCGATGCTCAAGAAGCCCGAATCGGACTTGGGCATGAACTCTCCGTCCAGGCGCGAGCCGGCGAGGATCGCCAACGCGATCGCCCCCACCGCGATCAGCGTCGTCTTCCCGCGGTTCGCGAGGGACCAGTCGAGGATCTGCGCGTAGCGCTGCTCGAGGCCGGTGAACCAGACCTCGAGGCGCTGATGAAGACTGTCCGGCCCTCGCTCCTTGGGCGGGGGCATGCGCGACGCGAGCATCGGCGTGAGCGTGAGCGCCACGACCAGGGAGATGATCACGGCCACGGAGACGGTCACCCCGAACTCGGTCAGGAAGCTCCCCATCATCCCCGACGCGAAGGCGACGGGAATGAAGACCGCGGCCACCGAGAACGTCGCCGCCATCGCGGCGAAGGTGATCTCGCGCGTTCCCTCGCGCGCGGCGCGCATCGCGTCCTTGCCACCTTCCCGGTGCCGCTCGATGTTCTCGAGAACGATGATCGCGTCGTCGATCACGACACCGATCGCGAGGGTGAGCCCCAGCAGGGTCATCGTGTTCAGCGTGAAGTCGAAGAGCCAGATCATCCCGAAGGTCGTGACCAGCGACATCGGGATCGCCGCTGCGACGATCAGGGTCGGTCGGAAGCGGCGTACGAACACGAACACCACGACGACCGCGAGGAGTCCCCCGACCCAGAGCGCCTCGATCGTCTCTTCGAAGGACTCGCGGATCGTCTGCGAGTTGTCGATGAAGCCCTCGCTCTCGACGATATGGATGCCGTCGGGCGTCTTGCCCCGGAGCTTGTCCATCCGCGCGATGAACTCGTCGACGATCGCGACCGTGTTCCCGTCGGACTGCTTCTTGACCGCGATCGAGAGGCCCGGCTTGCCGTTCATGTGCGAGACCTTGCGGAGGTCCTCGGCCCCGTCCTCGATCCGTGCGACGTCCCGGAGGCGAACCGGCGCGTCGCCCTCCCAGGTAATCACCATCGCGGCCAGCTCGTCGATCGACCGGAACTCCGCGTCGGTCTTGAGCGCCCACTCGACGGTATTCCCCTCGACGTAGCCTCCGGGTTGCTCGACGTGCTCGCGCCTCAGCGCCCCGAGCACGTCGCCGACGGCGAGGTTCCGGGCGCGCAGCTCGTCGGGGTCGATCCAGATCCGGATGTTCCGCTCCTGTTCTCCGTAGATCTCCGTTCCCGCCGCGCCGGGGATGCTCTCGACGAGGGGGCGGATGTGGCGATCGACGTATTCCGTCGTCTCCGTTGCCGGCAGGTCGGAGGTGATCGGCGCGTAGATGATCGGGAACATCGAGAAGTCCGCCTTGCCCAGGATCGGCGGATCGATGTCGTCCGGGAGCTCGTTCAAGCTCATGTTGATCTTGTCGCGCACGTCCTGGGCGGCGATGTCGACGTCGTGTTCGAGCTCGAACTCCATCATGATCCGCGCCATGCCCTGGGCGGAGGTCGAGTACGTGTGATGGATGCCTTCGATGGTGGCGAAGGCCTCTTCGAGCGGATCGACGACCTCGTCCTCCATCGTCGTCGGCGACGCGCTGTCCAGCGTCACGATCACGCCGACGAAGGGCATGGTCATGTCCGGGTAGCGATCGATTCCGAGACGGCCGAGGCCGAGGACGCCGAACGTCGCGAGCGCGAGGGTCAGCATCCACGTCAGGACGGGGCGTGCGATCGAGAGATCGGAGAGGCTCACGAGTCGTTCCCCCGCGGCTCTTCGCCCGCCGCGACCTGGGGCCGGGACGCCGTCGCGCCACGCACGACCACGGACATTCCACTCGCGAGACCGCCGTGCCCCCGCCTCACGACCTGGTCACCCGGTCGGACGTCCCCGCGCACCTCGACGAAGTCGCCGTCGGTCGCGCCGACCTCGACGGAGACGCGTTCGACACGGCCCTCGTTCTCCTCGGTCGGCACGACGCGGTAGATGGAAGCGCCGCCGACCCGCTGGATCAGCGCCTCCGCCGGTACCATCAGCACGTTGGTGCGCTCGGCGACGCCGAGGTTCATCCGAGCGAAGAGCCCCGGTCGAAGGTGCCCCTCCGCGTTGTCGACTTCGGCCTTGATCCGCAGCGTCCGGGTGTCGGGATCGACCGTCGGCGCGACGAAGGTCACGACGCCCTGGAACTTTCGATCGGGGAAGGCGCCGACGCTGATCTCGACCGTCTGCCCGAGGCGGACGCGCTCGGTGTCGAGCTCGGTCAGGCTGAAGATCGCCTCGAGCGGATCCAGCGCGACGAGCTCGAAGAGCGACTTGCCGGGCTGGACGAACTCGCCGAGCTCGACGGAGCGTCGGGCGACGAGGCCCGCGAAGGGTGCGGCGACGGACGAGTCGCGGACGCGCCGTTCCGCGACGCCGACGGCGGCCACCTCGGCACTCACGGCCGACCGGGCGAGCGCCAGCATCGTCTCGGCCTCTTCCAGCTGCTGGATCGAGGATACGCTCTGGGAACGCAGCTCCCGGATCCGCCGCGTCTTCCGCTGCTGATTCGCGAGCTCTGCGCGCTTCTGCGCGAGTCGCGCCTTCGCGGCCTCGAGGTCGAGCTGGCGACGCTCGGGATCGATCTCGATCACGACGACGCCCTCTTCGACCGACCCGCCTTCGTCGATCGTCAGCTCGGTCACGCGCCCTTCCACCTCTGCGGCGATCTCCGTGTGGAACTGCGCTTCGAGGTCGCCGCTCGCCTTGATCTGCTCCGAGAGCGTGCGCGCTTCGAGCACGTAGACGGAGACCGAGGGCAACAGCTCCTCGACCGTCTGTTCCTCTTCGGCGCATCCGAAGCTCGCGAGGGAGACGGCGACGACGAGGATGGAGGCCAGGCCGCGAGGGAGGCGACCCCTCGAAGAATCGTGGAGGAGCGTCATGAGGAAGGGTTCTCCATCTCGGCCATGCCGAGGAACAGGGCATCCAGCGCACGCTCGACGAAGCGGTCGTCCAGGATGAAATCGGGCTGGGACAGGCGCATCGCGACGAGGCCGTAGGCGAAGGCCCAGAGAATCTGGCCGGCGCTGTCACGATCGAAGACGCCGAGGCGGCCGCTCTCGCCGAAGCGATCGACGGCATCGCCGATGTGGTCCTTCACGCGCTCCATCGCTTCGGGCTCGCGACTCTCGCCCTTGCGGGAGAGCGTCGACATGAGACGCGTGACGTTCGGGTTGTCGGCGCTGAAGTGGAAATAGGCGAGGAGCATCGCCCGGAGGTCCGCCTGGGCGTCCCCGGTCGGTGCGACCCGCTCGAGCTCGCTCGCGAGGCGCGAGACGCGTTCCTCGAGGAGCGCCTCGATCAGGCCGTCCTTGTCGCCGAAGTAGTGGTAGACGGTGGGCGCGGAGTATCCGGCGCGCTTGCCGAGCTCACGGATCGAAAAATCCGAGCCGTTCTTGTCGATCACGAGCGACTCGGTCGCATCGAGAATGGTGCGACGGGCCTCCTGACGCTGGCGCTCGCGGCGTTCCGCCTGACGGGACCCCGCGCTTCGCGCGGACTCGTCGGCAGGGCTGCCCTTCCCGGCCTTCTTGGCTTTCTCGTCGTCGCGGATCGCGGGGATCCGCTCGGCGAGGCGGGAGGCGCTGGCGTCCCCGGGAAGCTCCCTGGGGGACGATGAACTCATTGAACGGGGGTCCTGTGACTTGACGGGCGGTCAGTCGTTTGACCACCGTTACATAGCCACCGAAGCGGGAAGTGTCAACGTCTCGGGCGATTTCACCCACTTTCGTAGGCGAATGAACGCGATTCAGCCGAATCCGTTCCAGCCGATGACCTCCGCCGAGTTCTTTCGAAACGCCGGTTTGAAATCGGTGCCGATCGTATAGGCAATCGGAAAGAGCCCGACCTGCGTGAAGTGACCGGGGATGTCGAGCAGCTTCGCGAGGTCCGCCTCCCGCCAGAGGTGCCCGGTCGTCCAGGCGCTGCCGAGCCCCCGCGCCCGAAGGGCGAGCATGAAGCTCCAGACCGACTGGATGATCGAGCCCCAGCCGCTTGCCTGGAAGAAGAGGTTCGCCTCCTCCATCCGTCCCGCGAAGACCGGCAAGAGCACCGCGGGGAGGCGGTGGAAGTTCTCCCGAAGATGGTCGACCGACGTGCTGATCAGGTCCGCCCGCGGCACGACGGCACCGGGATAGCCGCCGCTCTGGTCGAGGGTCGCGATGTAGTCGTCGAGCCCGCCGTTGTAGATCGCCGCGACCTTCGCGACGAGCTCCGGGTCGTCGACGACGATCCAGCGCCAGTTGTTCATGTTCCCGCCGTTGGGCGCCTGGAAGGCGATCTCCAGGCATTCCTGGATCAGCTCGCGCGGAACCGGACGGTCGAAGTCCAGACGTTTCCGGACCGCGCGGGTCGTCGTCAGCAGGGTATCGGGATCGAGGTCGAGCATGGGATTCCTCTCGGGATTCGGGCCACCCGAACGAGGACGCAGCGTCGCCGCACGGACGCTCGATGGTGACCAATTCGATCCCGATCTGCACCATACTGAGCGGGCCGCGACCCGGCCGGACGCAGGCCCGGAGGACCGATGCTCTCCCATTTGCGTGTGCTCGACCTGACCGACGGCGGCGCCAGCGTCGCCGGCCGCATCCTCTCGGACCTCGGCGCCGAGGTCGTGCTCGTCGAGCCGCCCGGAGGCGCCGCGTCCCGCGGCCTCGGTCCCTTCGCCGGCGACACGCCCGACCCCGAGCGCAGCCTCGAGTTCTGGGCGACCCATCGCGGCAAGGCCTCCGTCGAGATCGACCTGGCGAGTGAGGCCGGCCGCGATCGCCTGACCGACCTCGCAGCGGCCGCCGACGTGTGGATCGACGATCGAAGCTTCCCCGACCTTCGCGTGGCGGGCTTCGCACCGGAGGCGCTGCGGAAGCGCCATCCACGCCTCGTCGTGGCGACGGTCTCGCCCTTCGGCGAGACGGGCCCCAAGCGCGACTGGGCGGCGACGGACCTCACGGTCACCGCCGCGTCCCACGCGATGTGGATGACGGGTGACGCCGATCGCGCACCGCTCACCTGCAGCGTTCCCCAGGCGTTCCTCCACGCCGGCGGCGATGCCGCGAGCGGCATCCTGATCGCTCTCGCCGAGCGCGAAGGATCCGGACGCGGCCAACACGTCGATGTGTCGGCACAGATCTCGATGATGCAGTCCGGTCAGTCCGGGGTCCTGGCCCACGGCTGGCGAGGGACGCAGATGTCGCGGTCCGGGGGCGGCGTCGCCGTCGCCGGCTATCGCCTGCGCTTCATCTATCCCTGCAAGGACGGCTACGTCAACCTCACCCTGCTCTTCGGTGTCCCGATCGGGTACTCGACCCAGCGCTTCTTCGATTGGATGGACGAAGAGGGAATGTCGAACGACGTGCTCCGCGCCGAGGACTGGGTCGCCTACGGCGCGAAGTTCCTCGGCGGTCACACGACGGTCGAGGCCCACGAAGCGGTGATGGAGGCGATCGAGCGCTTCACGCGAACGAAGACGAAGGCCGAGCTCTTCGCCGCCGCCTTCGAACGCAGGCTGCTGATCGTCCCTCTCTCGAACGTGCAGGACCTCGTCGAATCCGAGCAGCTCGCAGCCCGGGACTTCTGGCGGACGGTCGAGCAGCCCGGCGCCGATCGCCCCGTGCGTCTGCCGGGCCCCTTCGCCCGCTTCAGCGAGACGCCCCTCACGATCGATCGTCCGGCCCCCGCCCTCGGCGGCTGGAACGGCGCGTGGACGCCGACGGAACCCTCGGAGTCCATCGGAGACGGCGCGCGCCGCCCTCCCCTCGAAGGCCTCAAGGTCCTCGACTTCACCTGGGTCTACGCGGGCCCCGCGATCACGCGCCTGCTCGCCGACTTCGGCGCGACGGTCATCAAGGTCGAAGCCTCGAGCGCGCCGGATGCCCTCCGGAGCAACGGCCCCTACGTCGACGACGTCCCCGGCCCGGAGAACACCGCGAACTTCTCCAACGTGAATCTCGGGAAGCAGTCGATCGGCTTGAACCTGAAGACGCCGGAGGGGATCGACGTCGCGAAGCGCCTGATCGACTGGGCGGACGTCGTCGTCGAGAACTTCTCGCCGAAAGCGATGGAGGGCTTCGGGCTCGACTGGGCGCGCCTTCGAGAACGGCGGCCGGATCTCGTCATGCTCTCGAGCTCCCTTTGCGGCGGAACCGGCCCCCAACGCCTGCTGGCCGGCTACGGAACGATGGGCTCGGCGCTCGCCGGCTTCGGATTCGTGACCGGCTGGCCCGACCGCAACCCCTCGGCGCCCTTCATGGCCTACACCGACTATGTCTCGCCCCGCTTCGCGACCCCGGCGATTCTCGCGGCCCTCGAGCACCGCAAGCGCACGGGCCTGGGCCAGCACATCGATCTCTCCCAGGCGGAGTGCTCGATGCACTTCCTGGGCTCGGCGATTCTCGACTACACGGTGAACGGTCGGATCCTCGAGGCCCGTGGCAATGCCTCGCCGCACCATGCACCGTCGGGCGTCTATGCCGCGGACGGCGACGAGCGGTGGCTCGCGATCGCGGCACCGGACGACGACGCATGGCAGGCGCTCGCGAAGATCGCCGGGCGGAGCTGGGAGAGCGACCCGCGTTTCGCGACGCCCGAAGCCCGACTCGAGCACCGCGCCGCCCTCGACCAGGAGATCGAGTCCTGGACCCGCGACCGCGATCTGGGGGAGGTGGAGACCGCGCTCCAATCGGAGGGGGTCCCGGCGCACCGCGTGATCGACAGCCCCGGCGCCTTCGCCGACCCCCAGCTCGCCGCACGAGAGCACTTTGTGCCGATCGAGTACGGAAGCCACGGCCTGCTCCCCTACGAGGCGCCGCGCATGCACCTCTCCGCCACCCCCGGCGTCCTCTCCCCGTGCCCGGGCCTCGGCGAACACAACCAGTCCATCCTCGGAGAGATCCTCGGTCTCGACGACGACGCGATCACCGAGCTCGTGATCGCCGGAGCCATCGAATAACATGCCCCCGATCCGACGCCTGCTGATCGCGAACCGCGGCGAGATCGCCCTGCGCATCGCCCGCACCGCCCGAGAGCGTGGCGTCGAGTCCGTCGCAGTCCACGCGCCAGAAGACGCCGCCCTCGCCGAAGGCTACGGCGCCGACGCGATCGTCCCCCTCGCCGGACGGGGCGCGGCCGCCTATCTCGACGCCGCCGACCTGATCCGCGTGGCGAAGGCCGAGGGCTGCGACGCGCTCCATCCGGGCTACGGCTTCCTCTCGGAGAGCGCGGACCTCGCCCGGGCCTGCGCGGACGCGGGGCTCACCTTCGTCGGGCCCTCGCCGGAGGCCCTCGCCCTCTTCGGCGACAAGGACGCCGCGCGCGCACTCGCGACGCGACAGAACGTTCCCGTCGTCCCCGGCGTCGAGGCCCCTGCGAGCGTCGAAGCCGTCGAGGCCTTCCTCGCTGCCCAGCCGGACGGGGTCGCGATCCTGTTGAAGGCCGTCTCCGGTGGCGGTGGCCGCGGCATGCGCCGGATCGAGCAGGGAGACGACGTCGCGGGGCACTTCGAACGCTGCGCCTCCGAAGCCGAGCGGGCCTTCGGCGTGGGCACGCTCTACGCCGAGCGCGTCGTCGAAGATGCGCGACACATCGAGATCCAGATCGTGGCCGACGAGAGCGGCGCGATCGGTCACCTCTGGGAGCGCGACTGTTCCCTCCAGCGCCGCCACCAGAAGCTCGTCGAGCTCGCCCCGGCACCGGGCCTCGCCGCGCCCCTCCGCGATCGACTCATCGAAGAGGCCCGCGCCCTCGCCAAGGCGGCCGGCTTCGTCGGCGTAGGGACCTTCGAGTTCCTGGTCGACGCCGGCGGCGAAGCGTTCTTCATGGAGGCGAACGCACGACTCCAGGTCGAACACACGGTCACCGAGGAGATCACCGGCGTCGACCTCGTCGACGTCCAGCTGGCCCTCGCCGAAGGTCGCACGCTCGCCGAGCTCGGACTCGACACCGCGCCGCCATGCCGCGGTCGCGCGGTCCAGCTCCGTATTCTCGCGGAGACCCTCGACGGCGAAGGGGAGGCCCACCCGAGCAGCGGGACGATCACGACCTGGCGCCCGGCCAGCGGCCCCGGGATCCGGGTCGACGCCGCGCTGCGCGAAGGCCTCGCGCCCCACCCGGCCTTCGATTCCCTCCTCGCCAAGCTGATCGTACGCTCGGACCACGACGAGTTCCGCCTCGCGGCGCGCCTCCGGCGCGCCCTCGACGAGTTCCGGATCACCGGCCCCGCGACGAACCTCGACTGGCTCGCGGCCCTGGTCGAACGCCCGGAGACGCTGTCGGGCGCGGCGACGACCCGCTTCGTCGACGCCCACGCGCGCGAGCTCGCCGACGAGGCCGCGCGACGGGCGGCCGCCCGCGCCGAGCGCGCGGATCGAGGAGGGGACACGAGTGAGCCGGTCCCCGACCGACCGACGACGGTCGCCGAGCCGGATCTCCCGGACGAGCAGATCGCCGTTCGTGCACCGCTGATCGGAACCGTCCTCGAGTGGAACGTCGCGGTCGGAGATCTCGTCGCCGCGGGCGCGCCCCTCGCGGTCCTCGAGTCGATGAAGATGGAACACGTGATCGAAGCGAGCACGGGCGGGACCGTCGCGGCGTGCTTCGCCGAGGTCGGCGACGTCGTCGCGGAAGATCAGGTCCTGCTCGCCCTCGCCGCGTCCGCGGACACCGGGAGCGACGATGGCGTACGCGCCGCGCTCGATCTCGACCGGATCCGACCCGACCTCGAAGCCGTCCGCGCCCGCGGCGCCCTCCTCCAGGACGCCGCCCGCCCCGAGGCCGTCGAGCGGCGAAGGTCCCGCGGCCAGCGCACGGCCCGCGAGAACCTCGCCGCCGTCTGCGACGAGGGCAGCTTCTCGGAATACGGCGCCCTCGCGATCGCCGCCATGAAGAAGATCCGGCCGGTCGGAGAGCTCCAGGCGAAGACCCCGGCCGACGCGATCATCACCGGCACCGGCCGCGTCAATGGCGACCTCTTCGACGCCGACGCGGCCCGCTGCGCCCTGCTGGTCGTCGACGCGACGGTCCTCGCCGGGACCCAGGGCTTCTTCCACCACAAGAAGATCGACCGGATCCTCGAGATCGCCGAGCACGGCCGGATGCCCGTGATCTTCTATCCGGAGGGCGGCGGCGGGCGGCCGAACGACACCGACGCGAGCGACGTCTTCGTCGCGGGGCTGAACATCACCAGCTTCTCCGCCTTCGCGAAGCTCTCGGGCAAGGTGCCGCGGGTCGCCGTCGTGTCGGGCTACTGCTTCGCCGGGAGCGCCGCCTTCGCGGGCTGCGCCGACGTGATCATCGCGACCCGCGATGCGTGTCTCGGCATGGGGGGCCCGGCCATGATCGAGGGCGGCGGCCTCGGCGTCTATTCGCCGAAGGAGATCGGCCCGACCTCCGTCCAGGCACCGAACGGCGTGATCGACATCCTGGTCGAGGACGAAGAGGAGGCGGCCGTCGTCGCGAAGAAGTACCTCGCCTACTTCCAGGGCGAGACCGAAGGCTGGGAGGCACCCGACCCACGGATCCTGCGCCACGTGATTCCCGAGAACCGCCGCCGGATCTACGACGTGCGCGAGCTGATTGCCGGCCTCTGCGATCTGGACAGCGTGCTCGAGCTCCGCCGCGCCTGGGCGCCGGGCATGGTCACGGCGCTGGTCCGGATCGAGGGCCGACCGGTCGGGCTCGTCGCCAACGACCCGATGTACCTCGGCGGCGCGATCGACGACGAGGGCGGCGAGAAGGCCGCGCGCTTCCTCCAGCTCTGCGACGCCTTCGGCCTGCCGGTCGTCTCGCTCTGCGACACCCCCGGCTTCATGGTCGGCCCGGACATCGAGGCGCGTCAGCAGGTCCGCAAGGTCTCACGGCTCTTCACGGTCGGCGCGAACGTCTCGGTCCCGCTCTTCTGCGTGATCACGCGCAAGGGCTACGGCCTCGGCGCCCAGGCCATGGCCGGCGGCGGCTTCACCGCGCCTTTCGACACGGTCGCCTGGCCGACCGGCGAGATCGGCGGAATGGGCCTCGAGGGGGCCGTCAATCTGGGCTTCAAGAAGGATCTCGACGCCTGCGCGACGGACGAAGAACGGAACGCGCTCTTCGAGAAGCTCGTCGGGGTCATGTACGACAAGGGCAAGGCGTTGAATGCGGCGGCCGCGCTCGAGTTCGACGCCGTGATCGACCCGGCGGAGACCCGCGACCGCATCCTGCGTGGCCTCGACGCCTTCGGTCCGATCCCGAAGGGCCGGCGAAGCTTCGTCGACACCTGGTAGGACCGATACCGACGCAACCGACGCAACCGACGACGCCTGGAGCTACGCGACGAGCGCCCTCGAGCGCGCCCCGGTTCAGTTTCCCTGGAGTTCGCGCTTGGCGTCCTCGGCTCCCTCGCGTACGTCGTCGATGGCGTCGTCGATCTTGTTCCCAAGGGTCTCGCCGCCGTTGCGCGTATCCTCGATCGCCTCGTCGATCTCTTCGCCCGCCTGCTCGAATCCGCTCTTGTCGTCGCATCCGGCAAGGAAGATCGCGATCACGATTCCAAGTAGCGCCAGCCCGGTCAATCTACCCATCTTCACTCTCTCGTCCTCCATGAGACCGTGCACCGACTTCCGCGGCGAACCCGCGCGCTCCGTCGTGCTGGTCGCAGTGACCTTAGTCCTTTCTGAAGGGTCGGCCAGCCGACGACCGGACGCGGAGCGACCTCGCCTCGGTTCGAACGCCTCCGGCGAGTCCCGAGCTCCGCCACCCTCCGCGAGAATCCACTGACTCCGGCAGGGCCGGCGTCGACCATCGACTCGGTCGGGCTCGGACTTTCGCCGAGACAGTGCCGCAGGAGCGCGCCTCCGCCCTACGGCGCGACGGCGAACCGGGGCTCCGAGTCCGGCGCTGAATCGAGGATCGTACGCGCGGACGCACCGACGCCCGTGGTCCGCTCGATCGCCTCCAGAAGGCGCTCGCGGTCGAGCACGGTCACGTCCTCCACCAACGCCGCGAGGACCGAATCGAGATCGAACTCGCCCTGCGTCTCGGTGCGGATCGTCTCGTCTAGCCGATGCATCAGCCAGACGGCGCGCGCCGTCTCCGCTCCGGACGATTCCCCGACGAATCGTCGCACGGACTCTCCTCGCTCGCGGAGACGTTCGAGGCTCTCCGCGTGCGTCCGTTCGCTGACCGCGCCGCTCCGTCTCAGCACCTGGAGCGCGTAGTACTCGGCCAGCCCCTCGACGAGCCAGTCGTAGCCGGGCGCGTTTCGCGCATGCGTGATGACGTGAACGAGCTCGTGGATCAGCGGGCTCGTCCCGTCGGAGTCGATGAAAGGCCGATCGGCGTGCAGGAACAGCGAATCCGGCCCGGCGAGGCCACCGCGCCACATCGGGTCGTCGCCGACCACGATCGCGATTCGCGCGGGCATCCTGCCCGCTGCCTCGGCCAGCGTCGGAAGCGTGAAGCGCAGCACGGTCATCGTGTCACGAAGACGCGCGGCGTGGCGCCTGGGCGCTCCGATGGTGACGACACTTCCCGCGATCGTCTCCGAGAGTCGCTCGATCCGACCCGCCAGGAGCCACCCCTTCGGCTGGTCGAGACTTCGTCCCGCTTGCTCGACGACGAAGTTCACCCCTTCGGATTCGAACGCGGAGACCAGATCCCATCGCGGAGGGACGTCGAGGAGCATCGTCGAATTCGCTCGTGCACCGGACGCGAACCTCGCCGCCATCGGCGGGAAGAGGTCTTCCGCGCGCGTCAGCATCCAATCCGGCATGCAGCGGGAGTCGTACCCCTCCTCGCCCCGCACGCGGTCGATGCGCGCGGAGTACTCGAGGACGCCGCCGCGCGGCGGGACGAGCCACCGAAAGCCGCCTGCTTCCGGAGTCTCGAGCTCGCCGTCTGCGGCGAAATCGAACCAATGGTCTCCTTCGAGGGCGGAGGAGACTTCGATGAGTTGTGCATCGCGCTGCGCCACGGTGATCGTCACTCGCGCGATCCCCGTGTCGGGCAGGATCTTCGCCGCGTACTCCACGTCGTACGTCTGGGCGTGCGCCACTCCGCTCATCACCGCACATGCGAGGAGCACGCCGGAGAGAAGCTCGTACGCGTTCGGCCGCGGCATTCGATTTCCGCCCTTCTCGCCAAATCGATTCGATCCTCGAGCGGCGCCGACTCGTCGATCGCCTCGTCGAGCCAGGACAGCCTGCGCGCGAGGCCGGCTCCGTTCGCGAGCTGGATCGCGAGGCCTGGCCGCGCGTTCAGCTCGAGGATTACCGGGCCGCGCTCGGCATCGAGGACGAGATCGACGCCGACGTAGCCTAGCTCGCTGAACGTGCCAGCGACGGTCGCGATCCGCAGCAGGCCGGCGAAATCGGGGACTTCGATGTCGGCGAGGCGGGCGTTGGTGTCCGGATGGATCTCGATCGGGCTCGATTCACACACCGCTCCCAGGGGTCGACCGTCGATCAGCGACAAGCCTACGCCGATCGCGCCCTGGTGGAGATTCGCGCGACCGTCCGCCGCCCGGGTCGGCAGGCGAAGCATGACCATGACGGGGTGCCTCCGGAAAACGATCACGCGAAGGTCGGGAACGCCGCCGTGTACGACCTGGGAGAGAGAGGGATGCACGTGCAGGCATTCTTCGACCAGCGCGTGATCGGGCTGCCCCGACAGCGAGTAGAGCCCGGAGAGGATCTCGCAGACGCGAAAGTGGAGGTCCTCGCGCGTGATCGGGCGACCACTCGCGCGCTGCCAGTGGTCGTCGCAGCGATCGGTCGCCACGAGGATGCCATTGCCCTGCGACCCGCGCGCCGGCTTGATCACGAAAGCGTCTTCGCGCTCCAGGCGGGTCTCGAGCGAACGGATCTCGTGGAGCTGCGTCACGACGGCGAGGGTCTCGGGCGTCGGAACGCCTGCCTCCGCGCACATCTCCTTCGTCCGCACCTTGTCGTCGACGACCGGGTAGAGACGACGATCGTTGAACCCCTGAACGTAGTCGAAGTTTCGCTGGTTCATCCCGAGCACGCCCGCTTGTCTCAATCGCTGAACGATCATTCGCGGGAAGCCAGACTGCGAAAGCGAATGACGTCCGTTACGCGATACCCGGTATAGCCGCCGAGCCAGACCAGGACGCCCATCACCACCAGGATCCACTCGGGGAACGAGAACATCACGTGCTCGACGATCGCGCTCGAGAACAGCGGATAGAGCATGATCGCGAGAAGCACCGACGAACCGGCACGAACCGCGGCCGGCTGGAAGCCCTCCTCGGACAGCGTGATCGAGAAACGCTCGATCAGCATCGTCAAGATCACGATCGGAAAGACCAGACCCGCGTAGAAATTCCGATCGTCGTAGTCGAACCCGATCAAGGCCATCGCCGTCACGCTCGCGACGACGACGCAGAGCAGGAACGAGAGGCGCGGAACCAGCAGGAGGCGAAGCTTCGTGACGAGGAGGCGACCCGCGACGCCGATCAGCAACACCAGCAGGATGAGTGCAAGCCCGATTCCGAGTCCGGTCCCGCGCAGTGCGAGCGCGATCAGCATCGGCATGAACGTTCCGTACGAAGGCAGGCCGACGACGTTCCGGAGCAGCGTCAGGATCAAGGCACCCAGCGGCATCAGCAGCAGGAGCCGTAGCCCAGCCTGGAGTCCGACCGGGAGCCGATGCAGCGAGATCTTCTCGAAGACGCCCTCGGAGGGCATCATGAGCGTCGCCAGCTCCTGGGGGCTCAGCCGCTCTCGGATCGCCGCGAACTCGTAGTCGATCGAGCGGAGCGCGTTCCCGCTCACGAGGGGGCGATCCGCCGTCGAGAGCGCCAGATAGTCGAGTGGCGCCGACCCGACGAACCGACGCGTCGCGGAGAGCGCCACCCAGCCGTCGACCCAGACCTCGGCCCAGACCCGCTCGGCCGCTCGCGGCTCGTCGAGCTCGAGCCCGCGCACGAGCCGCGCCGGAATCTCCGCTCGTCGGAGCATCGCGACGAGAAGCCGCTCACGGCCGACGTCGTTCCCCTCGCGATCGCGCAGCGTCAGGATCGGATCGTCCGTCCGGCCGGTCCGCGTCTCGTGAACCACGAACGCATAGATGGAGCGCACGCGTCCGCCGACGTCGTCCGCTCGAGGCAGCTCGATCCCCGAAAGGACCTCGCCGATCTCGCTCGACGTCGAAGGAATCGTACTCGAGGGCGCCGTGAAGACACGACGGATCTCCTCGGGGACCGGCTTCGACCCGTTGCGCACCGGAAGCTCGCCGTCGCTCGCCGCGAGCTGGACCCGGAACAGGAGATCGACGTCGATGCCTCGACGGCCCGTCCCACGCCATAGCGCTCGGCGACCGGTCGCCTCGTCCCGAACGCCGAGCCGGAGACGCCCGGACGAGAAACGTTCGCCGAAGATGAACTGGCGGGCGTCGGGGGACGGCATCGCGGCGTCCAGGCTGAACGCATCCGCGCCGGGCACGGCGCTCACGCGCAACCCCACCTGCCAGAGTCCCTGCGGCTCGGCCGGCAGGATCGGCAGCTCGAGGACGAGCACTTTCCAGGCGAAGACGCCGAGCCCGACCATACAGAGCGCGAGCCCTGTTCCGAGGATCCGAATCCGCAAGAGGCCCGCTCCTGAATCGGGCCCGTGCGGCCGCGGTCGGATCCCGGTCCGTGCGACGGCGCCCCTTGGCCTCACCCTGGGTCGGTGGGAACGTACCGGAATCCGGCTGCCGAGGGAATCGCGCGCAGCCGACGTCCCTTCAGCGCTCGCCGAACTCCTTCGCCTTCCGGGCCTGGTATTCCTCGATCGGGCAGAACTCCGAATCGTCCTCGAACTTCGACCGGACGTCCGCGAGCACCTCCTCGTCGGACATCGACGGATCCCAGACCTGCCCGGCCGGCTGCTTCACGTGCCAGGGCGTGTCGCAGAAGACCTCGATCCCGTTGCCTTCGGGATCCGCGAAGTAGACGGAGACGGCGTTGCCGTGGGTGAGCGGCAGCGCGGCCTTCACCCTCGGATCCTTGGTCACGCGCTCGATCATCGTCTTGACGTCGCCGATCGACTCTACCCGGAAGGCGTTGTGGTCGAGGCTCGTAGCGTCTTCGTCGCCCCGCGAGGCGACCAGGGCGATCTGGTGATGATCACTCGAGCTCCCGCTCAGGAAGACGATCTCCGGATTCTCGGGGCCCGGGAGAGGACCTCGATCGGCCACGACGAACCCGAGCGTGTCCGAGTAGAACGAGATCATCGCCTCGATGTCCCGCACCTTGAGTACGCAATGCGACCAACTGACCTTCATCGTGGCTCTCCTCTCTCGAAGTCGTCGACTCGATTCCGAGTCCGCTTCAGGCGCTCTGGGCACCCCGGACGAGGCGACCGGGCAGCGCGCCCGTGTGTTCGCCCTTCCTGAACGTCACCTCTCCGGACACGACCGTCGCGTCGTAGCCGCGGGCCTTCTGGACGAAGCGCGCGGCGCCCGCCGGAAGGTCGGTCGCGATTTCCGGCAGCGCGTTCTCGAGCGCGTCGAGATCGATCACGTTGAGGTCGCCCTTCTTGCCCGGCTCGAGGGTTCCGCGGTCGAGGAGCCCATAGAGGGCCGCGGTGTCCGCGGTCATCTTCTTGACGGCCTGCTCGATCGGCAGCTTCGGTCCCCGGGTCCGGTTCTTCACCCAGTGCGAGAGCAGCGACGTCGTCATCGAGGCGTCGCAGATCGCCCCACAGTGGGCGCCGCCGTCCCCCAGCCCGAAGGCGGTCCGGGGATGCTCGAGCATCTCGCGCACGCACTCGAGATCGTAGTCGCTGTAGTTGAGCAGCGTGAGCATCAGCAACTGCTTGCCGTCCAGCTCGAGCAGCCAGTCGTACAGGAGCTCGAAGGGGTCGACCCCCTCGCGTGCGGCGATCGCCTTCAGGCTCTCTTCCGGCGGCGGCTCGTAGTTCGGCGGATCGCCGAGGCGGAAGATCTTGTCGATCCCGTTCTCGATCATCTCCGTCACGACCTTGATCTGCGGGATCGCGTAGTGCGACTCCTCGCCGAGGATCTGCGCCCGCACCTCGGGCTTCCGCAGCTCGGCGACCTTCTCTTCGAGCGACAGCTCGCCCATCGCCATATAGGTCGGGCGGAAGCTGAAGGGATGGAAGGACTGGTGTCCGATCAGCAGCGTGTTCGGCCGTGCCGAAACCTGCGGGCGGAGATCCGCGCCGTCGGCGTTCGCCGCGTCCACCAGGTCGAGGAGCCGCTTCCAATCCTTCGGCGCGACGTCGTGCTGGACCAGGGCGAACGAAACCGGGCGCCGGATCTCCTTCGAGAGCCGCCCCATCCAGTCCATCTCCTTGTCCGGCGCGGACATGTCCTCGCCCTGGATGCCGGCGGGGGCGAGCTCCACGATCCCCTCGCCGAGCTCGCCGAGCACGCGGGCGATCCCGAAGATCTCGTCCTCGGCGCCGTGGGTACCCGGAACCACCTCGCCGTCGACCGCCCGGTGGACGATCGTGCGCGACATCGAGAAGCCCAGGGCCCCCGCGGCGACCGCTTCCTTGACGATCGCCGCCTGCCCTTCGATGTCCTCGGGCGTCGCGGGCTCGTTCTTCGCGCCCCGCTCGCCCATGACGTAGGCGCGCACGGCTCCGTGGGGCACCTGCGTACCGATGTCCATGGCGTATTGGCGGCCCTCGAGGGCGTCGAGGTATTCCGGGAAGCTCTCCCAGCTCCAGTCGATGCCTTCGTGGAGCGCCGTGCCGGGAATGTCCTCGACGCCTTCCATCAAGCCGATCAGGAACTCCTGCTGGCCGGGCGCGACCGGCGCGAAGCCGACGCCGCAGTTGCCCATCACGAGGGTGGTCACTCCGTGCCAGGCCGTGGGCGTGAGGAGCGAGTCCCAGGTCGCCTGGCCGTCGTAGTGGGTGTGGATGTCGACGAAGCCGGGCGTCACGACCTTGCCGGTCGCGTCGATCTCCTCGCGCGCGGGGCCCGCGACCTCGCCGACTGCGACCACGCGTCCGTCCGCGATCGCCACGTCGCCCACGAAGGGCTTGCTGCCCGTGCCGTCGACGATGGTCCCGCCTCGAACGATCAAATCGAGCATGGCTCTCTCCTCATTGCGCAGCGCCGCCTCGCGCCCGTCGCGCGCGACGATCAAGCGGGCACCGCGACCTGGAGGGCCTCCCCCTCCCCGCGGACCGCATAACAGGTTCCAGGGCGTCGGATCGGCATCCCCTGCGGCGAGCCGTCCCGAACGTCCATCCGCCCGCCGTGCAGCGGACACTCGAGAATCGTACCCCGGATGAGCGCCCCGGCCATCGAGACCCGCACATGCGGACACTCGTCGTGCAGCACGTAGGGCGTGCCGTCGGCGTTGCAGAGCAGCAGCGCCAGATCGCCCACCGAGAACGACGCCGCCTGTCCCTCGGGTGGCAACGCGATCGGCACGTCCACCCAGTGGAGCCTCTCGGACGCGTCCGGGTCAGACACCGCCGTCCGCCGCCCGCCCACGCTCGATGTACTCGTCGAGGGTTCGGTGGTGGTGGAGGATGCGGACCTCCTGCTCGCCCAGGTGGAGGTCCTCGAACGCCCGCGAGTTCATCCCGGCCTGGATCCGCGGCAGGTTGTAGAGGTCCTCGTCGACCAGGTCCCCTCCGTCGCAGACACCCGCGAGGGTGTCTCCGTTGGCGGTCGAGAAGAACTGCTTCTCCGGTCGCGGCATGTCGACGCCCGGTGCGTTCATCAGGTTCCAGAAGTCGAAGTACATCTTGTTCGGATCCGTCGGATGCGGCCGATGCGTGAACACCCACGTGAAGAGCGCATGGGTATTGAAGGTCATGTTCGGAAAGACCGTGTAGTGGAAGTCGTCGCAGAGCTGCGCCTCGTTCAGGTCGTCGAGGTTCGCGCCGAGGGACGGCGCGATCTTCTTCTGCTGCTCGGCGAAGGCCGTACGCGCCTCGTCCGCGGAGCCCTCGAAGTCGGTGATCCCGACCCGCGAGAGGAACATCTCCTTGATCTCCGGAGTGACCGTGTTCGCGCCGGGATGCCGCAGACTCGCCTGGACCTCGGGGAAGATCATGCGCGTGTGCTTGTCGTAGCAGTCGTAGAGCGTCCGCGTGTCGTCGCTGAACGCGAGGGTCCAGGTATGCGTCGCGGCCAGGTGGTAGGCCTCGTTGAACGCGTCGACGCTCGTCTTCCAGTTGCACTCGATCTCGATCGTCGCGTCGAAGGAGAGCTTCCAGTCTTCGAAGTGGTAGGGATCGAGATGCTCGGGGATCACGCCCAGGTAGGTGTGGAGCGGCTCCGCCTGCGGGTCGAGGTTCACGAATACGAAGCCCGCCCAGGTGTCGCAGAGGACCGGGCGCAGGGAGAGCTTGTCGCTCGGAACGCCCTGCGGAAAACACTCGGGATCCTGGGCACCGAGCAGCCCGCCGTCGATCCCGTACTCCCACCCGTGGAAGAGGCAGGAGAACTTCTCGGCGTGGCCCCGTCCGGGCTCGCGCAGGCGGTTGCCGCGGTGCATGCACACGTTGTATCGGGCGCGGACGCTGCCATCGGGCTGCTTGATCACGAGGATCGATTCCGGGCCCAGCTCGAAGGTGAAGTAGTCGCCGGGCCGGTCGAGATCCGAAACGCGCCCCGCGCAGACCCAGGTCTTCGTCCACATGTGCTCCCACTCGAGCGCCGCGAACGCGTCGCTCGTGTAGCGGGATTTCGGGATCGGGGCGTACTCGATCCCGGGATCGGGAGCGCGCTCCATCGGGGTGGCGAGCGGGGTCGAGGCAGCCATCGTCGGGTCTCCAGGGCGAAGGGGAAGGCCCGTCGTTGGGAACGCCGGGCCGCGAGAACGATCCTAGGAAGGAACCGATCCGACCGTCAATCGATCCGGGCGACCGACGCGCCGTTGCCCGGTTCGAGGGCAGTCGTGCCGACTTCTGCCCACTCAGCGGGCAGCGCCTCGGCCGAGGCTCGGCCCCGGGCCGGATCACGCAGCGCTGAGACGGCGCTCAGGCGACTCTCGGCCGGATTTCGACTGCGATGAGACATTGAGTCCCCGGTCCGGCTTTGGCACAGTCGTTGCTTCTCCTGAGAACCGTGGAGCTCGATCCGAGCTGACCCGCAAGCCCCCGAGTACGTCGGCGTCGCTGCCGACCCGCGGGCGCATGTGGAGATGGCGAGGGGAGACCCGGAAGCGTGCGCGTATCGGCTCATCCGAGTCGGTCGCGGCCCTGGGGGCGTCTCCGCGAAGACCTGTGAACGCAATCGAGAGCGCTCCCAGCAACCAACCCGAATCGACGACGCCCGCCGCGGCGAGCAGAAGACGATTCACCAGACCCAACGAATGGAGGTCCCCCCGAATGGGTACCAAGGCCAAGCTCGAATACATCTGGCTTGATGGTTACAAGCCGACCCAGAGCCTGCGAAGCAAGACGAAGGTCGTCGAGGACTTCTCGGGCAACCTCGAAGACTGCCCCATGTGGTCGTTCGATGGCTCCTCGACCGAGCAGGCCGAGGGCGGATCCTCCGACTGCCTCCTCAAGCCGGTCGCCTGCTACCCGGACCCGGGTCGCAAGAACGGCTTCCTCGTCATGACCGAGGTGCTCAACCCCGACGGCACGCCGCACGAGTCGAACGGCCGAGCGACGATCGACGACGCGGATGACGACTTCTGGTTCGGCTTCGAGCAGGAGTACTGCATCTGGGACCCCGAGAACCGTGCCCCGATCGGCTTCCCGCCCGGCGGCTTCCCGAACCCCCAGGGCCAGTACTACTGCTCGGTCGGCGCGGAGAACGCGGTCGGCCGCGAGATCGTCGAAGAGCACCTCGACCTCTGCCTCGACGCCGGAATCAACGTCGAGGGCATCAACGCCGAGGTGATGTGCGGACAGTGGGAGTACCAGGTGTTCGCGAAGGGCGCCGCCAAGGCCGGCGACGAGACCTGGGTCTCGCGCTACCTGCTCGAGCGGACCGCCGAGAAGTACGGCATGGCGATCGAGTGGGAGCCGAAGCCGGTCAAGGGCGATTGGAACGGCTCCGGCATGCACGCCAACTTCTCGAACACGCTGCTCCGCACCTGCGGTGACCAGGCCGTCTACGACCAGGTCTGCAAGGCCTTCGAGCCCGTCGTCGCGGACCACATCGCGGTCTACGGCGCGGACAACGACCAGCGCCTCACCGGACAGCACGAGACGCAGTCGATCGACCAGTTCAGCTACGGCGTCTCCGATCGCGGTGCGTCCATCCGCATCCCGATCGCGACGGTCGAGAACGGCTGGAAGGGCTGGCTCGAGGATCGCCGCCCGGCGTCCAACGCCGACCCCTACAAGGTCGCCTCGATCATCGTGAAGACCGCGAAGGCGGCCTCGGCGAACATCAAGGCGTAGGGTCGACCTACGGGCCGGCCTCGCCGGCACGACGTTCGAACAGAAGGGCGTCCGGACTGCGGTCCGGGCGCCCTTTCGCTTTTCGTGGCTGGGTTGTGGCGGCCGTGCCAAAGCGCGGCGGGCACGTACACCGTGCTCAAACATGGCGGCTTGCCGGACGTCGGGGCTCGGCTGACGGCCCGTCGGCGCCTGCCAAACTGCGCGCGGCGCACGCGCCCGCCGCGCTCCCGGGACGAGGTCGCTTCCCGGATTTCGACGCGAGCGCGACCGTTCTCCAACCCGTCACGCGTCTGCTGAGAAGTTCTGACTCCCCCACCGTCCGCAGGGCTGGGGAGAGAGGGTGCCGCGCGCAGTTGTCCGCGCGCGCTGTGCAGACGACCGAGCGAGGTGCCCCTGCGCGCGGACTTGTCCGAGCACGGTGCCCTCTCTCCCCAGACCGAAGCACGGCAGCCTGAGACAGACGGATCCTGCGCTACGCCACGAGCTCGGGGCGGAGGACGGTCGCGCTCGCGCCGTCCCGTGCGATCCGCTTCGTCGCCTTGAGGACCGATGACCCGATCGCCGCGATCCGGATGTCGCCGAAGGGCGTGCCGCCCACCCTGTTGTTGATCATCGCGACCGACAGGCGCCGCGAGGGATCCGCCCAGGCCCCGGAACCGCCGAAGCCGAAGTGGCCGAAGGCGGTTCGCAGGCCGCCCTTGAAGGTGAAGGCCGTGTGGTAGCCGAGCCGCCAGTACATGCGGATGGGCAGGACGCGGTCGGCGGTCTTCACCTGGACCTGGCTCATTCGGCGCACGGCGGCGGGCGAGAACAGGCGCGTCCCGTCGAGGCTCCCCTCCTCCGCGATCGCCGCGTAGATGCGCGCGAGCGAGCGCGCCGTGAAGAGACCGTTCGCCGCGGGCACCGGCACGTCGAGGATCCGATCCCCGTCGAAGAGCGCCTCGGCGCCGTCCGGCGGAACGAGGGCGTCGAGCAGGTGCTTCACGTCGAGGCGCGACCCGACCAGACGATTCAGTCGCGTCAGCGCCGTCGCCGTCCGATCGGAGAAGATCCGATCCATGAGCCCCGAGCGCGACGCGCCCGGCCGACCCGAGAGCTGCGCGGCCCGCGCCTTCGCGTCCGGCGTCGCACCGATGTAGATCCCGTCGAGATCGAGCGGCGCTTCGAGCTCGTCGCGGATCACGTCGCCCAGCTCCCGGCCGGTGATGCGCTGGATCAGCTCGCCGGTCAGCCAGCCATAGGTCAAGGCGTGATAGGCGCTGTGGGTCGTGGGCTTCGCTTCCGCCGCCGCGAGGGCGTCGGTCATGTACTCCCAGTCGAGGATCCGATCTCCGCGATCGATCAGGGGCCGGATCCGGGAGAGGCCGGCGCGGTGGGTCATCAGGTCCCGGACGCTGATCGTGCCCTTGCCGTTCGCGCCGAACTCCGGCCAGTAGCGGGCGATCGGATCGTCGTAGTCGAGCTCGCCGCGATCGACGAGCTGATTGAGGAGAGTCGACGTGATCCCCTTCGACGTGGAGAACGACATCGACATGGTCTCTTCGCGCCAGGGCCGGCCGTGCTCGTCGCGCACGCCGCCCCACAGGTCGACGACCTTCCGCCCCTCGTAGTAGACGCAGACCGCGGCGCCCCCGCCGCTGCTGTCGATCTGACGTTCGAAGGCCTTCGCCACGGGCCAGAAGGCCGCGGCCACGGATCCGGATATCGACATGTCACCCCCCGGTGGTCCGGCGCGCGCGCGCCGGGCCTCCGACGATAGCCCCCGCAGGCGATGTAGAAAGACCCCAGCACAGCGGGGGCGCCGCGCCCCTCTCGGCGCGCTCGACACGCCGCGGTGTCGCCGGCTTCGCGGGACGATACGCTCTCGTAGGGAGAAGGAAGATGCGCATTCTCGTCACCGGCGGGACCGGCTTCATCGGTTCCCACACGGTTCGCGCCCTCCTCGCGGCGGGGCACGACGTGAAGCTCCTCGTCCGCGACGAGGAGAAGGCGCGACGGCTCTGGGCCGACACGCCACGGGTCCTCGAGGATCTCGTCGTCGGCAAGATCACGTCCGGTCCCGCGACGGTCGATGCGCTCCGCGAATGCGACGGTCTCGTCCACACCGCCGCCCCGGTCGCCCTCGCGGTCTCCCGCGCCGAGGCCCGACAGGTCGCACGCGACAATCTCCGCTCCGTTCGGCTCCTGATCGACCGCGCCCTGGAAGACGGCCTCCAGCGGATCGTCCACCTCTCGACGACGGCGCTCTTCGACACGACCGGGCTCGAGGTCGCCGACGAAGACACCCCGATCGTGAAGGGCGGCGACACCTACGCTCGCTCGAAGACCGCGCCGGAGAACCACCTGCGCGGCCTGCAGGAACAGGGCGCGCCGATCTCGATCGTGTATCCGCCGGGGGTGATCGGTCCGGACGATCCCGGGCTCTCGGAAGCGATGCACGGTCTCGCTCAGATGATGCAGGCGAGCGTGATGATCACCAGCTCGGGCTTCCAGACCGTCGACGTGCGCGACCTCGCGGCCCTCCACCTGGCGCTCATCGAACGAACGCCGCCGCAGCCGGGCCGCTTCATCGCCACCGCTCGCTTCCTCCCCTGGGAGGAGTACGCGGAGCTCCTCGACCGCGCCGCCGGCATCCGGCTTCCGCGGGCGAAGATCCCCGGTCGCGCCGTCCGCTTCTTCGGGCGCCTGGGCGACCGACTCCGCCCCTTCGTCGACATCGATCCCGTCCTGTCCCGGGAGGCCACGCGCCTCGCGACCCAATGGGTCGCGTTCGACGCCAGCCTGGCCGAGCGCGAGCTCGGGGTGAAGTTCCGGGATCCGATCGAGACCCTGATGGACACGGTCCGCTGGCTCGCCGCGGAGGGGCACATCGACGCGGACCGGGCGCTCCGTTTCACGCATCACGGCCGCGGACGGCAGTAGGCGAGCGCTCCGGTCGGCGCGCTCGGCCGCCCTGAACCCGGGTCACGCGATTCGTCGCCGGATCGGGAACCTTTCCCCCTGTGCCCGCCCCTGTGGGCCGAACCCGGAGGACCCGATGGACGCTCTCGACGCCCGGCACGAAACGAAGCGCGATGCGCTCGCCTGGATCGTACTCGCGACCGGTGTCCTCTCGATCGGAAACGCGCTCTGGATGCTGGTCGGTCCCATGCACTGGTACACCGATCTCCCGGCAGCGGTCCCCGATACCGGCCCCTTCAACCCCCACTTCGTACGCGACATCGGCTGCGCGTTCCTCGCGACGGGGATCGCACTGGTCTGGGCCGATCGGCGACCGCGCGCTCGGGTTCCCCTGGTGTCCGTCGCGGCGATCTTCCTCGCCGCGCACGCCGCACTGCATGCCTACGACACTCTCCGCGGCGCCCTCGGCCACGACCACTGGCTCCTCGACCTGCCCGGCGTCTACTTCCCGGGCGTGGCGATCCCCTGGATCGCCTGGCGATGGGCGCGCGAAGACGACGGACTCGACCGACCGAGACGAAGAGGAGACACGTGATGGCGAGGATCGAAGGCGTAGGAGACCAAGAGGCGAGCTTCATGACGAAGCGCGTCTTTGCCGCCGCAGCGAAGGAGGCCGGTGCCGTGCCGGACCCGCTACGGATCATGGCGAAGAGCAGCCCGACGATGTGGGGAGCGGGACTCCTCCAGGTCAGCCTCGACCGCGCGCGGAGCGTCCCCGACCGGCTGAAGACCCTGGCGTGCCTGAAGGCGGCGTCCATGATCGGGTGCGTGTTCTGACTGGACATCAACTCTGCCGTCGGCAGAGAACAAGGCATCACCGAAGAGCAGCTGCGCGCCCTCGTCCGCCACGCGGAGAGCGAGGCGTTCGATCCGCTCGAGAAGCTCGTCCTCGACTACACCGCGGCGCTCACCCGGACGCCGGCGACGGCCACGGACGCGCAGGTGGAAACGCTGCTCGAGCACTTCTCCGAGGAGCAGCTGGTCGAGCTGACCGGCGTGATCGCCCTCGAGAACTTCCGCGCGCGCTTCAACCGCGGCTTCGACGTCGCGGATCAGGGCTTCTCGGAGGGCGCGGTCTGCGCGCTGCCGGAGGCGCACCCCGCCCTCGAAACCGGATAGCCGCGGGCCGCTCCAGTGACCTAGAGTGATCGGGCCCGTGCGATCTCGCGCGGGTCCGATCACTCGAGGAGCCGCCATGTCCGCACCGTCCCGAATCGAGCCCCGCGTCGTCCGCTACGGCGGCGCCCTCTTCGACCAGAACGAGATCGACCGGGTGAACGCGCAGCTCTCGGATCCGATGGGCCTGGTCCCGGGCGCCAAGGTCATGGAATTCGAGGCGCGGGTCGCCGAGTACATGGGCATGCAGCACGGCGTGATGGTGAACTCGGGCTCCTCCGCGCTGATGATCGCGATGCGGCTCGCGAACCTGCCGCTCGGCAGCGAGGTGATCACGCCCGCCCTCACCTTCTCGTCCGACGTCGCCGCGATCTACCACGCCGGCTGTACGCCGGTCTTCCTCGACGTCGGTCTCTCGGACTACCAGGTCCGCGTCGACCAGATCCCCGACGTGGTGACCGACGCGACCCGGGCGATCCTGATCCCGGATCTGGTCGGCGGGATCTGCGACTGGGACCTCGTCCGAAAATACGCCGACGAGCACGACCTCTTCGTGATCCACGATTCCGCGGACACCCTCGGCGGGTCCCTCCGCGGCCGCAAGACGGCGACCCGCGCGGACATCTCGATCACGAGCTTCTCGATCTTCCACATCATCACCGCGCTCGGGAACGGCGGGATGGTCTTCTTCGACGACGACAAGTATCTCGACCGCGCGCTCCACCTCCGGGCCTGGGGGCGCTCCTCCGAGAAGTACATGTTCGGCACGCAGATGGAGAACAGCGACGGCCGGTTCCTCGAGGACCTCGACGGCGTCGAGTACGACGGGCTCTTCATCTTCGAGGAGAACGCGTACGGGTTCATTCCGAACGAATGCGGCGCCGCGTTCGGCCTGGGCCAGATGGACAAGATCGACACGCTCTGGAAGCTCCGCGAGGAGCGCTTCCAGTGGCACACCGAGTACCTGCGCCAGCACGAGGACAAGTTCGTCCTCCCGACGGTCCTCCCGGACACCGAGACGACCTGGCTCTGCTACCCGATCCAGCTCCGTCCCGAGACCGGCTGGAGCCGCCGCAAGCTCCAGCGCCAGCTCGAGGACTCCGGGATCATGAGCCGGGTCATCTTCTCGGGGAACATCACCCGCCATCCGCAGCTGAAGAACCACGAGTACCGCGTCCACCCCGACGGCCTCGGCAACTGCGATCAGATCATGGAGCACGGCATCATGCTCCCCTGTCACCCGACGATGACCCGCGAGGACTGCGAGTACCTGTACCAGGTGATCGAGGACTTCATCGAGGCCGGCGGCGAGATCACCGTCGAAGAGCGGATCGCCTGACGAAGCGGACTTCCGTAGCGAGGAACGAACGATGACCGAAGACCATCCCGCGATGATCGCCGCCCGCGGCTCCTGGAAGGCCGCCCAGGCGGGAGACAAGCTCGCCTGGCTCGACCTCATGGCCGACGACGTCGTCGTCGAGGACCCGATCGGCGTCGCCCCGACGAACCCGACCGGCAAGGGCGTGCACGGCAAGGAGGAGCTGAGTGCCTTCTTCGACGCCAACATCGGCCCGAACGACCTGACGATCGAGGCGCGCGACTCCCGAACCGCGGGGATGGAGTCGGCGCATCACCTCACGTTGACCACGAAGTTCCCGAACGGGGTGACCGCGCGGGTCTCCGGAATCTTCACGTATCGCGTGAACGAAGCCGGCAAGCTCACGAATCTACGAGGCTTCTGGGAGATGGCGGACATGGCCATCGAGCAACCCGACGCAGACTGAATCGACAGGAGAGAGATCGAGATGGCCGAGAAGACCCGCCGCGAACGCGGACTCGAGATGATCAAGAAGGTGTACGCGGGAGACGTCGTCACGCCGCCGGAGGGCAATGTCTTCACCGACATCATGCTCGAGCAGGTCTTCGCCGAGCAGTGGGCGCGGGACGTGATGTCGATCCGTGATCGCCGGATCCTGCTGCTCGGTATCATCGCCGAGAAGGGCGAGGCGATGACCTTCGGGATCCAGGTGAAGGCGGCGCTGAAGAACGGCGAGCTCAGACCGGAAGACGTCCGCGAGCTGCTCCTCATGATCGCGCAGTACTCCGGCTACCCCCGCGCCGCGGCGCTGATCGGCATCGTCGAGGAGAAGATCGCCGAGGTCGCCAAGGAGCAGGCCGAGGCCTGACCCACGGCGCAGGCCAAAGCCTGACCCACGGCGCAGGCCGAAGCCTGACCCACGGCGCAGGCCAAAGCCTGACCCACGGAGCAGGCCGCGGCCTGACCCGCCTCCGGCCGCGAGCCCGCCCGCCAGGGCCCGACCCAGGGTTCGATTCCGCCCGGGACGGCCTGCCTATAATGCGCGGGCCCCGCCCGCCCGCTCGGCCCGCCGAAAGGAACGCCCATGTCCGACCTCGTCACGATCGACATCAAGGACCACGTCGCCGACGTCCGCCTGAATCGCCCCGAGAAGATGAACGCAGTCAACCCGGCCATGTGGAAGGCGATCTACGAGGCGGGGGCTTCCCTCGAAGACAACCGCGAGGTCCGCGCCGTCGTGCTCTCGGGCAACGGCCGCGCCTTCTCCGCTGGCCTCGACATGGAGTCGATGCAGGGGATGGTCAGCCGTGACGCGGACGCGCCCGGTGCGGGCGGCAGCCTGAAGAGTGACGGAGGGGGACGTCCGGAGAATGCGTTCCAGCGTGCGGCGATCATCTGGAAGCGACTGCCGATGCCGGTGATCGGCGCGATCCACGGCGTGGCCTACGGCGCCGGGGCCCAGATCGCGCTCGGGGCGGACATCCGCTTCGTCGCCCCGGACGTGCGCTTCTCGATCCTCGAGATCAAGTGGGGACTGATTCCCGACGTGGGCATCTCGCAGACCCTGCGCGAAGTCGTGTCCCTCGACGTGGCCAAGGAGTTGACCTGGACCGGCCGGATCCTCGACGGCCCTGCCGCCAAGGAGCTCGGCCTCGCGACCCACGTCTCCGAACGCCCCCTCGACGATGCCCTCGAGCTCGCCGCCGAGATCGCCACCAAGTCGCCGGACGCGATCCGTCGCGGCAAGCGGCTGCTCGAAGAGACCTGGCGCGCGGACGACCGGACCGGCCTCGAGCTCGAAGCGCATCTCCAGGGTCAGCTCGTCGGCTCGCCCAATCAGATCGAATCGGTGAAGGCGAACTTCGAGAAGCGCACGCCGAGCTACGACCTGCCGAACGACTGAACGGCCCATGTCGCAGTCCTCCGAACAGAGCGTGGCCAGCCGGGAGGCGCTCCGCGCCTTCCTCTCGCTGATCGAGGAAGTCGACCGCGACTTCCTCTCGGAGGAGCGCCGAGTCGCCTCGGCCTCCGACGTCGCCGAGGGGGAGCACATGCTGCTCCACCTCGTGAAGGCGGCCCTCGACGTCTGGGTCGACAACGATGCGTCGCGACCTCGCTTCGCGCCACTCGCGAGTCCGGTGCTCAAGTGGGGTGGAGAAGGAGCGGACAATCCAGCCCACTGTGCGCCGCTCGATCCGAGCCGGCGCTACCGCATCCGTGGTCGCATGCAGGACGAGGTGTACCTCAGCTTCACGGTCTACACGGGCAAGGCAGAAGGCGACTGGAACGATGGCGTGATCTCCGCCCTCAACCACACGGAGTTCCCCATCGCCGAGGACGGAAGCTTCGAGATCGACCTCCTCCCGACCGAGACCCCCGGCGCGCTCCACATGCAGCCGGGCAAGCCGAACTGCGTGATCTCCCGCCACTACTGGGAGGACGAGCGCTGCGGAATGGCGGATCCCGCGAAGCGGGTCGAGCTCGAGATCGAGTGTCTCGACGAACCCGGATTCCCGCGTCCCCTCGGCCCCGAGCGACTCGCGGACAAGCTCGCCGCCGCCATGAACTTCGTCCATGGGCAGACGCTCGCACGCCCGGCGAATCCGGATCCGAGCCAGCAGCCCGAATGGTTCTCGCTCGTCCCGAACACGCTTCCGAAACCGATGAAATGGATCCCGAGCGAGGGGGGTGGCGCGGGCGCGGTCGACAACGCCTACTGCGCCGGTCTCGTGGTCCTGGGCCCGGACGACGCCCTCGTCGTCGAGGGGCGCTGGCCCGAGTGCGTCTACGCGAACGTGATGTTCTGGAATCGTTTCCAGCAGGCCCCGGACTACCGCTATCGGTCGTGCTCGCTGAACCGGAAACAGATGCAGGCCGACGATGAAGGTCGGTTCCGGTTCGTCGTCGCCCACGAGGATCCGGGCGTGCCCAACTGGATCGACACCGAAGGGCACCCGGCCGGCACGCTCTACTGGCGATTCCTCCTCCCCGAAGGCGACATCCAGCAACCCCGCTGCGAGGTGGTCCCCCTGGCGAGCCTGCGCGCCGGCGGGACTTGATCGCCGCACGGACGAAGACCTCCGCCCTCCGGCCGGACCCAGGCCATCCGACCGGAGAGAACGCGCCCGACGGGATCGGATCACCGGCCGAGGGGCCAGCGGGAAGCGGGACCAGCCGCAACCGCATGCGAGCTTCCACGAGCGCGATCCGCTCCCCGAAACCGATTCCGTCCGAGCGCGCCGAGCCCCCACATGCGGCAGCGCCGCAGGGCGTGTGGGGTCTCCGGCGAACCACGCGACACCCGGAAGGGCCGCGTGGCGTCTCCGTTCCATGGGTGATCCCGAAGGCCGCCGAGGTCCCGCAGAATCGTGGATCAGAACGCGACCGGGCGTCCCGCCCCCGAAACGTGCGGGCGGGCACGTGCCCGCGCCCCGCTCCGTCGGGGCGCGCGGCGCTAGGCCTGGTCCCGCGCGCCGACGAGATCCGCCATCAGCTCGTACGCCTCGTCCTGCTGGGTACGAACCGTGACGCCCGTGTAGGGCATGTCTTCCCAGAGGTCGCGCCAGCGCGACTTGATCCGGTCGACGTTGCCGATCAGCGCGCCTTCGTCGACGTACTCGTCGGGTACCGCTTCGATCGCCTCTTCGCGCTTGCCCGCCTGGAAGAGCTCGAGGATCCGGTCGGCGGCCTCGCCCCACCCTTCACGGTGCATCCGCTTGTGGTGGAAGTTGAGCGTCGGGTGCCCCATGCCGCCCACGTAGAGCGCGATGAAGGGCTTGTTGGCCTGGACGGCGCCCTTGATGTCGTCGGTGATCGTGACCGAGATGCCGCCCTGGATCTCGAAGTCGTCGTAGCCCTTGCCGTTGCCCGCGCGGGCGAAGCCTTCTTCGAAGCAGGCCTTGAACGTGTCGACGTTGCCCCGGCGCATGCCGAAAGCGAGCCATCCGTCGGCGATCTCCGCCGTCATCTTGACCATCGCCGGCGCGCCGGTCCCGAGCCAGATCTTCGGCTTCTGCGGGAAGTGGAGCATCGACTTGAGCGGCTTGCCCAGCCCCGACGATCCAGGGCCGTCGTAGGGCAACCGGATCTCCGGCCCGTCGTGCTCGAGGTAGCCCTCCCGCGCATAGATCTTGTTGATGATCGTCACGTAGTCGCGCAGCCGATCCTTCGGTTTGCCCCAGGGCGTGCCGTACCAGCCCTCGACGATCTGCGGTCCCGAGAGCCCGAGCCCCCCGATCACGCGACCGCCGCCGGCCATCTGATCGACCGTCGCCAGCTGCATCGCCGTCATCGTCGGCGTCCGCGCGCCCACCTGGATCACGCCCGTCCCGAGCCGGATGCGTTCGGTATGCGCGGCGATGTAGGCGAGGGGCGTGATCGCGTCGGAGCCGTAGGCCTCCGCCGTCCACACCGAGTCATAGCCGAGCGACTCGAGCCACTTGATCTTCTCGACCGGGACTTCGACGGTCCGTCCCGCGTATTCGATGGCGCAACCGAGCTTCATGAGGGGTTCCCTTGCCTGCGGCTCGAGCCGTCCGGGGACTCCGGACGCGCTAGATTCGCGAAGCCCGAGCATACGGAATCCCGACGGCTCGGGAACGCCGTCCTCCCCCTCGTCGGGTCGCCGGCAGATCGAAGGAGAATCGATTGGTGACGCGTCCTCGTGCGAGAATCACGCGGTGTCTCCGCGGTCTCGCGCTCACCGCCGCGCTCGCGGCCCTCCTCTCCGGTTGCGCCACGTCCGGGACGCGTCGCGTCGAAGCGAGCCAGGGGGCCGTCCAGCTCGGCCCCCGCCCCTTCTACCTGCTCGACCTGCTCGAGCCGGGCCCGCTCCGGGACCAGCTCGAGGCCTGTCGGAGCGGCCCCTTTCGTCCGAGCCGTTTCTCGATCGGCCACCGCGGAGCTCCGCTCCAATTCCCCGAACACACTCGCGCCTCCTATCGCGCCGCAGCGGTGCTCGGCGCCGGCAAGCTGGAATGCGACGTGACTTTCACGAAGGACCGGGTCCTCGTCTGTCGCCATTCCCAATGTGACCTCGCAACGACGACGAACCTCCTGGCGACGCCCCTCGCGGATCGCTGTCGCGTCCCCTTCGAGCCTGCGATCGGCGAAGACCCGGCCCGGGCGACCTGCTGCACCCACGACTACACCTTCGCGGAGCTCCGGACGCTCGAAGCGAAGATGGACGCCGCCGACTGGCGCGCGACCCGCCCGGAAGACTTCGCCGCGGCGACCCCGGCCATGAGAACCGATCTCTACACGACGGGCGAAGGCGTCCTCTCCCACGCGGAGAGCATCGCCCTCGCCGACGCGCTCGGACTCGACATGACGCCGGAGTTGAAGCACCCGAAGGCGGACATGCCCTTCGAGGGCGACTACACCCTCACGGATTTCGCCGATCGGCTCGTCGAGGATTACCGCGCCGCGAACGTGCCCGCATCGCGAGTTCGCATGCAGAGCTTCGACCCCGAGGTGATCCGTCACTGGATCCGGACCGCCCCCGAATTCGGAGCGCAGGCGGTCTGGCTCGTCGGAGCCACGGACGAGCACGTGGCCCTCGACGACGAGGCCCTCGCCGCGCTCCACGCCCAGGGCTTCCGGACCCTTGCGCCACCGACGGCGATGCTGCTCGCGCTGGACGAGGCGGGACGACTCGTCGCCAGCGACTTCGCGAAGCGCGCGCGCGCCGCCGGCCTCGAGCTCGTCGCCTGGACGCTCGAGCGGTCGGGGCGCATCCGCGACGGCACGATCGAAGGCCGGGAGCGCGATTTCTATCTGGGACCGGTGCTCCCCGCGCTCCGCAACGACGGCGACGTCTATCGCGTGATCCACGCGCTCCATACCGAGGTCGGCGTGAGTGCGATCTTCTCGGACTGGCCCGCCGCGGTGACCTACTACGCGAACTGCATGGGCCTCGACTGACCCGTGATGAGCGAGTCGCAGCCCTTCTTCACTCGCTATGGCTTCGGCGACCTCGACCTGGCCGCGCAATCCCTGTCCATCACGCCCTATCCGCAAGTCTGCGCCGCCGGCGCACTCCGGGCGACCGTCGTCGCTTCGGCGGTCGACATCCTCGGCGGCGTCTGCACCCGCGCGGTCGCCGGCGTCGACGCGACGTTCACCAGCGACCTCTCCCTTCGCATCGCCCGCCCCGGCGTGCCTTCGCGGATCGAGGCCCGCGGCGAACGCCTGCGCAGCGGGCGACGCCTCGTGACGACGGCCGTCACCCTCGAGGCCGAGGGGCTCCCCTGGGCCTACGGTGAGACCACCTTTTCGCGCATCGCTCGGGATCCCTCGGACGCCCCCGACCCGGCGAGCCTCGCGACGCCTACGCCTCTCCCGAGTCATCCGCTCACGCGTCCTCTGGCCGACGAGGTGGGCGTCGACACGGTCGATGCGAGCCGGGGGCGGATCCGCGTTCCCCTCGGCCCGGCGCTGCTGAACCCGGAAGGCGTGATGCAGGGCGCGCTCGTCGCCCTCGCCGTCGAGTGCGGGGCAGTCGCCTGCGCGGAGGCCGCCCTCGGTCGCCCGCAGGTCGTGAGCGAGCTCGACCTCCGCTACCTGGCTTCGGCGTCCGTCGGTCCGGTCGAGAGCGACGCCACCTGGGTCGGCACGCCAGAGGATCGGATGCTCCGGATCGTCCTTCGAGATCGGGGGCGCGAGCGCCGCATCACGACGACGGCGCTGGCTCGCGTCGCGGACGCGCCCGACTGATCCTCCCTCGCGCGAGACGTCGGCTGGCCCCCGCCGACGGGTCGCTATCGTGTCGCGATGGACGTGAACCAGGAAGTCAGGGCGAATCTCTCCGGCCAGACGGTCATCGTGACCGGCGGCACCCGCGGCATCGGGCTCGGCATCGTGCGCGTCCTCGCCCGCGCCGGGTGCCAGCTGATGGTGACCGGGCGCAAGCCCGAACGCCTCGACGCCGTCGCGAAGGAGCTCTCCGAAGCCGGAGTGCCCCACCGGACGATGCAGGCGAACGTGGGCGAGGCCACCTCGAGCGCGGCCGTCGTCGAAGCGACCCTCGACGCCTTCGGAACGATCGACGGCCTGGTCGCGAACGCCCAGTCTTTTCGCCCGGTCACGAACCTCGAGGACGTGACCGAATCCGACTTCGACCTCGTCCTGGAGACGGGGCCGAAGGGGACGCTCTTCCTGATGCAGGCGGTTCTCCCCACCATGCGCGAGGCCGGCCGCGGTCGGATCGTGACCTTCGGCTCGTCGATGGGGAACACCGGCGTCCCCGGCTACGGCCCCTACTCCGCCGCCAAGGAAGCCGTCCGCTCGTTGACCCGGACCGCCGCCCGGGAATGGGGCGGCTTCGGGATCACCGTGAACTGCGTCTGCCCCGCGAGCGTTGCCCACCGCATGCCGGTCATGGAAGAGAACAGCGAACGAGCAAAGGCCTTCGCCGAGATGTATGCGGACCACCCGCTCGGCCGGGACGGCGACCCCGAGGACGACATCGCGCCCGTGGTCGCCTTCCTCCTGTCCGACGCGAGCCAGTACATGACCGGCCAGACCTTCATGGTCGACGGCGGCGGGATCATGCGCGCCTAGCCGGCGCTCGTACGCCCCCTGGAGTCTCCGTGCCCGATCCCGACCCCTCCCGATCCCCGGAAGTCGAAGCCTGGAAGCGCTTCTGCCAGCGCATCGAGGCGCTCGGCGAGCGGATCCTCGAGGACGACTTCCCGAACGATCCCCGCGACCGGACCGAGGGGATCGCCCATCTCGCCGACCAGGTCTCCTGCTGGCTCGGCTGGGCGATCCCGCACGGTGATCCCGACACGCCCTTCTTCCACCGCAGCAACGATCTCGTCACCCAGTGGGGCGGCCCGAACCAGGACAACGCATACCACCACGCGCGGATCGACCCGGCCCGGCGCTACCGGATCGCCGGTCGCATGAACAGCTGCGAGCACTTCGTGATCACCTTCCGCGTGGGCTTCATGCACATGAAGGAGTGGGGCACGAAGGCGTCGATCACCTCGGTCGAGCGAGGCATCGAGTCGGGCGACGACTTCGAGATCCTCGTCGGCGGCGACGGCTCCGACCCCGACTTCTTCCCGATCCCGGAAGGCGTGACGACCCTCTCGCTCCGCGAGTACTACGTCGACTGGCAGGAGCGCGAGCCCGCCACGTTCACGATCGAGTGCCTCGACGACGTCCCGGCGCCCATGCCGTGCGCCGAGACCCTCGCCCATCAGCTGGACCACGCCCTCGAGCAGGTCGAGTCGAGCGTCTTCGGCTGGAACGATTACCTGAAGGACCACCGCGCCAAGGCCACGGACAACGTCTTCGCGCCCCAGCAGACGGTCGCGAAGGGCCTCTCCGACGCCCGCTACGCGTTCCTCTTCTGGGATCTCGCCCCCGGCGAAGCCCTCGTGATCGAGACCGACGAGCCCCGCGCGCGCTACTGGGGGCTCCAGCTCGCCACGATGGGCTGGTTCGAGCAGGTCGACCCGATCCATCGCATCACCTCGATCAACCAACACCAGGCGATCCCGAGCAGCGACGGACGGATCCGCTTCGTCCTCGCCCACGCAGATCCGGGCGTCCCGAACTGGCTCGACACCGCGGGCCACCGGGACGGGCTCCTGACCTTCCGATGGTTCTGGCCCGAGAGCGACCCGACGCCTTCGAGTCGCGTCGTGCGGCTCGCGGACGTGCGCGAGAGCCTGCCGCCCGACACGCCGACGGTCGACGCCGCCGCGCGACGCGAGGACGTGCGCGCGCGCAAACGCCACCTCGCCTGGCGCTTCCGGACCTGAGCCGTGCCCTGGACACCGCCCGAACGACCGGACTGGGTCCGCGCGGCGAACGCAGGCGAAATCGCGCCGATCGCCGAGGAGGCGGCGCTCCCGCTCACGCGCGAGCGTCTCGTCGGCGAGGCCGCGGCCGGCCAGGGACGGGTCTTCGCGACCGGCGCCGCCTCGGACGAAGCCTTCGGCCACCCGGACTTTCCGAGCGGTCCGGCCTTCGACCGGCTCGACCGTTTCCTCGAGGCGCTGGCGAACGAGGCCCGACTGAACGTGCTCGGGCGTTGGATGACGCGGCGCTTCCTGCTGCGCGTGCTCGAAGTCCGGCTCCAGCTGATGGACACCCTGCGCGCCGATCCCGGGGTCCAGGAGGAACGCATCCGGGCGCCCCTCTTCGTCGCAGGGGCGCCACGAACCGGCACGACGATCCTCTTCGCCCTGCTCGCCGCCGATCCGCGCCACCGCGTCCCCGAGGCCTGGGAGCTGCTTCGCCCGGTCCCGCCTCCGTCTCCGGATCCCGAACGCTTCGCCCGCGATCCCCGGATCGCCCTCGCCGACCGTGAGCTCGTCCGCCCACAGACCGTCGTGTCCGGCCTCCTCCAGGCCCACGAGTACGGGGGGCGAAAGCCGAAGGAATGCCTGTCGGCCCAGACCTTCGCGTTCCAGTCCGAGGAGCTGACCGCCCGCTTCCACGTCCCCACGTTCGAACGCTTCCTCGAGGCCGAGGACATGCGCGACGCCTATCGGATGCACCGACTCGTCCTCCAGGTCCTCCAACGCGGGCACGGCCCGACCGACTGGGTGCTCAAGTCGCCGGTCCATCTCCACGCGCTCCCGACGCTCTTCGAGACCTATCCCGATGCCCGGGTCGCCGTCACCCATCGCGATCCGCTCACTCTCCTCGCTTCCCTCACGAGCCTGATCGCCAACCTCCGCTGGGCCCACAGCGACCACGTCGATCCCGGCTCGATCGCGGCGAGCCACCTTCGGCGGTACGAGAAGACGTTCGAACGCCTCGTCGACTGGACGGCGCAGGGCACGCTGCCGGCGGACCGGGTCCACCACAGCCATTTCCGCGATTTCCTGCACGCTCCGATCGAGACCGCACGCGGCCTCTACGCCGTCTTCGACCGGCGCTTCACGGAGGGGACGGCGACGGCGCTCCAGTCGGCCCTCGACGCGAATCCGCGAGAGAAGCATGGCGCGCACGCGTACGCACACGACGACCTGGGCGCTCCGCCCGCGACCCTGCGCCCGCGCTTCGCGCGCTACCAGCAGGCGTTCCAGGTCCCGAACGACTGATCCGTCGCCTGCGGGCGCTCGGCGAGCTGTCCGTCGCCTGCGGGCGCTCGGCGAGCTGTCCTTCGCCTGCGGGCGACGTTCAGGCCGGGCGCGTGATCGGGTCGCCCATGCGCGCGTAGACGTCGAGCATCGTACCGCCGAAGAAGCGCTCTCGCGTGCGCTCGTCGAGGGGCGCGAGCTGCTCGCGGTAGTAGCCCATGGGATCGCTGAAGCCCTCGAAGTGGGGGAAGTCCGACGAGAAGACGAGCATCTCGTCGGGCAGGTCCGCCATCGTCTGGCGCACCGGCTGGTCCCGGCTCCAGGAGAGCGGCGTCCCCTTCACGTTCCGCGCGAGGTACTCGCTCGGCTTGAGGGGCAGGTCGTACTTGCCGAGGAAGAGATCGCTCGACGCTTCGATCCGGCCGTCGATGTCGCGGTAGATGTAGGGCAGCCAGCCCGTCCCGAGCTCCGCGAGGAGCACCGTCAGCTTCGGGTGTCGCTCGAAGACCCCGTTGAAGATGAACGCGTTCACGAGCATCTGGGCGCCGACGTGCCCGAAGCTCGAAGAGAAGTAGCGGAGCTTCGTCGTGTCGGTGCCCAGGTTCGCCCAGCCGGGATCGAAGTCCATCCGCTCGAGGCCGACGTGGAGCATCGGCGTCATCCCGAGATCCGTGGCCGCGGACCAGAGCCGGTCCCAGTGGGGGTGACACGGCGGATAGCCGCCGACCGGGTAGCCGGGAATCAGGAAGATCCGACTGCCACGCTCACGCATCTTCGTCAGCTCTGCGATCGCCCAGTCGAGGTCGTGGTAGACGAGTCCCGTCACGGGGAGCAGACGCCCCCCCGCCTGCTCGCAGGTCGTCGCGAGCCAGTCGTTGCAGGTGGCGGTGATCTCCTGGAGGAGCGGCAGATCCTGGTCCCCGATCGCGAGTTCGAAGCCGTAGCCCGCGAGACAGATCACGTTCTGGACGTCGATGCCCTGCTCGTCCATCCACTTCACGCGGGCCGCCGCGTCCGCGACCTCCCGCTGGTTCTTGCCCTCGAACTCCGCACGACGTTCGGCCTCGCCCGCCTTCTCCTCGCCGAAGAGGATCGCGAGCCCCGGCGGCACGAGCTCGTCCATCGGCGGCCGCTCCGACTCGGGCACCATCCGAAGCAGGTCGCCCGCGATCCCTTCGACGGCGGTGATCGCGGGATGGAATTTCGGGAGCTTCGCCCGGAGCGCCGGATAGGGCTCGAGCCAATCGTTGCCGGGCTCGAAGTGCGAATCGATGTCGAAGATCATGAACGGCCTCCTGGCGTCGCGGATCAGACGATCGCCGCCCCACGACTCTCGACGATCCGCCAGGCCGCGTCAAACCGGCAACGTCGAGGTCGCGAAGGATCGCCTTCACCGACGCGCAGCGGTCCTAGCCGGTCCGACGCGAGGCGCCAGTCGCCGCCCGCGGTCGCCGTCGACACATTCGGTACGATCGGCCTCCCGAGACGCTCCTGTCTCGCGAGATCCTGAGGATGCAGGCATGCCTCGCTACACGCCGGAAGAAGAGCGCAACATGGGGGTCGTCGCCCGACTCTTCGATACGACCAATCCCGAGGACAAGTCCCTGCTCTTCACCGAGGACGCGGTCTGGTGGAACGGGCTGCCTTTCGTGGGCGAAGGCGGCGAGACGGAGCACAAGGGGCGCGCCGCCATTCACGGCATCCTGACCGGTGCCACCTCCGGCCCTTCGGAGAAGAAGACGAACCGGGGCGTGGACGCCTACGACGTCTCGACGATCCGGAACGAGGACGAGGTGGTGCTCGCCGACGGGGACTACGTCGTGCGGCAACACACGATGCGCGCAAAGACCCACGGCGGACGGGACTACACGAACGTCTACTGCTTCGTCTTCCGCTTCGACGACGAAGGGCGCATCAAGTACCTGACCGAACACTGGAACACCTGGCACGCCTACAACGTGCTCTTCAACCACTTCCCGATGGAGCCCGCGCACCCGGAAGGGCGCTAGGTGAGGGACCCAAGCGGGTTGTTGACACCTGAGAAATCCACTGCGGAAATGGGGTTCACCACAACTCCAACTCCGACAGAAGGAGATCTCAGGTGCAGTTGCATCCTAACGCGAAGCTGACCCCGAAGTCCCGTCGTCTGCTCGTCCGACGTGTTCTCGAGCTGAACTGGCCCGTGGCCAAGGCGGCTCGCGCCGGAGGCGTGAGCCGCCAGACCGCCTACAAGTGGCTGAACCGCTTCAAGGAACACGGAAACGAGGGACTCCAAGACCGCCCGTCTACGGCGAAGCGACAGCCCTCGAAGACACCCGCCAAGCTCGTCCAGAGGATGGTCAAGCTCCGTCGTCGCGGCCGAGCGGCCTGGGAGATCGCTCAGGAGCTCGGTGTCCCCGTGTCGACCGTCTCCAAGCGCTTGAAGGCGGAAGGCGTCGGGAAGATCTGGCGGCTTCAGGAGGCGCTCGATCCGCCGAAGCGCTACGAGCACGACGTGCCGGGCGGGCTTCTGCACATCGATGCGAAGCGCTACGCGAAGATCCAGGGCGTAGGCCACGCCATCCACGGAAACCGAAAGCGGAAGAACCGAGGCATCGGCTACGAAGTCGTCTTCGTCTGCGTCGACGACCACACGCGCCTGGCCTATGCGGAGATCCATCCATCGGAGAACGCGAGGTACGCGACGCTGTTCTTCCAGCGAGCGATCAGGTGGTTCCAAAGTCTCGGGATCGAGCCTCGGCGCGTTCTGAGCGACAACGCCAAGTGCTACAGCTCGAACGCCTTCACGGCGCTCTGCCAGAGCGTGGGCATCCGACAGAGCTTCACACGGCCCTATACGCCGCGTACGAATGGGAAGGCCGAGCGCTTCATCCAGACGATGAAGCGCCGGTGGGCCTACCGCTACGTGTTCCGCAGCTCAGCGATGCGAGCCGAGAGCTTGCGACCCTGGGTCAAGCACTACAATCACCAGCGACCCCATCGCTCGCTCGGCAAGAAGACGCCCATGCAGCGACTCAGGGAATACCGTCAACGAGCCGCGTAGGTCCCACAGCTAGGCGACCCGAATCGGCGCGACCCACCCGCGTCGCAGGAGAATCCGACCCGATGGAACTCGACATCATCGCCCACCCGGGCAAGATCCAGGACAGCTACGCCCACGCCCGACACGTCGAGGAAGCGGGCTTCGGGGCGATCTGGTGGACCGACGGCGGTCGCTCCGCCTATCTCGCCGCCACCGCCTCGGCCCTCTCGACCGAGTCCCTCATCATCGGCACGGGCATCGCCGTCGCCTTTCCGCGCAGCCCCATGGTGACCGCCGGGATCGCCTGGGAGCTCGCGGCGTCGACCGGCGGACGTTTCATCCTCGGCCTCGGCTCCCAGGTCAAGGCACACATCGAGCGCCGCTACAGCACCGAGTTCTCGCCCCCCGGACCGCGCCTCAAGGAGTACGTCGAAAGCGTCAAGGCGATCTTCCGCGCCTTCAACAAGGAAGAGAAGCTCTCCTACGAGGGCGAGTACTACAACCTCTCGCTCC
Organism: bacterium; assembly: GCA_024742285.1. Classification (NCBI taxonomy): domain Bacteria; species bacterium. The sequence goes on along the minus strand of JANSYR010000005.1, from coordinate 78,502 downwards.
TGCCCGACATGTGGAGCCCGGGCCCGATCGAGGTCCCCGCCCCGCCGATCTACGTCTCCGCCGTCCGCCCCTACATGAGCCGGCTCGTGGGCGAGGTCGCCGACGGGATCCACGTCCACCCCTTCCACTCGCCGTCGTTCGTGAAGGAGGCCCAGCGGACCGCGATCGAGGAAGGCTGCGCGCGGAGCGGACGCTCTCTCGACGAGATCACGTTCTCGATCCCGGTGATGACCGCCGTCGGCGACACGGACGAAGAGCTCGAGAAGACCCGCAACCACGCGCGCATGATGTGCGCGTTCTACGGCTCGACGCCGGGCTACGAGTCGATCATGGAGCACCACGGCTACGAGGGCATGGGACAGGAGCTGAGCGCCCTCCAGAGGAAGGGCGACATTGCAGGCATGCAGGCCCTGATGTCCGACGACGTGCTCTCGCACTACGTGGTCGAGGCGAGCTGGAACGATCTCGGGCCGAAGCTGGTCGAGACCTACCGCGACGTCGCACCGAACGTGCGGATCACGTCCTACACGGCGGCGGACCATTTCGACGACCCGGCGATGCGCGAGAAGTGGTCGCACGTGACGAAGGCAATGCGCGACGCGGGCTGATCCCGGCCACCCGCGCGGTGCAGAAGCTCAGATCCCGGCGAACTCCCGGAGCGCCGCGCGGCTCTCGAGATCCTCGAGGGCCGCGCTGGCCCGTTCGAGGAACGCCGCGGCGAACTGCCTGCGTCGTGGCGTGACGTCCTCCGGGAACGTCACGATCTGACAGGAGGCCACGGCGAGATAGCTCGCCTGCAGGCGGTGGGTCTTCCAGGCTTCGTCGAAGCCGATCTCCTGTCCACCGAGGGCCTTCCTCGCGCCCAGGTAGTGCCGGATCAGATCGCCTTCGCGGGCCCGGCGATCCTCGACCGACAGGCACATGTTGAGGAAGTAGCTGACGTCCCGGAGCGGGTTCGCGAGCGTGATGATCCCCCAGTCGAGGAAGCCGACCGTGTCACCGTCGAAGAAGACGTTGCCGATGTGGGTATCGCCGTGGATCACGGTTCGAGGCCCCGCCGCCCAGACGGCATGAAGCGCGTCCTGCTTCGCGATGTAGACCTCGGACATCTCTGCGAAGGCGTCGGTCAGCTTGTCGCGGTGATGATCGAGGCCCTCCTGGAGCCGGACGGCCCCGTAGTCGCTGGGCGGATCCGGCGGCGTGACCCAGCCCGCCTCCTTCTCGCGAACGGCCGGATCCTCGAAGCGGACGTGCATCGCCGCCAGGTCTTCGAGGGCCCGGGCGGCCTGGTCCGGCGTCGGGCTCTCGGGACCGCTCGACACGGTGCACCCGCTCGCGTTCAAGTCTTCGAGGAGGATCACGAAGGCGCCGCCCTCGTCCTCCTCGTAGCGGACGACGTGGGCCTCGGGCACGCGAAGCGAGAGCTTCGGCGCGAGGGTGTCGTAGAACTTCGCTTCGCGGAGCCCCATGCGGGTCTGGGCGATCGCGACCCGCCGCATCGGGTCGTTCGGCAGCAGCTTCCCGAAGAGCGAGGTCGGGCCGGGCTTCGAATCCGGCGCGTAGCGGACACCCAGCCAGGCGTGCGAGTTCGTGACCTCCGCGCTGTCGGCGAGGTCGACCGACGCCACGCGGACGCCCGGGTGACGCGGCTGGAGCGCATCGGTCAGCCACGCCGCATCGATCTCGCCACTGTGCGCGGGCACGTGGCTCATCGTTTGTTCCCGCTCTTCACCTGCTCGAGGATCGCGTCGCCGCCGAGGGACTGGAGATGCGGCCCCGCCTGGAGATCACCGAGGGTTCGGATGACCGAGCGCCCCCCGCGCGCCTCGATCGCCGTGTGGACCGCGCGCTTGTTGACCGCGAGAACCGCCGACGGGGTCGCCGCCATATGGCTCGCGATCTCGAGCACCTTCGCCTCGAGCTCCTCGGCCGGGAATGCCTGGTTGATGATTCCAGCCTGCGCCGCCTCGGTCCCCAGGAAGACGCGCCCGGCGACCTGCAGCTCCATCGCGACCCGCGGCGGGAGATGGGTCGGGAACCAGTCGAAGTCCGGCAACGCGAAGCGCGTGACCGGATGCGAGAACTTCGCATCCTCGGCTCCGTACGCGAGATCGCAGGCCCCGACGAGCTCGAGTCCCCCGGCCATCGCATAGCCGTGGACCTGTGCGATCACCGGCTTGTAGAGATCCCAGAGCGAGGTCCAGCCGGCGGTCACGTGACGCGCCCACTTCATGCCGACCTCGGAGGTCCAGTAGGGCTGGTCGCTCCCGAGGTCGCTGCCCAGGTCGTAGCCCGACGAGAAGCACTTCCCGGCCCCGCGGATGATCGAGACCTTGATCGCGGCGTCCTCGTCCGCGGCGCGCAACCCGTCGAGCAGCTCACGCCGCAGCCGATTGTCCATCGCGTTGCGCTTCTCGGGTCGGTTCAGCGTGAAGCGACGCACCCCCTCGGTGGGGTCGTCGATGGTGACGTGGGCGGACTCAGACATGGAGACTCCTGGGCGACGAGCGGACGCTACGACGCCGAACGAAGGTGGGCCGGGGTCAGACGATCATCGCGCCCGCGGTCACGTGGAGCTCGACCCCGGTGACGTTGCGGGCCCGATCGGAGCCGAGGTAGACGCACGCCTCGGCGATGTCGTCGGGATCGACGTGGCGCTTCAGCGCGACGCCGCGCGCGACCTGCGCGCTCATCTCGTCTCCCGAGACCCCGGCGTGGGCGCCCATCTCTTCGAAGAGCCGCGTGAGGCCTTCTCCGGTCGTGTACCCGGGCGTGACCACGTTGACGCGAACGTTCTTCCCGCCCATCTCCCGCGCGAGGGTCTTCGACAAGCCGACCATCGCGAGCTTCGTCGACGAGTACTCGCCGTTCTGGGCCTGGAGCGCGGTCGTCGCGAGGGTCCCGATGTTGATGATCGAGCCGCCGCCCGCTTCGGCCATCTTCCGGGCGGCATCGGCGCAGAGCTTCATCGTCCCGATCACGTTCATCTGGACCGAGTCCGAGTAGGTCGACCAGTCGTTGTCGACGAGCTTCCCGCGGAAGAAGCTCGCCGTCGCGACGTTCACCAGCACGTCGAGGCGGCCGAATTCGTCGATCGTCCGCTCGACGAGCGCTGCACTCGCCTCGAGGTCCGTCAGGTCGGAGGGGATCGCAAGCGTTCGCCTGCCCGTCTCCTCGGCGATCTCCTTCGCCAGCTCGTCGAGTGGTTCCCGCCGCCGCGCGGCCACGACGACGTCCGCCCCGTCCCGGGCGCAGGCGATCGCGGTCGAACGACCGATCCCCGGTCCGGCCCCGGTCACGAGCGCCACCCTGCCCTTCAACGTTCGATCCATCTCGGTCCCGTCCCCCTGCTTCGCGCGAGCGTTCGAGCCTAGCCCAGGGATCCGACGCCGGAGCGACGCAGGCGTTAGACTCCGCCCGCGCGCCCGCGCCCCGATTGGACCCGACTTGAGCAGCTCCGCCTCCACACCCGACGCGATCCCGCCCGTCGACGCCGACCCGGTCGAGGAGATCGCCCAGACCGAGGGCGCTGCCGCTGCCCCCGTCGACCCGGCGACCGCGTCGGACGACGAGACGGCGCGCCGCCGCCCGAAGGGCAAGGACCTGAAGCCCCTTCGCGGGCTGCTTCCCTTCGTGGCGCGCTACAAGGGCACGGCGATCCTGGCGCTGATCGCACTCGTCGCGTCGACCGCGGTCACCCTCTCCTTCCCGATGGCTTTTAGCGCCGTGATCGACACGGGCTTCGGACAGGAAAATGCCGGCGCCATCGACCGGACCTTCCTCGTCCTGATCGGCGTGGGTCTGCTGGCCGGCCTGACCAGCTCGATCCGGTTCTATCTGGTCTCGTGGATCGGCGAGCGCGTCGTGACCGACCTGCGCGCCGCGGTCTTCGACCACATCGTCGGCCAGAGCCCCGCGTTCTTCGAGAAGAACCACACGGGCGAGATCCAGGCGCGGCTCACGACGGACACGACGCTGATCAAGACCGTCGTCGGTTCCACGGTCTCGATCGCCCTCCGCAACGCCTTCATGCTCGTGGGCGCGACCGCCCTCCTCTTCTGGACGAGCCCGCGCCTCGCCGGCCTCGTGCTGATCGCGATCCCGCTGATTCTCGCGCCGCTCCTGCTCTTCGGTCGGCTCGTGCGGCGACTCAGTCGCCGCAGTCAGGACACGCTCGCCGACACGAACGTGTTCGCGAGCGAAGCGCTCTCGTTCATCCAGACGGTCCAGGCCTTCACCCACGAGGCGGCCGATCGAAGCCGCTACCGGAACGTCGTCGAAGTCGCCTTCGACGCGGCCCGGGCGCGGATGATCGCGCGCGCCGGCCTGACCGCCCTCGTGATGTCCCTCGTCCTCGCCTTCGTGATCGCGATCGTCTGGATCGGCGCCCGCGACGTGCTGGAAGGTTCGATGACCGGCGGCGACCTGAGTTCCTTCGTGATGTACGCGCTGATGAGCGCGGTCGCCCTCGCCGCGGTGGCCGAGGTCTGGGGCGACGTGCAGCTCGCCGCAGGTGCCGCCGAGCGGCTCTTCGAGCTGCTCGGGGTCGAGCCCGAGATCGAGATCGCCGCGAACCCCGTCGCCCTCCCGGAGCCGCCGGTCGGCCTCGTCGAGTTCGCGGGCGTCGACTTCCGCTACCCGACCCGGCCCGAAGTCGCAGCCCTCTCGAGCCTCGGCTTCCGAGCCGATCCCGGCGAGACCGTCGCGATCGTCGGCCCCTCCGGCGCCGGCAAGAGCACCGTCCTCCGCCTGCTGCTCCGCTTCTACGACCCCCAGGCCGGCGCGATCCGCGTCGACGGCGTCGACGTGCGCGACGCCGATCCGCGCGACGTCCGCGCACGGATGTCGATCGTTCCCCAGGAAACGGCGATCTTCACGGAGAACCTGAGGGAGAACATCCGCTATGGCAGGCCGGAGGCCACCGATGCGGAAGTCGAGGCCGCGGCGGCCGTCGCGCTCGTCGACGAGTTCGTGCGCGACCTGCCGCGGGGCTACGACACGATGCTCGGCGAGAACGGCATGACCCTCTCCGGAGGCCAGCGTCAGCGCGTCGCGATCGCCCGCGCGGTCTTGAAGGACGCGCCGATCCTGCTCCTCGACGAAGCGACGAGCAGCCTCGACTCCCAGAGCGAGCGACTCGTCCAGCAGGCCCTCGAGCGATTGATGAAGGGCCGCACGACGATCGTGATCGCCCACCGGCTCGCGACGGTTCGCGGCGCCGACCGCATCCTGGTCGTCGACGGCGGGCGGGTCGTGTCCAGCGGACGCCACGAAGCGCTCGTTGCCGAGGGCGGGCTCTATGCGGATCTCGCGCGCATGCAGCTCACCGGTGCGCCGGGAGACCCCGCGCGCGGCGACGCGGCCTGATCGAGCAGCTACGCTCCGGCCTCGACAGGGGGGATCATGAGCGAAGACGCGAGCCGCTACGTCTGTCCGAACTGCACGGGGCCCATGGACGGCCTCAAGTGCAAGATCCGCTGTCCGCGCTGCGGCTACTTCGAGTCCTGCTCGGACCTGGAGCCCGCGCCGCCGATGTCGGCGGCGCCGCCGGCGCGCCCCGGTCGCTAGCGATCCCCTGGCGCTAGAAGATCCAGCCCGGCGAGCCCTCTTCCGGGACGGCGTCCACGAAGTGGAACTCGAAGCCGTGCATCCGCGCGTAGAGCGAGTCCGCCTCGCCGTCGCCGATGTGGATCCAGCGCGTCGTGTGCGGGAAGCGTGCCTTCACTTCGTCGAGCTTGTGCTTGTGGTCGATGAAGTCGAGGACGATCCCGTGGCGCTCCCAGAGCAGGCGCTGGTCGCTCTTGGTCCGATCGGAGGCCGAGCCGACGACGTAGCCCAGGGCCTGCGCGCGATGGATCCAGCTGAGCGGGATCCAGCCGGGCGGGTCCCCGACCTCGAGCGTTCCGTCGATGTCGAGGCTGAGCAGAACCATTCGAACTCCCCGCCGCCGCGTCGTGGCGGTCGGCGTTCGTGATCAGCGTCGCAGGTCGATCAACTCATCGTCGTCGCGGAATGCGCGGTCCAGGAACTCGGCGTCCTCACAGAGCCGCGCGAATCGCTCGGGGCCGAGCCGTTCGGCCACGAGCTTCGTATATCGCTCGTCGATCCGATCGATGTCGGCGAGGAGCTCCCGGCCGCGGTCGGTGAAGACGACGCGACGGGCCCGCCCGTCCTCGGGCTCCGGGATCCGCTCCACGTAGCCGAAAGACTCGAGATTCTGGACCAGCTGCCCGGTCCGCTGAGGCGTGAGCCGGAGGCGATCCGCGAGCTCGGACATCCCGAGCCCCTCGGAGGGGAGGTTCACGATCAGATGCGAGGCGGCGGGAGAATACTCGTGGCCCAGCCCCTCGATCTCGGCGCCGATCTCTCCCCGGATCGCGTTCGCCGCACCGATCAGGTGGCGCAGCAGTCCGTTCGCCGTCGGCGTCGTCTTCTGCGGGCCGTCGCCGCTCACACGTCTCTCCTCCGCCTCGCCGGCCCTCGTCCGGCGTGCGGCACCAAGGCTAGACCGTCCGCGAAAAATACGAAAGGCCCTTGTCTATTTTCCGCCAGGCGGGTATCAAGGTGGGGCGAACCCGATCCGGACCGCCCACCGCGCGTGGGCATCCGCCGCTGGAGGGCCCTCCCGATGGCCGCAGCCGAACGCCTGATCTCGTCCGACGACCACGTCGACCTCGCCCACGACGCCATCAAGGCGAACCTCGCCTCGAAGTACCACGGCGCCTACGACGCCGCGCTGATGGAGTTCGGCATGGGCATGGCGAAGACCATGAGCTCCGAGGCGAACGCGCTCTGGCGGAAGCAGCAGGACCTGCCCGACGCCGAGGTCCGGCGGATGGACTCGCTCGAGGGTCGCAACTACCCCGCCGCCGGGCGGCCGGGCCACACGGACGCGAAGGCCCGCCTCGAGGATCTCGACGCGGACGGGATCGAGAAGTCGGTCATGTACTGCGAGGTGAGCGCCTTCCGCTACCTCTACCTGCTGAAGGAGGGCAACCGCGAGGCGACCCGCGCCTTCAACACGACGATGCACGACTTCGCCGAGATCGATCGCGAACGCATGGTCGTGTCGTACCAGATTCCGATCCACGACATCGAGGCCGCCGTCGCCGAGGTGAAGTGGGTCGCCGAAACCGGCGGCAAGTCCCTCCAGCTTCCGGTCTACCCGGCGGAGCTCGGCCTCCCCGACTACTGGGATACCCGCTATGACCCGCTCTGGCAGGTCATCAGCGAGACCGGTCTCCCGGTCTGTCTCCACATCGGGCTGAACACCCAGCTCGAGAGCCTCGCCCAGCGCGACCCGACCCCGCAGAAGGGCATCTTCGTCGGCGCCGTCGCCCTCACGACCGCCGAGCCCCTCGGCATGTTCATCATGGGCGGCGTCTTCGAGCGTTTCCCGAAGCTCAAGGTCGTCTTCGTCGAGCCCGGGCTCGGCTGGGTCGATTGGTGGCTCTACATCGTCGACGACCTGAAGGCGCGACAGGGCTACGAATTCCCGGCGATCTCGAAGCCGCCGAGCCACTATTTCCACCAGAACGTGTTCCTGACCTTCATCGACGAGCCGAACGCCTATCGCCTCGCGACCGAGCGTCTCGGCGTCGACAACATTATGTGGTCCTCGGACTATCCCCACCCGGTCACGAGCTGGCCGCGCTCGCGGGAGATCGTGAACAACATGTTCGACGGGATTCCCGCCGAGGACCGCGCGAAGATCGTCCACGGCAACGCGACGCGGGTCTGGAACCTCTAGGCGTGGCGGACTCCACCCCGAGTGTGATCGCGCCGACGCCCGACGGCGTCGACCAGTTCTTCTGGGACGGGGTCGCGCAAAAGCGGTTCCTGCTCCAGAAATGCACCGCCTGCGGCGCGCTCCGGCAGCCCCCAGCGCCGATGTGCGCCGAGTGCAACGCCCTCGAGTGGGACACACAGGAAGCGAGCGGGCGCGCCACGGTCTACAGCTGGCTCGTCTCCCATCACCCGACCGAGCCCGACGCCGCGCCGCGGATCATCGTCGTCCTCGACCTCGAAGAAGGCGTGCGGTTCGTGGCGAACCTCGTCGAGTGCACGCTCGACGACGTCCGCTTCGGCCTCCCGGTCGAGCTCACCTGGGTCGAGTTCCCGAGTATGAACCGCGAGGCCCCCCAGATCCTTCCGCAGTTCCGCCCCACCGGAGACGGCGGATGACGGAGCGTACCCTCCGCGACCAGGCCGCGATCGTCGGGATCGGCCAGACCGAGTTCTCGAAGAACTCCGGCCGGAGCGAGCTCCAGCTCGCCGCCGAGGCCAGCCTCGCCGCGATTCGCGATGCCGGACTCGAGCCGGCCGACATCGACGGGATGGCGACGTTCACCCTCGACTCGAGCGACGAGCTCCTGCTGATGCGGGCCCTCGGGATCCAGGAAGTCAACTACTGGTCGCGGGCCCCCTTCGGCGGCGCCGGCGCGAACACGACGATCATGCAGGCTGCCGCCGCAGTCGCGAGCGGCGCGGCGAAGCACATGCTCGTGTGGCGCGCCTTCAACGAGCGCTCGGGCCACCGGTTCGGCCAGCCCCAGGATCCCGGGACGACCGTCGGCTGGAACTGGTACCTGCCCTTCGGCCTCGACACCCCGGCCAAGATCTACTCGCTCACGTTCCAGCGCTACATGGATCGATACGGATTCACCAACGAGGACTTCGGCCACTACCCCGTCGTCGCGCGCAAGCACGCGGCGACGAACCCCGCCGCCTGGTTCTACGAGCGGCCGATCACCCTGGAAGACCACCAGAGCTCGCGCTGGATCGTCGAGCCGATCCTGCGCCTGCTCGACTGCTGCCAGGAGAGCGACGGCGGCGTCGCGCTGGTGATCACGACGCCCGAACGCGCCAAGGACCTGGCGAAGCCCGCGGTCTCGATCCGCGGAATCGTCGACGCCCAGCTGATCCATGGCCACGTCATGTTCAACTACTACCAGGACGACCTCTCCCGCTACGAGGAGAACTACCGCGCGGCGAGCCGGCTCTGGGAGATGACGGGGCTCGGCCCTTCGGACATGGACGTCGCCACGATGTACGAGAACTTCAGCCCGATCGTCTTCATGCAGCTCGAGGGCTACGGCTTCTGCAAGGCCGGCGAGAGCGTCGACTTCGTCAAGAACGGCCACATCGAGCTCGGCGGTACGATCCCCGTGAACCCCCACGGCGGCCTCCTCGGCGAGGCCTACATCCACGGCGTCAACAACATCCTCGAAGGCGTCCGCCAGATCCGCGGCGAAGCCGCCAACCAGGTCGAAGGCGCCGAGCACGCCCTCGTCGCCGGCGGCCGCGGCGGCATGGTCCTCGGCAAGGCCTGAGTCCCGAGCCACCTCCCCGAGCCTTCAGCGCAAGGAGCGCCCTCCAAGGGGCGCTTCGAGAGGCGCGAAGCGCCGATGGACTAGTCGCCGAAGGACAGCAATCCGTCCGAGCCCTGGTTGTTCTCGAAGAAGTCGAAGTCGATCGAGATCGCCGCGGCGAAGAGGACCCAGCGCTCGGGCCCCGTCCAGGTCCCGCTCTCGATCACCACCCGGAACGTGTCCGCGTCCGCGAAGATCTCACGCAGCGCCCCGCCCCACTTCTTCGAGACCTCTGCCTTCCCGCCTTCCCGCTCGTGGTCCACGGGGAAGGTCCACAGCCGCCAGAGCGGGCTCGCGACCCGGGCGAAGCAGTGGCCGTGCTCGTCGAGCAGGTCGTATTTCTTGTACAGGATTCCGAAGCGGCGCTCGACGCGACCGAGTCGCGCCCCGCCCTCGGCGAGGACCTCGAGCGACGAGAACAGAAAGAAGAAGGGCCGTTCCAGACGGAGGACCGGGGAACCATCGGCGTCGTGCACGCGGACGTCGAGAGAGCGGTGGGAGCCGAAGAAGTTCCGCTTCATGAAGCCGCCGATCCCGCTCGAGATCTCCGAGATCGTTCCGACCTCCGTCTGGTCCTCCGACAGGATCTGATACTGATTGCGGGTCTCGAAGTCGACCAGGATCTCCGTCCACTCCTTCTTCTGGCGGATGAAGTACTGGTTCGCGTTCTCGACCAGGTCGCGCAGCATGGCTCCCTCCCGGCCCGGCACGGCAGACGCCGCACGGACCCCGGACCAAACATACCCGTTCGACCGCGACGCCGAGTCGGGATTCACCGGCGGCGGGCCGAATCCGGCGCGGTAGCATCCCGCGATGGGCTGCGAGTCGACGAACGCGCCGCAGGGCGCTCTCCACGACCTCCGCGTGATCGAGTTCGCGCAAGCGCTGGCGATTCCCTACTGCGGCAAGGTCCTCGCGGACATGGGCGCGGACGTGGTCAAGGTCGAGCCGCGACGTGGGGACACCTACCGTCTGCAGAACCGGACCCACGTGAAGCACGAGGGTCGCGACTTCGCGATGTGCAACCGCGGCAAGCGGAGCCTTTGCCTCGACCTCACCCACCCGGAGAGCCGCGACGTGATCGACCGGCTCGTCACGGAGGCCGACATCGTCCTCGTCTCCATGAAGGGGTCGGACGTCGCGCGCTACGGCCTCGACTACGCGCGCCTCCGGGAAGTGAACCCGCGCCTCGTCTATCTGGAGAACTCCCCCTACGGCTCGCAGGGACCGCTCGCGATGGACGGCGGCTACGACGTCGTCGCCATGGGGCTCTCGGGCCTGTCGGCCCTGCTGGCGTCACCGGACGAGAGCGGCACGACGCCGCGTTTCGTTCGCCCCGCCCTCGCCGACATCGTGACCGGCATGCTCTCCTCCCTCGCCGTCGTGACCGCCGTCCGCCACCGCGACCGCACCGGGGCGGGCCAGCGCGTCGAGACCTCCCTCTTCCACACCGCGCTCGGCCTCATCTCCAACATGATCTTCCGCTTTGAGGACCTCGATGGGGACCACATGGACGCGTTCGCCGAGCGGCTGGCCGAGCTGCGGGCGACCGGCGCCGGGTTCGACGCCCAACAGACCGAGTTTCGCGATCACTTCGGCGGCTGGCCGGCCGGGAACATCTACTTCCGGCACTACCGCACCCGGGACGGGTTCCTCTCCGTGGGCTGCCTCTCCCCGCGCCTGAACGAGCGCTTCCGGAAGGCCACCGGGCTGGTCGATCCACGCGGCCTGCACGGGTTCGACCCGTCCGACGCTCGCGGCCGGAGGGCCCTCGAGCTCCTGCAGGAAGAAGCCGAAGCGCTCTTCGCCACCCGCGACACCGAAGAGTGGCTCTCCCACCTGCGCGAGCACGGCGTCCCCTGCGCCCAGATGAACTTCCCCCACGAGATCTTCGACGACGAGCAGGCGGTCGCGAACGGCTATATCCGCGAGTTCGAACACCACGCCCTCGGCCGCTATCGCGCAGCGACGACGCCGCTCAAGATGGACGCGACGCCGCTCGGCGCGCGGCTGCCCTCCCCGCCCCTCGGTGCCCATACCGACGAGGTCCTCGGCGAGATCGGCGCGAGCGCCGAGCAGGTGGCGAATTGGCGCGCGGCCGGCGTGGTCGGTCGCTACGACGAGTGAGGAGAACCCCATGGTCTACGCCCCCGATGCCCGCCCCTACTACGATGCCGACAGCCACATCATGGAGCTGCCGGATTTCCTGCGCGTCTACGCGGACCCGGACCTCCGCGACGAGCTGCCGCTGATCGACTACACGGCGTCGATGAACAAGCAGGAGGACGTGGACGCCTACCTGCGGGACGGCGGACACAGCGCCGAACACGTCGCCGAGCACCTCGCCTACGGCGACGAGCTGATCGCGAAGTCGAAGGAGATCCACGCACTCGGCGCCTTCGACGGCGCGCAGCGGACCCAGGCGATGGATCTGCTCGGGTTCAAGAAGCAGCTCGTCTTCGCGACCCACAGCGTCGTCTCGCCCTTCCACCCGAGCTCGAAGAAGTCGACCCGATGGAAATACGGCGCCGCGCGGGCCCACAATCGGCACATGGCCGCGTTCTGCGGGGACGACGATCGCCTGATGGGCGTCGGTGTCTGCGCCCTCGACGATCCCGCCGCCGCGATCGCGGAGCTCGACTTCGCGATCGAGGCGGGTCTCGAAGCGATCTGGGTGCCCCACCGCGCTCCGATCGACATCTCTCCCGGCCACGTCGACCTCGAGCCCTTCTGGGCGCGACTCGCGGAAGCCGGCGTCCCCTTCGTACTCCACGTCGGGGGTTCCCCGCTCCATTCGCTCAAGGCCTGGAGCAACAACGGCCGCAGCAAGGTCAAGGACTTCTTCGGGGGCGGCGAGAACGTCCGGACGAAGGACGCCGCACTCATGCACCAGACGCCGGAAGCCTTCCTCTCCGTGCTGCTCCTCGACGGGGTCTTCGAACGGCATCCTACGCTGCGCGGCGCGGCCGTCGAGCTCGGTGCGGGCTGGGTTCCCGAGATGCTGCGACGACTCGACTCGGTCACGAGCATCTATGGGCGCGTGGACAAGAGCGTTCGCTTCGAACGCAAGCCCTCGGAGCAGCTCACGGCGCAAATGGGCTTCACGCCCTTCCCTCACGAAGACGTGGCGCAGCTGATCGCCGACTCGAACGAAGAGCTCTACCTCTTCTCGAGCGACTATCCCCACGTCGAAGGCGGCCGCGATCCGATCGGGAAGTTCGAGCGGTCCGTCGCGAGCGTCTCCGCCGAAGCGCAGACGAAGTTCTTCAGCGAGAACTTCCTTCGGCTCTGGCCGGAGGCCCGCGTCTGAACTGACCGTCCTGCCCGACGACGTCGCGCGAGTCGGCCTCGCCGACCAGGATGGCCGGGTCGCGCATCCGGGCCTCGAGATCGACACCTCTCCGCGCGAGCAATCGACGACGGATCGGGTACCAGGCGAACGCGAGGACGGCACCTCCCGCGAGCCCCAGGACCACGCCCACGGGCAGATCGCGCCCGAGCAGGATCACGCCCAGGATCGCCGAGATCTCCGAGAAGACGAAGAGCGCCCCCATCCCGAGCGGCCCGGGCCGCAGGATCGAGCGCGCGAAGCGCTCCGGGTGGGCCTTCGGGATCCGCAGGACGGCCCAGTAGACGAAGAGCGCGGGAAGGGTCGCCGCGATCGTCGTCGCCCGCGCGATCGCGCTGATGTCGAGACCCGCGACGAGGGGAACGAGCCCGATCACGGCCATGATCGACAGGATCACCCAGGGCGCACCGAACCGGTTGAGCCGCCCGAGCGACTCGGGGAGCAAGCCGTCCCAGGCGGCGACCAGGAAGTTGCGTGGGAGCTGGATGAACTGGGCGTTGAGGGTCGTCACGATCGCGATGCCCGCGCCGCCGACCAGGAAATAGGTCAGCGCCCAGCCCGGAAGGAAGGCCCGGCCTGCCACGGTCAGCGGCTGGTCGACCATCTCGCGCCAGGGCACGACGCCGACCGCCGCCAGCGCGATCCCAGCGTAGAAGACCGCGACGATCAACGTCGCGAGGACCATCACACGCGGCAGGGTGTGCTCGGCGTTCTCGACCTCCCCCCCGAGGCCGACCACGAGGTGCGCGCCCCCGGTCGCGAACTTGAGCAGGAAGATCGCGGAAAGGAACCCGCCGACACCGTGGGGCATCATCGGATCGAGCCGCGCCGGATCGACCTCGGGGAGAGCGAAGCCCGCATAGATCGCGAGCGCCGAGAGCAGCACGAGAACGAGCACCGACTGGACCCCCGCGGCCATCCGGAGCCCCAGGAGGTTCGCCCCGAAGAGCACGACGAGCACCACGATCCCCCAGCCGTTCACCGAGAGGATGGGCAGGATCGGATTCAAGTAGAGGCCGAAAGAGGTTCCGTAGAGGCCCAGGCTGATGCTGGCCAGCAGGATCAGCATCAGGACCCCGGACCCCATCCACGCCCCGCCCAGTCGCGAGGTCCACACGTAGAATCCGCCGACGGTCGGGAGCGCGCCGCCGGCGATCACGATCGGAAGCGCCACCACGATCGAGAAGAGCGCCGCCGCCGGATAGGCGAGCACGACGGCGGGACCGGTCATGCCGATGGCGACGCCCGTCAGGGCGACGACGCCGGCGCCGATGATCTGGCCCATCGCGATGAAGAGCAGGTCCCGGAAACCGAGGACCCGTGCGAGCTCCGGGCCCGTTCGATCGCCGGACTGCCCGGCTCGCGCAGCCTGCGTGCTCAAGTCGCCGAGGGCCCGCCGCTCAGGATCGGTTCGACGGCGTCGAGGGCCGCGATCCCCTTCTCCTCGAGCGCCGCGAGCGGGACCTCCTGGATCGTGACTGCGGGCGCGCCCTCGGTCTGGATCAGCCGGAGACTGAACACCCCTGCCTCGTGGTCGAAGGTGTCGATCCAGTTGCCGCCGATCCCGGGGTCGCGGTCGGCCATCACCGCGAGGATCGACCCGTCTTCCTCGAACGCCGCCTTGAATTTCGTGATGTAGCCCTGGCCGTCCTCGTAGACGTCGAGGTTCTCCTGCCATCGATTGCAGACCTGGAGGATCCAGTGCTCGCACTCGGCGGGCGTGAAGCGGACGACGAGCGCCGTCTCCTTCGGCTTGCGCCAACAGCCGAAGCCGTGGAGCCGATCGAGCACGCCGCCGTTGCTCAGGTAGGTCGCCTCGGAGAAGTCGATCGTGTTCGGACGCTGGGAGAGGTTGTCGAACCACCAGGCGCGAACGAGTTCCGCGTAGCCGAGCACGATCTGCGCGGTCTTCGCGAGGCCTTCGCTCATCTCGGCCGCCCGGATCGGTCGCGGTGCCGGCTGGTCGAGACGTTCGATCTCGAAGGTCGGGGGGACGACCGTGCTGCGGTCGTTGTAGACGGTCCGGATCAGCAGGCCCGTCGTCTCCGGCTGGAGCGCGAGCCCGTTCTTCTCGGGCGGCGACTGCGAGAGGATCAGCTCGAAGTTCCCGTTCGCGTCGAACTCGAGCTCCCGACTCGAGAGGAAGGACGTCGTCGTGAGATTCGTCGGGTCGAACTCGGGAAGCGACGCGACGCCGGCCCCCGCCCAGTCGCGGGCACCGAGGTCGGCGGGTTGAGGCGCCGCCCAGGTCGCGACCACGAAGTACGGCAGCGTCCCGCGGTTGCCGCGGATCCGGTACTCGTGGCTTCCGTCGACGAACTCGCACATCAGGTGATCCTGATCGGGGCTCTGGACGTTGATGCTCTGGCGCCACGGCGCGTCCCGCAGCCGCGGTCGCTCCGGCTCGCAGTTCTCCACCATGCGCTCGAAGCCGTTGCGCGTGAGGCGGGAGAGAAAGCGATACCACTCGGCGCGCTCGAGATCGGAGGGCTCGTCGCCGAAACCTTCGATCACGCGACCCGCCACCTTGAGCGTCTCGCAGAAGTCGTCCCAGGCCTCTCCCGAGACGAGTCGATCACGCGCGCGGTCCGTCATCGATCCGATCTCCTCAGCGACGCCCGACCTCGTCGGGGCGGGGTCACGATAGAGAAGCCGGGCGCTCCGTGCTGGCGGCCTCGGATTCGCGATGCCCTCCCGGATTCGCTGCCAGGAGCCCCGTCCTGCTCTCCGCCGAACCGGCCCCGCGATCGATCCCACCGCCCTCGAACGCACGCTCGAGGACACGCCCTGCGTGGCGAGCCTCGGCGTCGCCGTCGAAACCGTCGAGGGGGGACACGTGCGTAGGCACGGTCTTCTACTGCATCACCGAATAGCGCTGGACTCGGCAGCAGCCCACCGCTCGCGCGCCCCCGTCGCCGAGCGCCCGCAGGCGATCAATCAGCGGGCTTCGTGCAGACGACGCTCCAGAGGGGCGGTGCGACGTCGCGGCGCTCCATCCCGACGAAGCCCGCCTCGCCGAGCACGACCGTCTCGTCCCAGACCAGCCACTGCTCCTTGTAGGGCTCGTAGAAACCGCGGTAGTCGTGGAGGTCGTCGTGGGGCGTGTCCGTGAGAACGAGGGTCCCGCCGGGTCGGAGGATCCGCTTCACTTCGTCGAGGATCGTGCGCTTGATCTTGTCCGGGCACTCGTGGAAGACGAGGGTGATGACGACGGCGTCGACGCTCCCGTCCTCGAGGCCGGTCGCTTCCGCGAATCCCTGATCCAGGCGCAGGTTGCCGACGTCCGCGTTCTGGACGCGCCCGGCGATCACCATGAAGGGCGAGGCATCGATCGAGCGGACCGCCGCGTCCGGAAGGCGCCGCGCGATCGCCGCGCCGAGGTCACCGGTCCCACCGCCGAGATCGACGACCAGCCGAGCGTCCTGCGGAACCAGGGCCGCGAGCTCGTCGCGCACGCCGAGCGACTTGCGCGGGTGGGCCTCCTCGTAGATCGCCTCCATCGCGCCGCGATCCCCGACCGCCGCCGCTTCGGAGAGGTAGCCGCCCGGCACGCTGTGGAAGGGCTGGCGGTAGTAGGTCGGGTAGTCGATGTCTCCGAACGCGGCGAGCTCGACGTCCCAGTCGATGTCCGAGAAGTCCGGGACGACCTGCTCACCCATGCGCTTGATCACGCGCATCATCCGATGCTTGGGCTCGGGGCAGCTCATCTCCTCCTGGATCTTCTCGAGGTGCCAATCCGGCGGCGGGTAGCGGTCCCCGGCGAGGGATCGCATGTCGAATCCACCGCGCTGCGTCTGCTCGTCGCTCATGCTCGGGTCTCCTCCGTCCGCCGCGTGCTCGCCGGCTGCCTCGAGCATATCATTCCGGGGAGGTCGCCCGTCCCGGCGATCCGAGACGAGGAGTCGCCCAATGAGCGCGAGGGAGGAGCGGGTACGGACGAGCTTCGAGGCCGACGGCGTCGCCCTCCTCACGGTCACCGGGCCGCCGCCCAATCCCTGCACCTTCGCGTGCGTCGACCAGCTGGCCGATCAGCTCGAGCAGGCGCGCGACGCCGGCGCGCGGGTCGTCGTGCTCGCCTCCGACGTCCCGGGGCACTGGCTGGGCCACGCTTCCCTCGCCGACCTGACGGCGATGTTCCGCGGCGCACCGACGAGCGGGAGCGGCGCCGGGTTCTTTCGCGCCTCGGATCTGCTCTCGAAGAGCGAGCTGGTCTCGATCGCGGCGATCTCCGGGGACTGCGGTGGCGGAGGCTGCGAGCTCGGATGGGCCTGTGACCTGCGCGTCGCCGAGCCTCAGGCGCGGTTCACCCAGATGGAGATCCTGGCCGGGCTGATCCCGGGACTGGGCGGAATCGCCCGGCTGTCGAAGCTGATCGGACGCACGGCGACGTCGGAGATCGTCCTCGACGGCGCGGTGGTCTCGGCGTCTCGCCTCTATGCGCTCGGCGCGATCAACCGCGTCGTCCCGGAAGGACGCGCGACCGAGGTCGCCGTCGCCTGGGCGAAGCGCCTCGCCGAGCGGCCCGCCGCCGCCCTCGCCCTGGCGAAGCAGGTCCTCTCCGAGTCGGAGGACCTTCCGCTGACCGAAGCGCTGGCCAACGAGCAGCGGAACTTCCAGAAGATCGCCGCCACTCCCGAAGCGATGGCGATGATGGACGAGATCCAGGCCCAGTACGACGCGGGCGTCATTCCCCCGCGCGTTCTGGTCGACCCGTTCGAGGACTGAGTCCCCTAGCCTTCGTCGTGGATCATCTCGGCGAGGTAGCGCTCCTTGCCGATCTCCTTGACGAGGTGGAGCTGGGCTTCGTGCCAGTCGACCGACTCCTCCTCTTCCTGGAGGATGTGGTCGAGGAGCTCGCGGGTTCCGTTGTCGCCCTTGTCGCGACAGAGGGCGATCCCGTCGTTCAGACGCTTGATCGCCTCGAGCTCGAGGGCGAGATCGAGCTCGTGTTGCTCGATCGCCGTCTCCCCGACACGGACCGGGTTCATCCGCTGCATGTTGGGAACGCCGTCGTAGAAGAGAATCCGCGCGATCACCTTGTCGGCGTGCTTCATCTCTTCGATCGATTCCTCGTACTTCTTCGCCGAGAGGACCTTGTAGCCCCAGTTCTCGCACATCTTGTGATGGATGAAGTACTGATTGATCGCCGTGAGCTCGGCGGTCAACACGTCGTTGAGTGCTTCGATGACTTCCGGATCGCCCTGCATGGATTCGTCTCCCCTTGGTGCGCGAAGCATAGAGATCTCGAACCGAAAGTCGAACGAACCGGAATCGAAAATCGATTTCAGCCCCGCGCGGCGGCTCTGCCGGTACGTCTTCCGAAGAGAGCCTTCAGCTCACGAAGACGCGGCGGCTCTGCCGGCGCGTCTTCCGAAGAAAGTACTTTCTCCGATGCACGTGCCGCTCGAGTACCCCGTCCCGTCCTGGGCGATGTTCGACGCGCATCCGCCGATCGCGAAGAGCCCGGGGACGGTCGCGCCGTCCGCGGTCCTGACTTCGCCGTCGATCGTCACGTCGAGTCCGCCGAGCGTGAAGCTCATGTAGGTCGCCGCACCGACCGACGCGTCGAGCGCGGCATAGGGCGCCTGGTCCAGGGGCTGAAGCCACTTGTCCTTCTTGTGGAAGTCAGGGTCTTCGCCCTTCGCTGCATGCTCGTTGTAGCTCGCGACCGTCTTCTGGAGCGCGCCCTCGGGCATGCCGAGCGCCTGCTCCATTTCCTCGATCGACTCGAAGGCATCGACGAGCGGATAGGCGCCCCACGCCGGCGGATCGGGCTGATAGGTCGCCTCGTCCAGGATCAACCAGCCCTTGCGGTCGGTCTGCTGGGTCGTGATGAGACTGGAGCGGGAGTGGTAGGAGTCCTCGGCGCAGTACCGCTGGCCCTCCTGGTTCACCAGGATGCCCTTGATGTGGCTCTCCGGCGGGTAGAACGCGGCGGTCACCAGGGCACCGTCCATGTGCTTGAGGACGCCGCCGGCGGCCTTGCCGAGCTGATGCCCGGCCCCGTCGTCGTTCGGCGTGAATTGTCGCGTGTAGCCATCGACGAGCAGCTCCGGCAGGTATTCCTCGAGCATCTCGTCGTTCTCGGTGAACTGGCCCGCCGCGAGGATCACGGCCTTGTCCGCCCGGACGCTGCCCTTGTCCTCGCCGAAGACGCGGTAGGTCACGCCGGCGATCTTCCCGTTCTCGCGAACCAGCTGGTGGACGTGCGCGTCGTAGACGAAGCGCACGCCGAGGTCGCCCGCCTTCGCGACCAGCTTCTCCATCATGAGGGCGCCGCCGCCCTCGCCCACCTGCGCGACCTTGTGGCCGCGGGGCGCGGGCTTCGCCTTCTCGCGAAACGGATAGACCTCTTCGTTTCCCGACCAGATCAGGCACTCGTCCGTCATCTGCATGACGTGCTTGCCCTTGTACATGGTGTCGTTGAAGGGCACGCCGCGATCGACCAGCCAGTCGAAGTGATCGACGGACTCCTCGCAGTAGAGCCGGATCTTCTCCTCGTCGGGCTCCGGGGTGTTCATCATCAGGTAGGTGAACATGTCCTCGACGGTGTCCTCGACGCCGACCGCCTTCTGGACCCGCGTGCCGCCACCGAGATAGACGTGGCCCGCCGCCATGGACGTCACCCCGCCGCCGCCACTCGCGCGCTCGAAGACCAGCACGTCCGCCCCGGCTTCGCGTGCCTCGATCGCGGCGCAGACACCGGCGCAGCCGAGGCCGATGATCACGACATCGGCGGCGGCGGCTTCCGTCGACCAGTTCGAGACGTCGTCCGCTTCGATGACGTCGTATTCCGTCTTGCTCATGGGGCTCCCTCGGCTCTCGGGTCCGGATGATGGGCCCCGGAGTCTAACCCAGGGACGGGCTCCCGGGGTCGGCTCGCGGCGCATGCGGGGCGCCTGGAGACGCCCCCGGGCGCCCCCCTCCGACGTGCCCGACGGCCTCGGCTCAGTCGTCGGCGTGGAAGCGGCGGTCGTGCTGGAGACGTTCGCGCGCGCCGTTCCGGATCGCTCCGACGCTCGAGATCGTGGAGACCATGTACGGGACGAGCGGCGTGAGCACCATCTTGACGACGCGATTTCCATCGACGTCGCCTCGGACGAGCGCGTCCCCGTGGTTGATCGCGATCAGGATGCCGCCCACGAAGAAGAAGAACACGAGAGCGCGTCGGACCACCGCACGCGAGCACGCGACCTCGAGCCAGCCCGGGATCCCCGCCGTCTTCTCGTCGCCATCGGTCGACATCGCCGCGCCCCTCTCCGTCCGCCTCGGTCGCCGCGAAACGGTGCCCGATCGGGCCCGCGGCGCAAGACCGATCGGACCGCGCCTTCGACGCTTCGGCGCCGTCCCCGCCGGATTCCCCGCTAGACTCCGGTCCCGCGTACCGACCGCACTCTTCCCCCGACGCGACCGACTGGAAAGGCCGACCGTGGAACCGACCGCCCTCGACGAGATCATTCGCTCCCGCCGTACGATCAAGCCTCCGATGATGAGCGACGCGCCGGTCGCCCAAGAAGACCTGCAGGCGATCCTCGAGAACGCGAACTGGGCGCCGACCCACGGCATGACCCAGCCCTGGCGTTTCCGCGTCTACCGCGGCGAGGCCCGGAGCCAGCTCGCGGAGGATCTCGCGAACCTCTACCTGACGGCGATCCCGCCCGAGGACCAGAAGGAGGGGAAGGCGGACAAGCTGCGCGAGATGCCGAAGCGCGCGCCCGTCGTGATCCTCGTCTGCATGGAGCGCCAGAAGATCGAGAAGATCCGGGAGCTCGAGGAGATCGAGGCCGTCGCCTGCGCGGTGCAGAACATGCACCTGACCGCGACCGCCCGCGGCCTCGGCGCCTTCTGGTCGACGCCGCCCTTCCTCTACAAGCCCGAGATGAACGCCTACCTCGGCCTCGGAGAGAAGGATCGCTGCCTGGGCATCTTCTACCTGGGCCATCCGGCCGAGGCCGGCATCTGGCCGAAGGGACGCCGGCAGTCGATCGACGATCGCGTCGAGTACATCGACGCCTGACGGCGCCTCACTTCCCTTCGCCGCCTTCCGCGGGCGCAGCCTTGCCGGCGAGCGCCTCGAACACTTCCAGTCGAAGCGGGATCGGCGATCCCAGCCAGCAGGCCTGCTCGGTGTGCTCGGCGAGCGGATCTCCCGTCAGGGGATGGACGAGCACCGCAAGCCCCTTCCGTTCCAGCATCAGGAAGGGGACGAAGGCGGCGAAGTCGTCGGGAGAGAAGGCGACCTGATACATCGGGATCGGATGCGGCCCGATCGGGCGGTCGTGTACACGACCGAGCGTGACGTCGCGAAACCGCCGGCCGATCACCGCCCGGAGCGCCAGCGCCCGCGCACGCTCGCTCTCGCTCCGGAAGTAGACGTGCGCATGGAAGCCGGACGGTTCCGGCGACGTCGTCGATGCGTGCATGAGGACCTCGGGATTCGCGGGCGTGGCGATGCAATCGTATACAATCCGCAGCGTCGGATCCGGAGCCCGTATGCCCTCCCACCCCCCGAAGCCCAGCATCACCGATCGTCTCCGCGACGACATCCTCGAGGGGAGCCTCGCCCCCGGTACCCGGTTGATCGAGCTCCAGCTGACGGACCGCTACGGCGTCGGCCGCGCGGCGATCCGCTCGGCGATCGTCGAGCTCGACAAGGAAGGCCTGGTCGTGCGCGAGGCGAACCGCGGCGCCACGGTCCGCGCGATCACCGTCGCCGAGGCGATCGAGGTCTATGAAGCGCGTGCGGCCCTCGAAGGCCTGATGGCGCGACACGCGGCGGAGGAAGCCACGGACCTGGAGCGCGAGGCGTTGCGCGCCCTGATCCCGGGAATGCGCGATGCGGTCGAGCGCCGGGAGTCCACTCGCTTCGCGAGCCTCGGACGCGAGCTCCACGAGCGCGTCAGTCAGATCGGCCGCCACCGCGTCGCGCGGGGTCTCGTCGAGACACTCCGCAACCAGTCCCGTGGCCACCCGGACCGGCTCTCTTCGATCCCGGAGCGCCCCGAGCAGTCCCTGGCCGAGCACATCGCGATCATCGAGGCGATCTGCATCGGCGACGGGGACGAGGCCCAGCTCGCCGTCGAGCGCCACATCCAGTCGATCATCGCGACGCTCTCCGCCGAGGCCGCCCACGCCTAGCGCTTCCGCACGACCGTCCGCCATCGAACCGCGCGCTCCCGCACGCGTACCTCGATCAGGGCTGGACGACGACCTTGCACTCGTTCGACGGCTTGCGGAGTGCCTCGAACGCCTCGGGCAGCGCGTCGAGACCGATCCGATCGGTGATCATCGGCAGCGGATCGATCCGTTCGGCGGCGAGCATGTCGACGGTCAGCTGGTAGTTCTGGTGCGTGTAGTACGACGCGAAGTGCATCGACAGCTCCTTCGTGCCGAAGACCAGCGGCATGAACGTGTCGGGCGCCATGCACATGCCCGCCGACATGATGCGCCCTCCCCGCTCCATCACCAGGGAGATCGCGCTCACGACGTCCGGTCGACCGACACACTCGAAGGCGAGACTCGGTGCGCGACCGGTGATCCGCTCGTAGGCCGGACCGAGCTCCTGCTGCGCCGGATCGATCGCGGCGGTCGCACCGTAGGCGAGCGCGAGATCGCGGCGATGGGCCGCGTAGTCGCTCACGACGACTTCGCGCGCGCCGAGCAGCTTCGCCCAGATCGCGCAGGCGAGTCCGACGGGACCTGCGCCCACGATCAGGACGTCTTCGCCGAGCTCGAGACCGACCTTCTCGACGGCGTGCAGACCGACGGCGAGCGGCTCGACCGTCGCGCCGTCGGCGCTCGCCACGTTGTCGGGCAGTCGGAAGGTGAGCGCCGCCGCCCCGATCGCGTACTCGGCGTAGCCGCCGCCGACGTCACCGAATCCGGTCATGCGGAGATTCGCGCAGCCCATCACGTCGCCCGAGACGCAGCGCACGCACGTACCACAGCTGATGCCTGGCATCGTGCAGACCCGATCGCCGACCTTCCAGGGCCCATCGGGACTCTTCGCATCCTTGCCGACCGCGACGATCTCCCCGGCGAACTCGTGGCCCATGACCGCACCGGCGGGCACCGCACCGCCGAGCTCCGTCACATGGAGATCCGAGCCGCAGATGCCGCAGCCCTTGACCGCGAGTAGAACCTCGTCCGCACCCGGCTCGGGGTCGGGGACGTCGCGGATCTCGAGGGGCTGGCCGGATTCCTGGAAGCAGGCTGCGCGCATCGGTGTTCTCCTCGGGAACCGGTCCCGACACTCGATGCTATCACGCCCGTGTCCGGCCCGACCCGATCCCCTATCGTGCCTCGGTGCCGAGAGACCTCACCCTGACCGTCGTCGAGCAATCCCCGGTCCGCAAAGGCGGATCCGGCGCGGACGCCCTGCGCGAAACGATCGAGCTCGCGGTGGCCTGCGAGGCGATGGGCTTCGAGCGCTTCTGGGTCGCCGAGCACCACAACATCGCCGGCATCGCCAGCACCAGCCCGGAGATCCTGATCGGGCAGATCGGCGCCGCGACGAGCACGATGCGGATCGGGAGCGGCGGCGTGATGCTGCCCCACTACTCGGCCTTCAAGGTCGCCGAGAACTTCCGCATGCTGGAGACGCTCTTCCCGGGACGGATCGATCTCGGCCTGGGCCGCGCTCCGGGCGGGGACCAGCGCACGATGATCGCGATGTCCTACCCGTCGAACCCGATCGACGTCCGTGCGTACCCGGAGCAGGTGGACGACCTGATCGGCTACCTGGGGGACTCGCTCCCGGCGGACCACCCGTTCCATACGCTCCGCGCGGGCCCGCCGACCGAGCACGTGCCGGAGGTGTGGCTCCTCGGAAGCGGAGTCGACTCCGCCCGCCTCGCCGCCGCGCGCGGGCTCCCGTTCAGCTTCGCCCACTTCTTCGGCAACTCTGCCCAGGGCCCCGACATCGTCGAGCTCTATCGACGCGAGTTCCGCCCCTCCCCGCAGCTCTCCGAGCCCCGGGTCCACGTCGCCGTCCAGGTGCTCTGTGCCGATACGACCGAGGAAGCCGAGTGGCACGCGCTCAGCATGAAGGTCGGCCGGATCCAGATGGCCCGGAACCAGGAACGCTCCGGCATCGTCTCGCCGGAAGAAGCCTCGGAGCACGTCTTCACGCCCGAAGAGGAACGCTTCCTCGAGCACTCGGGCATGCGCGCGACGGTCGGCAATCCCGACGAGGTCGCAGCGGAGCTGGATGCGATTTCGGAGAAATACGCGACGGATCTGCTGGGCATCGTGACGATCTGTTTCGACTTCGAGGTTCGGCGACGCTCCTACGAGCTGCTCGCCCACACGTATCTCTCGTAGGCTCGGCGCCCGACGCGAAACGGGCCGACTCCCGTAGGGGAAGCCGGCCCGTTCGATTCGGTCCGCAGAGTCGCGACCCGTCGCGGCTACTCCCGCGGCGGGAGTCCATGTACGAGCTGCAGGAACTTCATGTCGGTGCCCGCGCGGCGGTGCTCGGAGAGTGCCTGATAGTCCGGATCGGCCCACCAGGCCCGTGCGGCCTCTTCGCTCGGGAACTGGAAGATCACGATCCGGCCCGAACGTCCGTCGTCCCCTTCGAGGGTCTCGGAGTTGTCGTCGAAGGTGTGGAAGGATCCGCCGTGCTTCTTCAGGATCGGGAAGAAGCCCTTCTCGTAGACCCGGTACTTCTCGGCATCGTGGACGTGGAAGTTCGCGACCATGTAGCAGGGTGCGTCTGCAGCCATCTTGATTCTCCTGGCGCTCTTCGCGACTGAGGCGATCAGGCTTCGTACTGGTGCATCACGGGCGCGCCGGCGATGAAGCCGCCGATCGCCTTGCCGACCTCTCCCATCGCGGCAGACGTCTTGTGGGCCTCGAGGTCTTCCTCGCTCGCCCAGCTCTCGACCATCACGTAGCGGGTCGGGTCGTCGACGCTGCGGAACAGGTCGTACATCTCGCAGCCCTTGTCCTCCGCCTTCACCTGGGCGAGAGCGGGGCCGGCAGCGGCTTCGAAGGCGTCGGCTTCGCCTTCCTTGATGGGGAGCTGGACGGTCAATCGGATCGACATCGTGTGGTTTCCTTGATCATCTGGGGATGGAGCCCGCGCGCGTTCGCCGCGCCGGCCGGGAGCCCGACGGTAACGCAGCCGATCCGACGCGGCGCCTCCCGGACGGGGCTCCCCTGGAGCGCCGACTCGAGCACACGTGAGGTGCCTCGAAGTGGCCTGCGGCCGCCGATCAGCGAGGTAGACTCGCCGGTCGATCGCACGAGACGATCCGGGACGAATTCACGCGCGACGACTCCATCGGTTCGCGCAGGAGAGACGAGATGGCCGAACAGAAGCTGAAGGGATCGATTCCGGGCGGTGGGCTCGAAGGCATGGCGGTGCTGGTGACCGGCGGCGGAACCGGGATCGGGGCCGCTTGTGCCCTGCGCCTCGCCCAGGACGGTGCCGCAGTGACGATCTGTGGCCGGACGGAGTCGAAGCTCGAGGACGCGGCGAAGAAGATCGCGGCAGCGGCCGCCGCGACGGGCAAGGGCGGCACGGTCCAGCTGACCAGCGGCGACGTCACCAACGAGGACGACGTCCAGCGGATCATGGCGAAGGCCGCGGAGCCGACCGGCGAGCTCGACGGCGTCGTCGCGAACGCGGGCGGGGGCGGCGGCATGGGCCCCTATCACCTCCAGGACACCGACGAGTTCATCCGCGTGCTCCACCTGAACGTGCTCGGCACGATGCTCTGCGTGAAGCACTCCGTCCCGTACATGGTCAAGGCGGGCGGCGGCTCCTTCGTCGGCATGTCGTCGATCGCCGGGCAGGTGACCCACCCGTACTTCGGCGCCTACTGCGTCGGCAAGGCGGGCATCGAGCAGATGATGATGAACGCCGCCGACGAGTTCGGCCCGAGCCACATCCGCTTCAACTCGATCCGCCCGGGCTTCATCGCGACGGAGATCATGGAGGGCGTCCCGCGAGAATCGGACGTGTACACGTCCTACATCGAGAACACGCCGATGGACGGCGTCGGCGAATCGGAGGACGTTGCCCATCTCGCTCGATACCTGATCGGGCAGGAGTCGCGCTGGGTCACGGGCTGCTCGATCAACGTCGATGGCGGCCACGCGCTCCGCCGCGGACCGAATTTCGGGAGCTTCATCGAGCCGGCGATCGGCGCCGACGCGATGATCGGCCACCCGCCGAAGAGCTGACGCGGACGGCCCGGGCGTGGAGAGTCACGAGCCCACGATCTTCTTCGAGGACATCGAGGTCGACAGCGAGTTGCGGAGCGGCTGGTTCGACGTCGAACGCGAGGAAGTGATCGCGTTCGCCGCGCGCTGGGACCCGTACCCGCATCACCTCGACGACGAGGCTGCGGCGGCGTCCGTCTTCGGGCGGATCGCCGCCTGCGCGTCCCACATCTTCTCGATCTCGACTCGCCTGACTCACGACCTCCCGGGCACGATCGCGATGGCCGCCGGACTCGGCGGCGACGGTTTCGACCTGGTCGCGCCGGTCTACGCGGGGTCGCGGGTCCGACTGACGCGCCGCTACGTGGCGGCACGCGAATCGAAATCACGCCCGGACGTCGGGATCGTCACCCTCGAGGATTCCCTCGTGAACGAGGACGGGCAGCTCGTCTTCCGCACCTCGGGCTCGATGTTCGTCTCGAAGAGGACGGCGACGCGATCACACGACTGAGCCGCGGCGGCGCCGGCTCGCGTCCGACGGGAACGCGAAAGGCACACGGACCACGACGTCCTCGGCCGGGCGTTCTCAAGCGTTGAGCGCGGGCGGTGCGGGACTTGCTTCGTCTTCGACCGCGGCCGTGCGCGTCTCCACCCGGCGACCGATCGGTGCGACCGCGTCGATCGCGGGAAAGAAGTCGGCTTCGATGGCGCCGCAGAGGTCGGTGATCCCGTCCACGATCATCGTCAGCGTCTCGTGCAGGCCCAACTCGAAGACGTCCTCCAGGTCCATCTGGGCAAGCGATCCGGTGACCCGCTCGTAGGCGTTCAGCGAGGCCGGCGGGAGCGCCGCGGGCCGCTGCGCGAGCAGCGTATGCAGGAGGGCCCCGGTCCGATCGAGGTTGTGTATGACCGAGCGCGGGAAGGTCCGGTCGAAGAGCATGAATTCGGCGACCGCCGCCCCGGTCAGGACGCTCGACGTGTGCTTGAAGAAGGGCTCGTAGGCGGCGCAGGAGCGGAGGATCGCGATCCACTGCTCCGCATCCGCCGCAGAGCTCCCGTCGCGCTCGCCGAGGGCGTGGTGGTGGACGTCGAGGACACGGGCGATCTGGCCCGCGCGCTCGACGGCGCGGCCCAGGACGATGAAGGAGTACGGCGTGTCGTGCAGCATCGTGCTGTAGCAGGTGCCGTGGAACATCAAGCAGTGGCTGTTCACGCGGGCGTAGAACGCGTCCCGGTCGCGGTCGTAGAGCCGCCGGGCGGAGCGGCCATTCAGCCAGAGCCAGAACTCGTTGACGAGCTCCCACATCTCGACGCTGATCACCTCGCGGGTGGTCCGGGCGTTCTCGCGAACCGCACGAGCAGAGCTCAGGATCGAGCAGGGGTTCTCCGCGTCCCAGACGAGGTAGCGCTGGACGACCTCTGCATCCTCGATCATGTCCTCGCCGAAACGTTCCAGGAAGTCCGCCTGCTGCCCGAGCACGATCACCAGCGGCCGCCAGCGATCCGGCGTCGCCTGCGGGATGTCCAGCCGGAAGGACGAGTTCACGTCGAGCACCCGCGACCAGGTGTCGATCCGCTCGAGGTAGCGCGTCAGCCAGAAGCAGGACTCCGCGACACGAGAGATCATCGACCGGTCCCCACGACCCAGGTGTCCTTCGAGCCGCCTCCCTGGCTCGAGTTCACGACGTAGGAGCCCTTCCGAAGGGCGACTCGCGTGAGTCCGCCGGGTAGGACCCAGGTGTCGTCGCCGGTGATCGCGAAGGGACGGAGATCGACGCGTCGGGGCTCGACGCCCTTGGACGTCCAGGTCGGACAGCTCGAGAGCTCGATCCGGGGCTGCGCGATGAAGTTGCGCGGATCCGCTTCGATCCGCTTCCGGAACTCCTTGAGCTCGCGCTTCGAGGCCGACGGACCCATCAACATCCCGTAGCCGCCAGCCTCGTTCACGGACTTGACCACGTACTCGTCGAGCCGGTCGAGCACCTGCCGGCAGTCGTCGTCCCGCGCACAGACGCGGGTCTCCACCTGCGGAAGGAGGATGTCCTCGTCGAGATAGAAGCGGATCATGTCCGGAACGAAGGGATAGATCCCCTTGTCGTCGGCGACCCCGTTTCCGACGGCGTTCACGATCGCGACGTTGCCGGCGGCCCAGGCGCCGATCAGACCCTCGACGCCCATGAGACTGTCCGAGCGGAAGACCTTCGGATCGAGGAACTCGTCGTCCACGCGGCGGTAGATCGCGTCGATGGGCGTGGGGCCGTTGGTCGTACGCGCGTACACACGATCGTTGTCGACGAAGAGATCGCTGCCCTGAACCAAGGCACACCCGATCCGGCGGGCCAGGTAGCTGTGCTCGAAGTAGGCGGAGTTGTAGGGCCCCGGGGTCAGCACGACCATTCGCTTGCGTCCGCCCTCCCCGGGCGCTACGGCGTTCATCGCCTCACGCAGCTTGTGCGGGTAGCTCTCGACCGCCGCCACCCTCGAATCGTGGAAGACCTCCGGATAGGTCTTCTTCATCGTCTCGCGATTCTCGAGCACGTAGGACACGCCGGAGGGCACCCGGAGGTTGTCCTCGAGGACGACGAACCGCCCTTCGCCGTCGCGGATCAGGTCGATCCCGGCGATGTGGACCCAGACGTCCTTCGGCGGGCGGACGCCCATCAGCTCGGGTCGGAACGCCTTGGAGCCCTCCACGAGGAAGCGCGGAACCACGCCCTCTTCCAGGATCCGCTGATCGCCATAGACGTCCGCGAGGAAACAGTTGAGTGCGCGGATGCGCTGGACGATGCCCTTCTCGACTTGCTTCCATTCCCGCTCGTCGATCACCCGCGGAATCAGGTCGAAGGGAAAGATGCGCTCCGTCGAGCCCTTCTTGTCGTAGAGCGTGAAGGTGATCCCGCTGCGCAGAAAGGTCTCGTCGGCCAGTCGCTTGAGCCGGCGGAAGTCGGCGCGGCTCAGCGCGTTCAGGTGATCTGCGACGGGCCGCGCGGCGCGTCGGATCCCATCGGAGCCTTCGCGGGCGTAGAACTCGTCCCAGGTGTCTTCGAGGGGCGCGTATCCATCGAAGAGCGCCCTGCCCGCGTGCGCCGGTCTGGATCGGTCCGAGGAGGCCATGCTCACAATCTATCGCGTTCCGAGGCGAGTTCCCGCGTTTCCACGCCGAGCGTGCATCCGGGTGCGCACTCTCGTGCCCGCCCGTGCATCGCGAGACTCGTCGGACGGGACGCGGACCCCGCGGACCCTGGGCATTCGGCCGCGCCCCTCGCCAGGTGCGCGGCCGAATGCCCAGGGTCCGCGGATTCGATATCCTCCCGCCGTGTCGAACGCGACGTGGTCACGCGCTGAACAGAT
Organism: bacterium; assembly: GCA_024742285.1. Classification (NCBI taxonomy): domain Bacteria; species bacterium. Next base: position 49,261 of record JANSYR010000005.1, on the reverse strand, counting down.
CGCTCTCTCCTTCGATGGACCGACGTCTCCATCGGTCGCGCTGCGTGGTCAACGGGACGGACAGGCGGATCTCCTCCCGCAACGCTGGGGCGTGGGCTGGTATGCCGACAACCACCGCTCGATCTCGATCGTCCGCGACGACGACCTGCCTGCGGGCACGTCGCTCGCGCACTTTCTCGACCAGTGGGGCGACCCGACCACCAGCCTGATGCTGGGCCTGGCCGACGGCTTTCGCGACGAGGCCTCGAACGCGGACGACGGTCAGCCATTCACCAAGTCCTATGCGGGCCGCAACTGGCTGCTCAGCTTCGTCGGTTCGCTCGACCCGACGATCAAGGTCGACCTCGCCCTCGACGAGGAAGCCTTCGACATCGCCCCCGTCGGCGCCTCTCCCGCCGAGCACGCCTTCTGCTGGCTGATCGCCGAGATGCGCGCGGCCGGCGCGAAGACGATCGACGAATTCGGGTGGCGCCTGCTCCTCGACGCCTTCCGGAAGGTCAATCAGTTCGGGCCGGCAAGCTTCATTTTCACCGACGGCATCGATCTCGTCGCCTACCGCGACGAGCAGGATCGCGTGCCGCTCTACTGGACGCGCCGCGTCCCGCCGCACGAGCACCAGACCCTCGACGGGCGAGCGTTCCGGATCGGCCACGACGGCCCCCTCGACGCCTCGCGAACGGTGCTCGCGCTGTCGACCCTGCCCATGCGCGGCTCGCGCTGGACCCCGCTCGAGGCGTCGGAGCTGCGCGTCGTCCGCGGGGCCCAGACGGTCTGGAGCAGCCATCCGGTCGGGATCGACGAGCACAACTTCACGAGGATCGGCCAGCCCAAGGTGGCGGCCCTGAACCTCGAGGACGCCCTCGTCCCCGGGTCTTCGCAGCAGCAGCAGGCCTTCGTCGCGGACCCCGCACCGGATCTCTCTCCCATCGAGTCTTCCGACACGCCCTCCGCCACGTTGAGCATCGTCCACGAGACCCGGTTCACCTACTCCGAAGAGGTCGAACGGAGCAGCCACCGTTTCTGTCTCCGACCCGTGCGCGACGAGCACCAGCACATCCTCGACTACGAGCTCGAAGTCAACGTCGACGCCGTCGCGCGCGAGTACGAGGACGTCTTCGGGAACCTCACGCGTCAGCTCGAGGTCGCGAAGCCCTACACGGAGATGGTGATCACGAGCCGCGCGACCGTCCACGTCGAGGGCATCATCGCGTCCCACCTCAAGACGCCCCTGCGGCGGGATCAGATCCCTCTCGTCTGGATGCCCTGGCAGCGCCAGATGATGCAGGCCTACCTGATGCCGCCGGAGCTGCCCGAGCCGGAGCTCCGGGAGCTTTCGGACTTCGCGATGAGCTTCGTCGAGCGGAACGACTACGACCTCGTCGAGACGCTCCTCGACATGAACCGCACGATCTACCGCGACTTCACCTACGTGCCCGGGGCGACGACCGTCGAGACGACGCCCTTCCAGGTCTACGCGACGCGCAAGGGCGTATGCCAGGACTTCGCCAACGTCCTGATCTGCATCGCCCGCCTCCTCGGCGTCCCGGCGCGCTACCGGGTCGGATACATCTACACGGGCGGGAGCTACGAGAACAAGATCCAGTCCGACGCGTCCCACGCGTGGGCGGAAGTCTTCCTGCCCTGGACCGGCTGGGTCGGACTCGACCCGACCAACGGCTGCCTCGCCAGCGCCGACCACGTCAAGGTCGCCTGCGGCCGCAACTATCGCGACGCCGCACCCACCACGGGCACGATCTACCGCGGCGGCGGAATCGAGACGCTCTCGGTCGACGTGCGCGTCGAGCGCCTCGAGCCCGAGGACTGATCGGTGGCGGCGCGAGCCCGCCCGATCCGGTCGGCCCTCAGCGCTCCGCCCCCACGCTCCAACGAAGATCGAGGGTGTTCGGGAATCGCGGATGCGGCGCGATCTCGACCGGCTCGTATTCGCCCTGTCGATGACCGAGCTGCGCGAAGCGCGCGAGCCTTCGACTCTCCGCCGCAGCTGCGTTGACCGGCCGGACCTCCGAAGCCCGTCCTCCGGGGTGGACGACGTGATAGGTGCAGCCCGCGATGCTCCGCTGATTCCAGGTGTCGTAGAAATCGAAGTGGAGCGGGGAGTGGACCGGAATGCGGGGGTGGAGGCAGTGCGGCGGCTGCCACGCGCGATAGCGCACGCCCGCGACGTACTCGCCGTTCGTCCCCGTCGGCTTCATCGGCATGACGTGCCCGTTGCAGACGACGCGGTAGCGCTCCGGCGCGAAGCCGAAGGCCTTCACCTGCAGCCGCTCGACCGAGGAGTCGACGTAGCGCGCCTGTCCGGAGGCGGTGACTTCCTCGCCGAGTACGTGCCAGGGCTCGAGCGCCCCGCGAAGCTCGAGGCGCATCGTGTCGAGGTTCAGCTCGCCCAGATGCGGGAAGCGGAACTCGAAGTGGGGCTCGAACCAGCGATCGTCGATCTCGAAGCCCGATCGCCGGAGGTCGGCCAGCACCTCGCCGAAGTCCTTCTCGACCCAGTGGGGCAGCATGAACTGATCGTGCACGCCCGTCCCCCAGTGGATCAGCGGCCGTTCGTTCGGCTCGTCCCAGAAGCGCGCGATCAGGGAGCGGACGAGGAGCTGCTGGACGGCGCTCATCCGCTCGTGGGGTGGCATCTCGAACGCGCGCAGCTCGAGGAGTCCGAGGCGGCCGGTCGGACCGTCGGGGGAGTAGAGCTTGTCGATGCAGAACTCGGTGCGGTGGGTGTTGCCGGTGACGTCGATCAGGACGTTGCGCATCACGCGATCGACGAGCCAGGGGGTGATCGTCGCGCCCGGACGCGGGATCTGTCCGAGGGCGAGCTCCAGCTCGTGCACCGAGTCGTCGCGCGCCTCGTCGACCCGCGGCGCCTGGGAGGTCGGTCCGATGAAGCGTCCCGAGAAGAGGTACGAGAGCGAGGGATGGTTGTGCCAACAGCGCACGAGGCTCGCGAGCAGGTCGGGGCGACGGAGGAACGGACTGTCCTCGGCCTCGAGTGAGCCGAGCACGACGTGGTTGCCGCCGCCCGAGCCGATGTGGGCGCCGTCGACCTCGAACTTCTCGGCGGCCAGCTTCTCGTGGCGGGCCGCGTCGTAGAGCTCCTCGCTCTGCTGGACGGCCTCCCGCCAGCCGCTCGTGGGCGGCACGTTCACCTCGATGACGCCGGGGTCCGGAGTGACCTTCCACTCCCGGAGCCTCGGGTCCCGCGGCGCGGGGTAACCCTCGAGCTGGACGGGGAGGTCTTCCTTCGCCGCCGTGTGCTCGATCGCGTCGATGAGATCGACGAAGTGTTCGAGCCGCTCGAGGGGCGGCAGGAATACCTTGAGCTGACCGTCCCGCGGCTCGACGCAGAGGGCGCTTCGTACGATGTCGAGGGCGGAGCGTTGGGAGGATGGGGGGATTCCGGCGCCGGACACGCCCCGCCCCGTTCCGCCGAAGTGTTCCTGCATGCGCAGCCCGACCGGCCCACGGGCCGCCTGCATGCGAACCTCGCGGTCGGCGTCGAACGGCCCCGGAAGCGCGTCGCGGGGCGCGAAGGGGTCGAGGGGAAAGCCCGGAGCCCGATCCGACTCCGCGATCCACGGGATCGAGTCGACGGGCAGCCGGAAGCCCATCGGCGAGTCGCCCGGATGGAGGTAGCAGCGTTCGCTTCGCAGGAACCAGGAACCGCTCCGCCAGCTCCCGGCGTGCTCGAGCGGCAGCACCCATCCGACGACCTGGTCGAGCCCCTGCCCGAACACACGGGCGAGGCGCGCCCGCTCCATCTCGTCGTCGAGGCGACTCTCGAAGGGATCGACGTTGGTGGGAAGACGCCGCTCGCGCCACAGGTAGTACCAGACGTCCTCGAAAGCCTCCATTCCGCCGTGCTCTTCGAGCCCGAGCATCCCGGCCAGGGTCTCCAGGAACCGGCCCGCATCCTCGTGGTCGTGTCCGTAGTCCTTCCCGGACTCCGCGAGCAGCCGCTCGTCGCGCCAGAGCGGGACTCCGTCGGTCCGCGAATAACACGCGTAGGCCCAACGCGGCAGCTGCTCACCGGGATACCACTTCCCCTGACCGTGGTGGATCACGCCGCCGGGGGACCAGAGCTTCATCAGACGTCGCGTGAGCCGATCCGCCACCGCTGCCTTGTGGTCGCCGAGAGCTGCGGTGTTCCACTCGTCGTCGTCCGGACGCTCCGTACTGACGAACGTCGGCTCGCCGCCGACGCTCAGGCGAACGTCCTGGGACCCGAGCTTCGTGTCCACGGCGTCGCCGAGGGCGAGGATCCGCTGCCACTCGCGGTCGCCATAGGGCTTGGTCACCCGCGCGCGGTCGACGACGCGCATCACGCTCATGTCGAAGTCGAACTCGCAGTCGACGTCCTCGACGAGACCCGAGATCGGCGCCGAAGAGGCGGGACTCGGCGTCGCCGAGAGCGGGATGTGGCCCTCGGCGGCGAGCAGGCCCGACGTGGGATCCAGGCCGATCCATCCGGCGCCCGGAATGAAGCACTCGCACCAGGCGTGCAGGTCGGTGAAGTCGGCGCTCGGTCCGGCCGGGCCGTCGACGGGCTTCTGATCCGCGACGAGCTGGATGAGATATCCGGACACGAATCGCGCGGCGATGCCGAGCCTTCGCAGGACCTGGACGAGGAGCCAGGCCGAGTCGCGACACGAGCCGCGCCCGAGCGCGAGCGTCTCTTCGGGCGTCTGGACGCCGGGCTCCATGCGGATCACGTAGTCGACGGCGCGGTGGACCGCGAGATTCGTCTCGACGAGGAAGTCGTTCGTATCCCGCGAGCGCGAATCCAGGGACGCGATGAACGCCTCGAGCCGCGGGGTCAGCGGCAGCGTCGCCAGGAAGGGCTCCAGGTCGTTGCCCCACTCGTCCCCGTACGGGAAGGGCCACTCATGGCAGCTCTCTTCGAGGAAGTAGTCGAAGGGGCTGTAGGCCTCGAGGTCGGCGACGAGGTCCACCTCGACCTCGAAGACGCCGGTCGGCTTCGGGACGACGAGGCGCGCCATGTAGTTGCCGAACACGTCCTGCTGCCAGTTGAGGAAGTGTTCTCCCGGCTTGATCTCGAGCGAGTAGCGGTGGATCGGCGTCCGGTTGTGGGGGGCCGGACGAAGACGCACGACCTGCGGACCGAGCGTCGCGGGACGCTCGTAGCGGTAGGTCGTGCGATGATGAAGGGCGACTCGAATCGACACCGGGCTCTCCTGCTCCTTCTACTTGCAGAGATGTAGCGGCTGCGCGCGCCTTCCGCTGAAGGAGTTGCGCCGAACGGGCCGATTCGGCGTCATTCTTGCTGAAGATCGCCCACCTCCCTCGGGGCGACCCCATTCCGCGGGGAGGATCGCCGATTTCAGCTGGCGCCCGAGACGGCTTCGAACGTACGCTGCGTCGTCGGTCGCCGGTTGCTGTCGAAGTGCGGAGGAAGGACATGGGACGGGTACATTTCGTGGGCGGAGAGAAGGGAGGCGTCGGCAAGTCCGTGCTCGCCCGGCTGCTCATCCAGTACTGGATCGATCGCGCCGTCGAGTTCGAAGCCTTCGACACCGACCTCTCCCACGGCGCGCTCGTCCGTCACTACGCGGGATACGCGCAGCCCCTCGACGTCGACCGGATGGAAGAGCTCGACCGGATCGTCGACGGCATCGAGGAAGGCGCGCGCGAGGTCGTTGTCGACCTCGCCTCACGCACCGAGCGCGCCCTCGAGACCTGGCTCGACGCCGGCGAGGTGCTCGAGCTCCTCGAACGGATGGGGCACGACGTCTGGTACTGGTACGTGATCGACGGTGGCAAGGACTCGGCCCGACTGCTCGCCTCCCTCGTCGACCGGCTGCCGAGATCCGTCACGCTCGTGAGCGTCCGGAACCAGGGACGCGCCAGCGATTTCCAGCTCTACGAGGAAGCGAAGCTCGGTACGCGCATCGCGGCACGGGGCGGGCACGAGATCGAGCTGCCCGACCTCCACGCGCGATCGATGCACAAGATCGACGCCTACGACAAGAGCTTCTGGGCGGCGATCCACAACGTCGACGAGAGCGAGGGGCCCTGCCTCAGCCGAATGGAGCGCCAGCGAGCCAAGGTCGCGATCCGACGCGCCCACGACGCGATGCGTGGGCTCCTCGAACCAGGGATCGCCTGCGGCGCCGAGTCGGCGCCCTAGCCTCCGTTCCGGACGGCCTGGGACGCGCCGCGCGCGTCGACAGGAAGGCCCGGATCGCGGTCCTGTCGGACGGCGACGAAGGCTCTATCTTCGAAGCCCCGCCCGATTCCGGGCCTACGCGAGGTAGACCATGGCCGCCCCTGCCCTGTCCGAAGCGCTCTCGATCATCGACGTCGATGCCCACATCACCGAGCCCCACGACCTCTGGACCTCCCGAGCGCCGGCGAGCCTGAAGGGCCGCGTGCCGCACGTGGAGGGAGAAGGCATGGAGCGCCGATGGGTCGTCGACGGCGTCGAGATCGCGACGACGAACCCCGCCTCGGTGATCAACAAGAACGGCCAGAAGTCCCGCGGAACGGAGTTCTTCGGCTGGCAGATCGAGGACGTCCACGAAGCGTCCTGGGACATGAAGCAGCGGGTCGAGGTCCTCGACGAATTCGGTCTCTACGCACAGATCCTCTATCCGAACGTCGCCGGCTTCGGTAGCGAGCGATTCATGAAGGTCGACGACGACGACCTCCGCCTCACCTGCGCCCGGATCTACAACGAGGCGATGGGCGAGATCCAGGTCGAGAGCGACGAGCGTCTGCTCCCGATGGCGCTCATGCCCTGGTGGAACATCGAGCAGAGCATCGAAGAGGTTCAGCGCGCGAAGGACATGGGACTCCGCGGAATCGTCATGTGCAGCGACCCCGACTCGATCGGGCTCCCGGATCTCGGCGCCGACGCATGGATCCCCTTCTGGGAGGCCTGCAACGACGCGGACATGGCGATCAACTTCCACATCGGCGCGAGCGAGACGTCGTTCAACATGTTCGGCCGAGCCGCCTGGGCGTCGAACGGCATGCGACGCCGCCTCGCCCTCGGGTCGGCCGCCCTCTTCGTCGAGAACTCCCGCGTCATGTCGAACATGATCTACAGCGGGATCTTCGACCGCTGCCCGGACCTGAAGGTCGTGTCCGTCGAGAGCGGGATCGGGTGGATGCCCTTCGTCCTCGAGTCGATCGACTACGAGTGGGGCGAGACCGGCGCCCAACAGGAGGTCCCCCTACGGAAGAAGCCCTCGGAGTACTTCCGGGACCACTTCTGGGGCTGCTTCTGGTTCGAGAAGGTGGCTCCGAAGCACCTGATCGACGTCGTCGGCGAGGACAACGTCCTCTTCGAGACGGACTTCCCCCATCCGACGTGCCTCTACCCCGACGTCCAGGAGTACATCGCCGAGATCTCCGCGGATTGGAGCGAGACCCGCAAGCGCAAGATCTTCCAGGACAACGCGGCGAAGCTCTATCGGATCGATCTGCCGAGCTGACGCACGCGGAGCACGGGGTGACGCTCTACTCGAAGTCGCCTTCGCGAACCTGGAGACGCCGCAGGCGCGGCGGGCGGTTCTGCTCGGCGGGCTTCGCCGTGAATTCGACCATCGAGTCGAGGGTGACCTCCGAGAGCGAGATGCGGCGGCCTTCGGCGTCGAAGAGCCGGGTCTTGTCCGAGACGCGGTAGACCACGTCGCCGAGGGTGATCGTCATCGATCCCGGGCTGACGGCGTAGACGACGTCCTCCTGGACGTCCGCGTCCGCGCGTCCCTGGGCCAGGCCGACCGGCGCGAGCAGGAGCGTCGCGAGGGCGACGGCCGCGGCCCGCGCCGCGAGCCGGGCGAACCGGATTCGATCGTTCATGTTGGATCCTCCTACCCGATGCGAACGCGAAGGATCGCGATTCACGCGGGCCAACGAGACGAGGCGACGGGCCCGATCAGTCGAGCTCGCGCCAGTACATCGTGCCGTGCTCCGAATCCGAGGCACCCGCCTCGAGATTGATGAGCTCACCGTCCTGCTTGCTGATGATCAGGCGGTTTCCGCCATCACCCGGCGCGATCGAGAGACGCGCGTCGGTCGGCATGCCCTGCCCGAGCGACTCCGTCCGGTCGATGCCGGCGATCGGGCTGGTCGGACTCGGCGGGCCGAAGAAGCCCTGACCGCACTTGGCGAGCAGGCCGTAGAGGGTCGACAGCCCCTCCGGCTCACAGGCGTTCGAGAGGTCCGGCGTGAACGTCGAGGAGAAGAAGAAGCCGTTGAAGACTTCGCTGTTCGTCACGAACTTCTCGCCGTCCACCACGTCGAAGTAGTAGCCCTCGGGCTCGACCGCGGGACACGAGGCCTCGGCCAGGGTCACGTCGGTGAAGTTTCCGTCGGGCTCGGCGCGACCGTCGAGCATCGACGGCGACGACCCGTCCCAGACGTCCCGGTCCTTGATCACGTAGTAGCGGTTCAGCAGGACGCAGCCGTCCCGGGTGGACGAGCAGTTCAGGTTCGTCCGCTCGCCGCTGCCGAGACCGAGGTGGAGAATGCCGTTCACGACGGTGGCGGCCGGCGGGAAGAAGAAGCTCCGGTGGTGCACGCCCCACGCCGTTCGCGTCGGATCATCGTCGAACATCTTCCGGAACGACCAGTTCGCCTGGTAGAGCTGCGCAGCCGACGGGCTCGCCGTCCCGGCCGGCCGGACGACCCACTTCCAGATGTTGCCGCCCAGGTCGCCGACGTAGATCAGATCGGCGAAGCCGTCCTGGTCGTAGTCGAGCACGCCCGGCGTCGACGGGATCGCGTAGAGCATGTCGCTCACGTCGCCGGTCGCGGTCCCGAACTTCCGGACCGCGACGGGATCCCCCGTCTCGACGTCGATCATCGCGATCCCGCGCCCCTTGAGCGAGAGCGGGTTGTACTGGGCAGCGTCGTTCGGATCGCTGGTCGCGTCGTAGCCGAAGCCCACGATCGCGACCCAGGTCTCCTCGATCTCGCCGCTGCCGTTCTCGAGTCGGACGCGGGTGATGATCGGCTGGGACCAGGTCTGCCCGACGCGGGCCCGCCAGGTCGCGTCGCTCTCGAGCGGGAACTCCCACATGTAGCCCGGATAGCTCGACGAGCTCGGGTCGGTCATGTCGAGCGCGAAGTAGTGCTCTCCGCCCTCACGCATGCCCGAGACGAGGATGGTCTTCCACTCACTCGCTTCCTTGACGTTGGTCGGATCGGAGTCGTTGTCGATCCACACGTCGGCCGCCGCCGGCGAGCCGTCGACGCTCAGCGGATGGAGCGTCGCGTCGTCCTTGGCCAGATCCGCGATCTTGGCGCGCGCACCCCAGGGCATGAAGCCGAACACCTCTTCGCCGGTCCCCTCGTCGTGCTTGCCGGTCGCGGAGCGCCAGGTGCCCGCATGGAAGCCGTGGAGGAAGCCGTCGTTCGCGCCCGCCACGATCACGCGCGTGCGGCGCGCGTTGGTCACGTCGTTCGAGAACGTGTAGTAGCTGGGCTCCGCGATGAACGAGTTCGGGGCGCCGATCACGACCGGGTTCGAGTGGAAGATGTCGCCGAGGCGATCCGCCTGGGTGGTCCCGGATTCGACGCGCGTCCGATCGACACAGCCGCCGAAGTCGTCGCCGCCACTCGCCGAGAGGCCGGTGCCCCACTCACAACCGGCCGCGAACGCCACGACCGCCTCGTCGAGGTCGGCATCCGAGGTGACCCCCGTAGCCGGTGGATAGTCGGTGTAGTTCCCGAGCACACCCGATCCACCGAGGTCCGCCGCGGTGACCGTGTGGTCGAAGGTGGCCGCGGATCCAGACAGCGAGACCGTGAGGTTCCGGCCGTTCGCGCCGGGCATCATCTTGGAGGCGTTCCAGTGCGGCGGCGCCGTGTCCTCGTCTGCGAAGGTACCGCCCGTGCAGTTCGGCGGGTCGGTCAGGTTCGTGAGCGCACAGGCCCCATTCGCGTCGAGGATCTCGCCCGCCGCGGTGATCGTGTAGCTCCGGAGCTTGCCGGGCCAGAAGGGCCGCACGCTCGTCGGCTGGAAGAGCGTCGTGTAGAGCTGACCACCGTCCGACGTACGCGCCGCCGGAACCGTCGCCGCCGAGAAGCCCTGGGACTTCGAGATGATGTCCTGGACCGACGAGACCAGGGCCTGCGTGAGCGTCTCCGCCTGGTTGCCCGCGAAGAAGAGGCCGTTGCCCTCGTTCGCGGTCTTCTCGAGGAGCGAGTTGACGGGTCCGAGGGTGCCGAAGCCGACCGTGTACACGTCGACGTTCTGCAGGCCGTCGTGGTCCGGGCGACAGTCGTTCAGCTGCATCCAGCGCGCGATGTCGTCCAGGTAGCCTGAGCCCGCGGAGCTGCCCCACGGCGGCGATCCGACTTCCGGGGTGGAGTCGGTGCCGATGTCCGGGTCGCCGACGGCGTCCGGCGCGTAGTCGCCGATCAGGCCGGTGAAGCTGGAGAAGCCCTGCGTGTGGCTGCCGCTGGTCGAGAAGTTGTCCGACGTGGGCTCACCATCGGTGATCATGATGATGAAGTTCTTCTGGCACGACTCGGTGACCGGGTCGTCGGGGCGGCTCGACGTCGTCGACGTGTAGTCGCCGTTCGTCAAATTGTACTGGTAGCCGGGGAACTGGCTCGAGTTGTTGCCGGTCGGCTGCGCCGCGGGATCCCGGGGCATGAAGTACGTGTAGAGCTTGAAGAGCGTCTCGCCGAGGGGCGTGCCGGTCTGGGCGTCGAGCGAGGTGATCGCATTCTCGAGCAGCGTCCGGTTCGTACTGTACGCGTCGATTTCGGCGCGCACGAAGCCGCCGTGGGAGTTTCGGTGGAACTGCGCGATACCGAAGCGGACGCGGTCCTCGTAGGTTCCGCAATCGCCCAGGAAGGCGGGGCAGTCGCTGTTCGTCTGGTAGATCACGTCCCGGGCGATGTCGCGGGCCGCCGTGATCCGCGTGACCTGGAACTTCGCGAAGGTGTCACCGGTGATGTAGTTCGTGCCGTTGTTCGACACGTCGATGTCCGCGAGGATCTGCGGCGCGGTCCGTTCCTCGCCGACGGGACCGATCAGGGTCGTGTTGTCGCTCGCGTCGAGCGAGTAGAGCCACTCGGCATACTCGGAGTAGTACCAGGTCCGGTTGCCGTAGTCCTCGTTGAGGCCGTCGGTGTAGAGCCGTCGGGTCTGGCCGCAGTATCGACGCTCGATGTAGCCGTTCTGCGGATCGTCGGACGTATCCGCCGTCGCCGTCCATCCGGAGTCCGTCGATCGGACCTCGAATCGACAACCCGAGGACCGGCAGACGAGGCGCGTGGCGCGACCGTCCTGATCGTAGTCGGTCGTCGAGAAGTTCCCGGTGTCCGGCATGATGTCGCAGCTGTACGCGAACGTCGTCGAGTCGAAGGAGGGGTGCTCCATGACCGCGTTCATCGAGCCCGAGTTGTCGACCATCAGGAGCACGTTCGGGGGAACCTGCGCCGAGAAGATGTCCTCGTCGCCCGCGTTGACCGCGAGAGGCAAGCAGAGCAGCGCCAGAGTGGTCACCGAGGCGGCCCGACGAAGGGTGCGGAGGTGGATCGAAGCCATACGATTCTCCCGTCCGTGCAGCACGCGACGAAGCAGACCAGCGGGCGCACGGGGCTCGTGCAGCCGGCAGTCCATCAGAGATTCCATCGGCATATCGGGGAATAGGTTGAGTCAATAGAGACGGAACCCGGATGAACCGTCACATCGATCGAGCGCAGAAGGACGGCAGAAACGACCGCGATCGACCGATTCCGCGAGCCGCACGCGCTCCGACGGCATCGCGCGGGCAATCCACCGCGCGGCGGATCCCGTCCGGCGCGCCGGCCAGGCGGAGCTGGGCGAAGCCAGGGGGGCCTAGGCCGACCAGTCGAGGAGGGTCCGCCCCATCGTCTCTCTGCGCTCCAGGCGCTCGAGCTCTGCGGGAAGCTCGGTGTAGCGCGCCTCGCGCCCGACCACCGGCCGGATCGCGCCCTTCTCGAGCAGCGACAGGAGTCGCTCGTGCATCGCCTCCCCCCTCGCCCGGGGGATCATGTGGATCCCCACGAGCCCGAAGGCATCGGGATCGCCGTAGCTCATGAGTACGCCCGCGACGGAGAAGTTGCCGAAGATGATCGGGCGCGGGAGGAGCCCCGCTTCGTCCTCGGCGTCGATCCCGCCCGAGAAGCCCGTCAGCATCAGACGTCCCCCGTACGCCATCACGCCCATCGTCTGCGTCGTGATCTCACCGCCGACGAGATCGCAGGCGACGTCGACGCCGCGCCCGTGGGTCGCGTCCGAGACCGCCTCGGTGATGTCGCCGTCGCGATAGTTGATGGCGAAGTCGGCGCCGAGCTCCCGGCAGAAGGCCAGCTTCTCCTCGCTGCCCGCCGTGGCGATCACCGTCGCCCCGCACGCCTTCGCGAGCTGGATCGCGGCGGACCCGACGCCGCCGGCGCCGGCGTGGATCAGCGCGGTCTCGCCCGCCTCGAGCCGGCCCCGCTCGAGGAGCGAGGCGCTCGCGACGTGGTAGGGAAAGTAGAAGGCGGCAGCTTCGAAGTCGGAGAGCGAGTCCGGCGCCCGGAACGCCATGTCCGCTGGGCCGACCACCTCTTCCGCGTGCGCGCCGATCGCACCGCGCCCGCAGACGAGCATCCGCCTGCCGACCCAGTCGGCGGGCACCCCCTCCGCCACCTCGGTGACCACGCCGACCGCTTCCATCCCGAGCGTGTAGGGAAGCGGCGGATCGACGGTCTTGTACCGGCCGTAGCAGCCGTCGACCTCGTTGAAATTGCAGGCGGTGGCCGACACGCGGACCCGGATCTCGCCCGCCTCCATGGCCGTCGGCTCGACGTCCTCGAGGGAGAGGGCCTCGCTCGGACGCCCCTTGCGGACGACTCGCCACGCCTTCATTGCCGCCCCTCTCCGCCTTCGGAGCCTAGAACGCGAGGACGTGCCGTAGACCGCGACTCTCGCGCATGTGGTCGAGTCCCACGTTCACGTCGGCGATCGCGTGGCGATGGGTGATCATGCTCTCGAGGTCGAGCGCGCCCTTGCGCCAGAGGGACAGGAATTTCGGGACGTCGCGGTGGCTGTTGCAGGAGCCGAGAATGCAGCCCTGAATCTTCTTTTCCTGGGTCAGGAAGAGTGCCGGCATCGGAATCGTGTAGGCCCCCATCGCCGCGCCCACCATCGTCATCGTCCCACCGGGTCGCGTCGCGTTGACGCAATCCTCGATCAGCTTCTCGTGTCCCGCGCCGTCGAAGGCGTAGTCGACGCCGATCCCTCCGGTGTACTCGAGGGCCTTCGCGACCACGTCGTCCTGCGTCGGGTCGAGGACGTGGGTCGCGCCGAAGTTGGCGGCGTAGTCGCGACGCTCGGCGACCGGGTCGGAGACGATGATCTTCGAGGCGTTCGCGAGACGAGCGCCCTGGACGATCGAGACGCCGATGCCGCCCAGGCCCGTCACGAGAACGGTGGCGCCCTCTTCCACCTTGGCCGTGTTCAGCACCGCACCCACGCCGGTCTGGACCGAACAGCCGACCACGCAGGCGATTTCGAGCGGCGTGTCGTCCGGGATCTTCACGGCGCGGCGCTCGTGGACCGTCGTGAGCTCGCCCCATCCCGCCAGCCCGAAGCCGTGGAAGACGCGCTCGCCGTTTCGCGAGAGCGGCGACGAGCCGTCCATCCGCAAGCCGGTCATGAAGTTCTGGCCTTCGACGCAGAGCTGGGGCTCCCCGCGACCGCAGAAGTAGCAGACGCCGCAGGTCGGAAGCGGCGTCAGCATGACCCGATCGCCCTTCTGGAGCCGCGTCACGCCCGGGCCGACCTCCACGACCGTGCCCGCGGCCTCGTGCCCGAGAACCTGGGGCAGCATCTCGCCCGCCGGCATGTCGACGATCGTGAGATCGGAGTGACAGATCCCGCAGTGGGAGACCTGGACCTGGACCTCACCCTCGCGAGGGTCCTCCACGTCGATGTCGTCGACGAAGGTCAGGGGCTGGGAGTGCTTCTCGAGGAGTGCGGCGCGCATTGCGGGTTCCTTCTTCTCTTGCTTCGTGGGGGCGCGGATCAGACGGGGCGACGGACCGAGAGGCCCTCGCAGTTGTCGCGCATGACCATCTTCACTTCCTCGTCGGTGAATCCGTCGAGATCGAGGGCGAAGTCGGTGGGATCCGCGAGACCCTCGGCGTGCGGCCAGTCCGACCCGAGGAGCAGCCGGTCGGCCCCGAGCAGCTCCTTCAGCTTGAGCACCGAGTCCTCGTGGAAGGGGGCGATCCAGACGTGACGCTTGAACGTCTCGACGGGATCCTCGAAGAACTTCCCCGGCTCCTGGCCGTAGGCGCGCTCCATCGACTGGATCAGCCACGGCACCCAGAACGCGCCCATCTCGATGGAAGCCATCCGGATGTTCGTGAAGCGTTCGAAGAGCCGGTGGGAGATCAGCGCCGCCATCAGGTCGAAGGGCGCCTTGTGGCCCCCCGCGATGCTCGAGAGGGGCGAGCTGTGGAAGCTCTGGATCGTGCCGCCCTCGCCCCAGTCGTCCAGGTAGTGGCCATAGCCCGAGTCGCCGCCGTGGTAGACGACGGTCACGCCGGAGTCGTTCACGATCTGCCAGAAGGGGTCGAAGTAGGGATCCGCCGGCGACATGCTGCCGCCCTTGTTGTAGACGAAGGACGGCCGCATCACGATGAAACGCGCGTCGTTCTCCAGGGCCCAGAGGAGTTCCTTGATCCCGCGCTCGCGGTCCATGATCGAGATGTAGGGCGCGGCGAAGATCCGCTCCTGGTACGCGAAGCCCCAGTCCTCGAGGAGCCAGCGATTGAAGGCCTCGAAGGCGCAGTGGACCGCCTCGGTATCGTCCTTGAGAGCCTCCTCCATCCCGACGCCGAGGGTCGGGAAGTAGATCGCCTTCTCGATCCGCTGCTCGGTCATCTTCTCGAGTCGCAGATCGCGATCGCGGTAGACCGGGTCGATCGGAACGAGCTCGCCGAAGGCCTCGCGGATCCCCTGGCCCTCGGGGTTGATTCCCTTGTAGTAGTCGTCGAGGCAGCCCGGCTTCGCGACCGGGTCGAAGGTCGGGTTCGGAATGAACCGGTTGACCTTGCCCGCGACGAGCAGCTCCTTGCGCCCGTTCAACGTCGCCCAGTTCATGCAGCGGCGCTTCATCTTGGGGTCGATGTGGCGAATGAACGCGTCCTCGGCCTCGTAGTAGTGGTTGTCGGCATCGAAGAGCAGGAAGGGCAGCTCGGCCATCGCGGAATTCCTTCGCCGATCGGCCCTTGGGGCCCGCGGCGTGCGTGTCGGTTCACGAGATCGTCTTCATCGTCTCTGCTCACCCCGGCTCGTCGCGGGACGGCGGGGCGGGCGGCGCGGCTTCCCACGCAGCCCCCGACGATAGACCCTCGAAGCGTGTCGCGGCATCCCCCCGCGTGGGGCCGGGATTCGCTACCCACTGCATTCCATGCTTCTCCCGGACGACGAAACCCTGCGCGATCTGCTCTCTCGCCTCGACCTGGAGCGCGTCGAGACGAGCCCCCACGTCGGCGACGACTTCTTCGTGGGCACGAGCCCGCCGGCCGGGAACGGCCGGATCTATGGTGGGCTCGTCTTCGCGCAATCGATGCGCGCCGGCCAGGCGACGGTCGACCCGGAACGGATCGCGCACTCGGCGCACGCGTACTTCCTGCGGCCCGGCGATCCGGACCAACCGATCGACTACGCCGTCGACCGGATCCGCGACGGCGGGACGTTCACGACCCGACGCGTCGTCGCCCACCAGGGCGAGCGCGCGATCTTCAACCTGTCGATGTCCTTCCAGATCCCCGAGGAGGCGCCGTCCCGGCAGGTCGACGTCGAGATCCCAGCCGCGCCGCGCGGCGAGGAATACGAGGAAGGCATCCTTCGTGGCGCCGCCGCACTCGGCGGAAAGGTCACCCGCGAGCAGCTCGGCAGCCTCCCCGTCCAGATCCTCGTCGAGGACGGCCTCGACATGACGGCGACGGGCGACGGCGACCGCGAGCCCGAGCTGCGCGCCTGGTTCAAAGCGGTCGGCCCGCTGCCCGACGACCCGGCTCTCCACCAGGCGGTGCTCGCCTACGCGTCGGACCAGACGATCGTCGTCGCGGCCCAGCATCCGATGCCGTGGGGGATCATGGATCCGAACACGCAGTCGGCGAGCCTCGACCACGCGATGTGGTTCCATGATTCCTTCCGGATGGACGAGTGGATCTACGCCGTCCACGACAGTCCCGTCCTCAAGGGCTCGCGCGCGCTCGGCCGCGTCCTCTTCTACACCCGCGACGGCCGGCTGGTGGCGTCGGCGGTCCAGGAGGGGTTGATGCGAAGGCGCGAGGGGGCCGGCCTGAAGATGCGCGGGCGCGGCCAGGCGTAGCGGCGATCAGGCTTCCTCGATCAGCCGATACTCCGAGAAGTCCGGCCGACGCATCTCCTTGCGGAACCGCGCCGGCGAGAAGGGATAGAGGTTGGGCAGCCCCGTCTTGTCCAGATACCAGCTGTTGCAGCCGCCGCGGACCCAGATGGTCGAGGGCAACCCCTCCTTGATCTCGTCGTTGTAGGCCTCGAAGGCCTCTTCCCGGGGCGCGATCGCCTCGAGGCCACGGCTCTTCATCTCGTCGAGGCAGCGGATCAGGTAGTCGATCTGATACTCGCTGATCGTGATCAGCGAGAGGTTGCCGACCGGCCCCGTCGGCCCCTCGATCATCCAGAGATTCGGGAAGCCCGGGACGCTCATCGCGCGGTGGGCCCGCGGCGCACCGTCCCAGCGCTTCTCGAGATCCGCGCCGCCCTCCCCCGTCACCCGAATCGGCAGGATGAAGCGCGACGGATCGAAACCCGTCGCCAGCACGAGCACGTCGAGCTCGTGGAGACGGCCATCCTTCGTCCGGACGCCCCCGGGCTCGATCCGCTCGATCGCGTCCGTGACGAGCTCGGCGTTGTCCGCGGAGATCGCCGGGTAGAAGTCCGAGCACATCACGAGCCGCTTGCAGGCCGCCGCGTAGTCCGGCGTGAGCTTCTCGCGCAGCGCGGGATCCGCGACGCTGTCCTCCAGGTTCCGCTGACAGGCCTCCGACAGCATCTTGTGCGCCTTCTCGTCACCGAGCACGGCGCCTCCGATCCGCGTCGACATGAACCAGTAGTAGAAGTAGTAGAGCCCCTTGAGCACGATCGGGAAGGCCCGCGCGAAGCGCTTCCAGCCGGCCGAGTATTCCTTCTGCGCGAGCGGCGCCATCCACTGGGGCGTGCGCTGGAAGACCGAGAGATCTCCGACCTTCGGTCCGATCTCGCCGACGATCTGCGCGGCGGTCGACCCCGTCCCGATCACGCCGACGCGGCGGCCGGCGAGCTCGACGTCGTCCTGCCATCGCGCCGAGTGGAACATCTCGCCCTCGAAGGACTCGAGACCTTCGATGTCGGGCAGGACCGGATGGTGGAGGACGCCCGTTGCCGAGACGACGATGTCGTAGACCTCTTCGTCCCCGTGCTCGGTCGTGAGTCGCCAGCGCGGCGCTTCGTAGCGGAGGTCGGCGACCGCCGTCCCGAACCGGACGACGTCCGTGACGCCGAAGTCGCGGGCCGTCTTCTCCATGTAGGCCTGGATCTCGGGGCCGTAGGAGAAGCGATGGGACCAGTCGGGGTTGGGCGCGAAGGTGAAGGAGTACCAGTACGACGGCACGTCGCAGGAGAGCCCCGGGTAGTGGTTCTCCCGCCAGGTCCCGCCGACGCGGTCCGCCTTTTCGTAGACGGTGAGATCCGTGTAGCCGGCGCGCCGGAGCTTCACGACCGAGGCGATGCCGGACATACCGGCGCCGATGATCGCGATGCGGGGCGTTCGCCCGGACCGGGCCCAGCCGGGATGGACGTCGAGGGGTTCGATCCGGGTCGTGGGAGCTGCGCTGGCCATGGGGTGCCCTCCTCGGTCGCGCCCGCCCGACGGATCGCGTCGGCAAGCACTATTGACGGTTCGTGAATAGTATCGTCATCTATCGACACTCCGTCAACAAAAATCCGCGATTCGCCCCTGCGGTGAGCCCGAGGTCCGGAAACGTCAGGAATTCCGGTAGATTGCGCTCGCCCAGACCCGGCCGATCGTTCGCCCGAGCCGCTCCGCCGAGAACGGTTCGGGCCGTCGCGCTTCGTCCGTCGCAACGGAGAGGTTCATCAGGATCAGGGCCCGGGCCAGCGTCGACGGGTCCGACACGTCGCTCCGCCCCTCCTCGACCGCCTTGTCGATGAAGGCCGCTGTCTGGGCGACGTAGCCCTCGACCAGACGCTCCCGCCACTGCTCGTAGGCCGCCCCGCTCCGCCCGGCCGCGTGCTCCATCGCGCGCATCAGCGTGATGTGCCCGGCCCAGACGTCGAACATCCGCGTAAGCGCCTCGACGGCGGCCGTTTCCGGATCGTCCGAGGGCTCGTCGCCCTCGAGCCAGTCGTCCACGGCCGTACGGATCTCGTCCTCGACCCGCGCGAAGAGCGCGACCGCGACTTCGTCCACGCTCTTGAAGTAGTGGTAGAACGAGGACCGGGTCATCCCGGTCCGCTCCATCAGCTGGTCCACCGAGACGAGGGCCCAGTCGTGATCCCGGAGCAGCCCCTCGGCGGCCTCGAGGATCTCGGCGCGCGCGGCTTCGGGCGATCTCCTGACGCGTTTCGCGGGCACGACTCCGGACGACCTCCTGACGCGTTTCGCGGGCACGACTCCGGACGACCTCTCGAGCGGGAGCGACGCAGCCTAGCACGCGACTTCCTGCGATAGGCTCTCGGCTCGCCCATCCGCCGAGGAGCTCCCGATCTATGGCCGCGCCCGACCGACATTCCGAAACGATCACCCTCACCCGCTCGTGCCCGACCTGCGAGGCCAGCTGCGGCCTCAAGGTCGAGATCGACCCCGCGGCGCGGAGCGTGCTGCGCGTCGAAGGCGATCCCGACGATCCCCGCTCCGAGGGCTACCTCTGCCCGAAGGCGATGGCCATGAAGGAGATCTACGAGGACCCGGAACGCCTGCGCAAGCCGGTCAAGAAGAACGACGACGGATCGTGGACGGAGATCGAGTGGGACGAGGCGATGGAGATCGCCGTCAGGGAGCTCTCCGCGATCAAGGAGAAGTACGGCAACGACGCCAACGGCTATTACATCGGCAACCCGACCGGCCACAACGTCGGGGCCCAGCTCTACATCCCGCCCTTCCTGGCAGGCCTCGAGACCCAGCGCTCGTTCTCCGCGGCAACCATGGACCAGCAGCCCCAGAACGTCGCGCTCCACACGATGCTGGGCGACGGCTGGATGTTCCCGATCCCCGACATCGAGCGGATCGATTTCTTCGTCTGCATGGGCGGCAACCCGCTCGTGTCCCAGGGCAGCCTCATGTCCGGGCCCAACGCGAAGAAGCGGCTGCAGGACGTGATCGCTCGCGGCCCCGGCGGCCAGGGCCGGGTCGTCGTGATCGATCCGCGCCGGACCGAGACCGCCGAGATCGCGACCGACCACGTCTTCATCAAGCCCGGCGCCGACGCCTACTTCCTGCTCGCGGTCTGCCAGGTCCTCTTCGCGGAGGGCCTCGCGAATCCGGGCCGCCTCGCGGCCTTCACCGACGGCCTCGACACCATCGAGCGCGTCTCTGCCGACTACACGCCCGAGCGCGTCGAAGCCGCGACGGGGATCGCGCCGGAGACGACGCGCCAGCTCGTCCGGGACTTCTGCGCGGCGAAGGGGGCCTGGTACGGCCGGATCGGTCTCTGCACCCAGGAGTTCGGCACCCTCGCCTCCTGGCTGATCTACGTCGTGAACGTCGTCACGGGCCGCCTCGACGCGGAGGGCGGGATGCTCTTCCCGCGCCCGGCGACCGGACGCTCCGAGGCCGGTCGTCCCTGGGAGCCCTTCGCCCACGGCCGCTATCGAACGGTGAAGCGCGGGATCCCCGAGGTCGACAACCAGCTCCCTTGTGGCTTGATGGCCGAAGAGATGGAGGAAGCCAGCGCCGGCGAGGACCGCATGCGCGGCTTCATCTGCGCGATCGGGAACCCCGTGCTCTCCGCGCCGAACGGCGAACGCCTGGCGAAGGCCCTCGACGAGCTCGAGTTCATGCTCTCCCTCGACATCTACATCAACGAGACGAGCCGGCACGCGGATCTCATCATGCCGAGCACGGTCCAGCTCGAGCACGAGAACTACGACTTCCTGTTCGAAACGACGAGCGTCCGGAACTTCACGCGATGGAGCCCGGAATTCTTCGCTCCGAGCGAGGACCAGCGCCACCAGTGGCAGATCTACTGCGAGCTCGGCGCGCGCCTGAACGGGGCGCCTTCGTGGGAGATCGTCGACGACATGATGGTGAAGGGCATGCTCGGCATGATGGTCGGACCGGACACCGGTTGTCCCGAGGTCACGCCGGAGCAGGCCTACGACATGCTCCAGGACGAGCACGGCCCCCTGCGGATGATCGAGTGCATGATCCGCGTGGGCCCCTACGGCGACAAGTTCGGCGCGAACCCGGACGGGTTGAACCTCGAGAAGCTGCGCGACGCCGACCAGGGGATCGACCTCGGCGCGCTCCAGGCGAATCGGCTGCCGGACTGCATGCCGATGGACCGGATCGACCTCTGCCCGGAGTACATCCTCGGAGACCTGCCGCGCCTCGAGGCCGGGCTCGAAGAGCGGAGCCGTGAAGATCGGATGGTGCTGGTCGGACGCCGCCAGATCCGGAACATGAATTCCTGGCTCCACAACCTCCCCGCCCTCGCGAAGGGGCGGAACCGCTGCACGCTCCTGATCCACCCGGACGACGCCGCGCGTCTCGGGATCGAGAGCCGGAAGTTCGCGCGGGTCGCGAGTCGCGTCGGCGAGATCGAGGTCGAGTGCGAAGTGACCGACGAGATGATGCCGGGGGTCGTGAGCCTGCCGCACGGCTATGGCCACAACCTCCCGGGCGTGCGCCTCTCGGTCGCCCAGGACAAGCAGCCGGGTGCCTGTGCGAACTACCTGACGGACGAGTCGTCTATCGACGTCCTGTCGGCGACGCACGTCGCGAACGGGATCCCGGTCGAGGTCCGACCGGCCTAGCCGCCCGCTCTCAGTCCTTCAGGTGCCCCTTGCCGGGCACGTGGTTCACTTCGATCCGGATCCCGTCGGGATCCTCGAAGAGCAGGGAGTAGTAGCCCGGTGCGAAGCCGTCTTCCCTGGGCGGATGCACGACCGTGGCGCCGAGCCCGACCACGACGTCATGGATCTCGTCGATCTGCTCGCGTTCCCGCGCGCGCAGGCACAGATGATGGAGTCCCACGCGGCGCTGGTCGAAGGGCTCGCCCTTCCCTTCGTCCGCCGGCGAGAGCGCGATTCCGGTCCGGCTCCCGATTCCGTAGAAGTAGACCTCGGAATCGATCAGGACCTTCATCTCGAAGAGCTCGAAGAGCGGCGCCCAGAATGTGCGGGCGCGTTCGAGGTCCGAGACGGTCAGCTGGACGTGCGCGATTCCATTGAGCTGCATGGGCGGCCTCCCTAGCCACCCATCGCGGCCTGGATGTCGGCTTCGAGCTTCTCTGCGATCGACGCTGCGACGGGGCCGTGGGACAGGCGCTTGTTGTTGCGGAAGGCCGGCTGCTTGAGATTCGTCGCGAAGTGGGTCGCGACCTCGAGGGCCCGCGCCTCGAGGGCGTCCGCCTCGACCACCTCGTCGATCATGCCGGAGTCCCGAGCCCCCTCGGGCCCGTACTGCTCCGATTGCACGATCACGCGGTCGAAGTGGCGCTTCGAGAGCGCTGCACGGGAGAATTGGATCGCGAAGTCCGGCAGCGTCATCCCGATCGCCGTCTCGTTCGCCTGGTACTTGAACTTCCCCGCCGCGCCGATCCGGTAGTCACAGACCATGGCCATGAAGAGGCCCATCGCGACCGCGTGGCCGCTGATCGCCCCGACGATCGGCTTCGGGTGGTTGTAGATCGCGAGCGCGAGCCTGCCGCCGTTGGCGACCATCTCGGCCGCGGCCTTCGGGCCTTCACCCATCGTGCCGAGATCGAAGCCCGCCGAGAACATGCCCGGACGGCCGGTGAGGATGACCGCGTTCGCGTCCTTCTCCGCGGCTTCGAGCGCGGCGATCAGCTCGGTCGACATCGCGGTCGAGACCGCGTTGGGCTTGCCGTTGTCGATGCGCAGGATGCGCACGCCTTCGTCGCGGTCTTCGGTCTGGATCAGAGACATGGCAGGACTCCTCGTGGCGCGGCGCGCTGGATGTGCGCGCTCCATCCTAGATCGCTCACTCCGTGCGTCGAGGACGCGGGGTCAGGGACCGCGCGTCCGCAGGCGTGCCAAAACGACGCCGGGTCCTCGGGGCGCGCGGGTGGAGGATTGCGCGCTAGCCCTCGCGCGCGATCGAGAAGTGGAGCGTGGCGCCACCGAGCTCCAGCGCGTCGCCGAGTCCGCTCGCCGCTTCGCCGACGAAGGTCGACGCCAGGATCTCGCGCGCGACGAGGTCCGCATGCTCGGCCAGCGCCGCGCTGATTTCCGCGTCCTCGCAGGCCCAGCCGATCCGCACCCGGTCGGAGACTTCGAAGCCCTTGTCCTTGCGCACGTTGTTGAAGAGGTTGATCGCGTCTCGCGCGACCCCCTCTCGGCGCAATCCGTCGTCGAGCGCCGTGTCGAGCACGACGGTGTACTCGCCGTCGGTGGCGGTCGCCGCGTCGGCGCTCGCTTCGCGCTGGAGCAGCACGTCCTCGAGGGCGAGGGCCTCCCCCACGACCTCGATCGTCCCGCCGGCTTCGAGCTTCGCGACCTCCTCGAAGCCCCAATCCGCCAGCGCCGGGCCGATCTCCTTGAGCTTGGGTCCGCAGCGTCTGCCCAGCGTCTTGAAGTTCGGCTTGACGGTCACCGTCGCGAACGCACTTTCGTCCGCCTCGACGGCGACGTGCTTCACGTTCAGCTCGTCGGCGATCAGCGCCGCGGCCGCCAGCACGTCGTCGCGGACCGGTCCGTCGCGGTGGACGACCGTGAGCTCGCGCAGCGGCTGCCGGACCTTGATCCGGTGGTCCTCACGAACGCGCCGGCCCAGGGTCGCGATCGCGCGGACCGTGGCCATGCGGCGCTCGAGGGGCGCGTCGATCATCTCCGTCGCCGGCTGGGGATAGTCGCACCAGTGCACGCTCGCCGGCGCCGCGTCGTCGACGGGGCGCACGAGCCGCTGGTAGACCGCCTCGGTCAGGAAGGGCATGAAGGGCGCGAGGATCTTCGAGAAGGTCCCCAGGACCTCGAAGAGCGTCGCGAAGGCGTTCGTCTTGTCCCGGTCGTCTTCGGTCTTCCAGAAGCGCGCGCGCGAGCGGCGGACGTACCAGTTCGTGAGGTCGTCGATGAAGCTGACGAGACGCGGCACCACGGTGTAGAGGCGGTAGGCCTCCATCTCGGCGTTCACGTCGCGGGCGAGGCTCTGGAGGACGGACAGGATCCAGCGGTCGATGTCCGGCCGATCGGCCACCGGATCCGGCGTCCAGGTCCGCGGGTCGTAGCCGTCGATCTCGGCGTAGGTCGTGAAGAACGAGAGCACGTTCCAGTACGGGAGCACGACCGTCCGCACGATCTCTTTGAGCCCGGCTTCGTCGAAGCGCAGCTCCTCGGCGCGCACCACCGGCGAGTCGATCATGTAGGCCCGGAGCGCGTCCGCACCGAACGCGTCCAGGATCTCGCCCGGGTCCGGGTAGTTCTTCCAGCGCTTCGACATCTTCTTGCCGTCCCGCGCCAGAATCAGCCCGTTCACGATTACGTTTTCAAAGGGGCTCTTCTCGAAGAGTGACGTCCCGAGCACGAGCAGCGTGTAGAACCAGCCGCGGGTCTGGTCGAGGCCCTCGGCGATGAACTGCGCCGGGAAGAACTCGTCCAGCTCGTCGGCGCGCTCGAAGGGATAGTGCTGACTCGCGTAGGGCATCGAGCCCGACTCGAACCAGCAGTCGAGCACCTCCGGCGTGCGGCGATAGGTCTTCCCGTCCCGCTCGATCTCGATCTCGTCGACGGTGTGCTTGTGGAGATCGCCCACGCGAACCCCGGACAACGCCTCGAGCTCGTCGACCCCGCCCACGCAGATCGTGTCCTCGGGATCCTCGACGTTCACCCAGACCGGGATGCAGGAGCCCCAGAACCGGTTGCGACTGATGTTCCAGTCGTTCGCGTCCTTCAGCCAGTTGCCGAAGCGGTTGCCGCCCACCGTCTGCGGGACCCAGCCGACCGTCTCGTTGTTCGCGACGAGGTCGTCGCGAAGGTCCTCGACCTTCACGTACCAGGCTTCGATCGCCCGATAGATGAGCGGGGTGTCCGTCCGTTCGCAGAAGGGATAGCTGTGCTCGAGCACGTCCTGCTTGACGAGCTTGCCCTGCTCCTTGAGCGCCTTGATGATCGCCTTGTCCGCGTCCTTGCAGAACTGGCCGGCGAAATCGGAGACCGGCTCGCCGAAGACGCCCTCGGCGTCGAGCGGATCGACCAGGCCGATCCCCGCCGCGCGACAGACCCGGAAATCGTCCTCGCCGAAGGCGGGGGCCTGGTGGACGATGCCGGTGCCGTCCTCGGTCGTGACGTAGCCGTCCGCGAGCACGACGAACGCACCGGGCTCGTCCGCGAAGTACGGAAAGAGCGGCTCGTAGCGGAGGCCGACGAGGTCGCTCGCAGCCACCTTCGAGACCAACCGGTAGGTCTTGCCTTCCGCGCCGGCGCCCTCCCCCTTCGCGAGGGCCTTGCCGAGCTTCTTGTCGTAGGCGGCGAGTCGCGCCTCGGCGAAGACGTGCCAGTCGCCGCTCTCGAGGTCCTCGACGACGGCGTACCCGATGTCGGGACCGACGCAGAGCGCGAGATTCTCGGGCAGCGTCCAGGGCGTGGTCGTCCACGCCGTCATGAAGAGCGAGCGGCCGTCGGGCAGGGCCGGCGCGATCCGTTCCGCGCCTTCGGTCACGCGGAAGCGCACGGTGATCGCGGGGTCCTGGACGTCCTTGTAGTTCTGGTTCGCCTCGAAGTTCGAGAGCGGCGTCGCCAGCTTGCAGCTGTACGGCATGATCCGGTAGCTCTTGTAGACCCGGTCCTTGTCCCACAGCTGCTTGAAGACCCACCAGACCGACTCCATGAAGTCGAGGTCCATGGTCTTGTAGTCGTTGTCGAAGTCGACCCAGCGCCCCATCCGCGTGACCGTCTTGCGCCACTCCTCGACGTAGGTGTCGACCATCTGACGGCACTGCTCGTTGAACACGTCGACGCCGCGCTCGAGGATCTCGCCCGTGCCGGCGAGGCCGAGGGCTTCCTGGGCCAGGGCCTCGATCGGCAGGCCGTGGCAGTCCCAGCCGAAGCGCCGCTCGACGTGATGCCCCCGCATGCTCCAGAAGCGCGGGACGATGTCCTTGATCGTGCCGGCGAGGAGGTGGCCGTAGTGGGGCGTGCCGGTCGCGAAGGGCGGGCCGTCGTAGAAGACGAAGGAGCGCTGACCCTCGCGGCGACGGTTGCTCTCGTGGAAGGCGTCGGCCTCCTCCCAGAAGGCGAGGATCTCTCGTTCCATCGCCGGGAAATCGGCGCTGGCTTCGACGCGTTGGAAGACGCTCGCCCCGCTCGGGGCGGGAGCGCCTACCTGATCCTTCGAAGCGCTCATCACGGGAACCTCTGCGCGGCCCGGCCGGAACGTGGCGTCCGGTCGACTTCTCCGTCGCATGCCTGGTGGGAGGGCGGGGGGAGTATGCGGGCAATCGCTCGGGGGCTCAATCACCCACCGCGATTTCGGTGAGACCCCAGGACGTTCCGGGCCGAGTTGCGGGGATTTCGCTGTGCTAGAACCGCGTGACCCGCGTGCGGGCCGCCATTCCGGCCTGCCCCTTCGCGCAACGGCTAAAGGAGCCCTCCATGGACCTCGGCGCCCTGCTCACCGGCACCAATCCCCTCTTCTCGGACGTCGCCCTCCTCGTCGGACGCGTGGCGATCGGCGTCTGCTTCATGTTCCACGCCTTCGGCAAGCTCGGCATCATCGGCAACGGCACCCTCGACGGATTCGGGCAGTGGCTGGCGGACCTCGGCGTACCCATGCCCCAGCTCCAGGCGCGGATGGCGATGCTCTCCGAGCTCGTTGGCGGCGCGCTGCTCGCCCTCGGCCTCGTCACCCGCCCCGCCTGCCTGGTGCTGATCGGCACCATGGTCGTCGCCGGCGCGGTCGGCCATCGCGGCGCGGGCTACATGATCACGAACGACCCGCCCGGCGCGGAGTACACGATCAACCTGGCGGTGATCTGCGGCATGTTCCTGCTGCTCGGCCCGGGTGCGATCAGCCTCGACGCGATCCTCTTCGGCTAGGCGCCCGTCGATGCCTGACGCGATCGTCGAACGCGACGGACACATCATGACGATCACCATGAATCGTCCGGAGCGGTACAACGCGCTCTCGGGCGAGATGCTGATCCGGATGTACGACGCCTATCGGGAAGCGGACGCGGATCCCGACGTCCGCGTGATCATCGTGACCGGTGCCGAAGGCAACTTCTGCTCCGGCGCCGACCTCAAGGGCATGTCCGGCGACGCCGGGGACGGCGACGACGAGATCGACGTCCAGGCGCGCATGGCCGAGGATCCGGACATCCACTGGAAGGCGCTCTTCCGCGGCTACCGACCGAGCAAGCCGATCGTCGCCGCCGTCGAAGGCGTCGCGATCGCCGGCGGGACGGAGATCCTGCAGGCGATGGAGATCCGCGTCGCCGGCGAGAGCGCGCGATTCGGCGTGTCCGAGGCGCGGTGGTCGCTCTATCCGATGGCGGGCTCCGCCGTCCGACTCCCGCGCCAGATCCCCTACACCCAGGCCGCCGAGATCCTCCTGACCGCCAAGCACATCACGGCGAAGGAGGCCCTCGAGATCGGACTGATCGGGCACGTCGTCCCCGACGGCCAGGCCCTCGCGAAGGCTCGGGAGATCGCGGAGATCGTGGCGGGCAATGGCCCCCTCGCCGTCGCCGCGATCACGCGGACGCTCCACGAAACCGACGGGATGCCCCTCGACGAAGCCCTCGCCTACGAGTTCGACTACGGCAACGCGGTCTTCGCGAGCGAGGACGCGAAAGAGGGACCGCTCGCCTTCGCCCAGAAGCGCAAGCCCGTCTTCAACGGCCGCTAGGCAAGGGTCGATCGGCCGGAGCGGCGGGGCCACGAGCGAAGGGCACCGGCAAAGATCGATCGAAGCGCCCGTCCGTCAGGCGGAATCGTCCCCTCGGCAGCTCGTCGCACAGGCGTGTTCGTCGAGCGCGGAACACCGCCTGACGAGGACGGCTACGCCCGTGTGCTAACACGAAAGGGTGTTCGGGGGGTGCCGCGCTTCGAGGTGCCCATGTTCCGCTCCTGCCTCGGCCGTCTCCCGCTGCTGCTGGCGACGATCTTCCTGACCGCCCACGCCCCCGTCCCCGCCCACGCGGCGACGTTCCTCGACGTCGACTTCGACCTCGACGACGGCGGCTTCGTCTACGAAGACGACCCTTTCCGCGGCACCAGCCAGCCCGCTTTCGCTTCCGGTGCGTACCGACCGACCGGGGGCGAGACCGGCGGCGGACTGGAGGTCACGGTCGGCAACGTCGACGACTCGGACGTCACGGACGGCATGTCGGGCGGCTTCCGGATCGACTTCGTCCTGGCCCAGACGACCGACTTCCTCGAGGTCTCGTTCCGATACAACCTCACGCAGACCCCGGATTACGAGTCGGACGAGTTCTCCCAGGTGATCGCGACCGTCGACGGGTTCGCCCTGCCCGGGACCGGGCCCGACTACGTCGTCCAGATTTCCGGCAATGGGAACGGCGGCTCGCCCACGACCACCGGGTGGCAGTCCTATCTCTTCCAGTTCGAACAAGTCCAGCCCGGCACCTACACCCTCGTGATCGGGGCCTACAACAACAAGAAGACGCTCGAGAACGAATCGACGGTCCTCGTGATCGACGACGTTCTCGTGGAAGGGGACGCGCCGACGCCCTGTACGGCCGACCCGGAATGCGACGACGGCAATGCGTGCACCGACGACGTCTGCACGGACGGCTTCTGCGCCAACGCACCGAACACGGCCCCCTGCGACGACGGCGTGTCCTGTACCGGAAACGACGTGTGCAGCGGCGGCAGCTGCTCCGGGACGGACCTGTGCCTGGGCGACGCGAGCTGCAACGCGTCTTCCCAGATCTGCGAGGAGCCGGCTGCCCAGCCCCTGGTGGACGCCCTCTCCCTGCAGAACTTCAAGGACCACATCGAGATCCTGTCGAGCACCACGGGACCGTCGGGAGGATCGCGACACTGGTCGCAGCCCGGAAACGCATCCGCGCTCGACTACCTCGAGACCGAGCTCGAGTCCTACGGCTACACCGTCGAGCGACACGCCTACACCTTCAACTCGCAGACGCGGGAGAACGTGTACGCGACGCGCGTGGGGACCGTCCGGCCGGACCGGATGATGATCGTGTCCGCGCACATGGACAGCATCAACCTCGAAGGAGGTGGGCAGAGCTTCGCGCCCGGCGCGAACGACGATGCCTCCGGCACGTCGATCGTGCTCGAAGCGGCCCGGGTCTTCTCGAACCCTGCGATCGACCTCGACCAGTCGGTTCGCTTCATCCTCTGGAACAACGAGGAGACGGGGCTCAACGGGAGCTCCGCCTACGTCGCCGATCGGCGCAGCCTCCAGGGGATCGAGTCTCCCGCTGGCTCCGGGCTCTACCCGGAGCCTTCGTGGATGGGCGTGATCCAGCACGACATGATGCTCTGGGATCATGGCCTGCCCTCCGGTCCCGTACAGATCCCCGAAGCCGACAACGACATCGAATACCAGGCCAGCTCGACGTTCGCGAGCGAGTCGCTGGCCCTCGCGAACCTCGTGAATCAGGCGAACGTCGACTACGCCCCCGCCTATCCGGGCGAGGTCACGAACGACATGTGCTGCACCGACTCCGTGCCCTTCCAGAACGACGTCGCCGCGATCAGCGTCCGGGAGAACCGGCGCCGCGCCGAGATCGGCAACGGCTCGGACCCGAACTGGCACGCGAACAGCGACGTCTTCGAAACCTACTCCGAGGCCGACTTCGCCCTCGGCTTCAACGCGCTGCAGGCGACCGTCGGCGCCGTCGCGGAGATCGTGAACGCGCGCCAGCCGACCTCGTGCGGCGACGGCGTCCTCGACGCGGGCGAACAGTGCGACGACGGCAACGGGCTCGCCGGCGACTGCTGCTCGCCCTTCTGCGCGATCGAGCCCGCTGGAACGCTCTGCCGCGCTGCGACCGGTCTCTGCGACGCGGCCGACTTCTGCGACGGCCTCGCGGACAGCTGCCCGGCCGACTCGGTCGCGCCCGTCGGAACGAGCTGTCGACCCTCAGAAGGCGTTTGCGATCTGGCGGAGGTCTGCGACGGCGTGTCGACGAGCTGTCCCGCGGACGCGAAGACGACCGTCGAATGTCGGGCGGCCGTGGACGTCTGCGACGCCGCGGAGCTCTGCGACGGAGCGGGGAACGACTGCCCGGCGGACGCGTTCCTCCCGTCTTCGACCGAGTGCCGCGCCGCTTCGGGAGACTGCGACGTCGCGGAGAGCTGTAGCGGGGTCGACGCGGCCTGTCCGCCGGACGTGTTCCAGGACGACGGGGCCCTCTGCAGCGACGCGAATCTGTGCACGACGGGGGACCTCTGCGTCGCGGGCGCGTGCAGCGGAACGGGCGCGGTCGATTGCGACGACGGAGACGATTGCACGGCCGATTCCTGCGATCCGTCGAACGGCTGCGTGAACACACCGATCGACGGATGTGAACCGCCACCGGGCGTGCCGACCGGCTCGAACCCGCTGGGCTACCTGCTGCTCGGCGTGGTCGTGCTGCTCGTCGCGATGCCCTTCCTGCGGCACCCCGAGCAGGCGGCCTGAACGCGCGGGGCGGTCGCGTTCGGGGCTACCGCTCCCGCTCGATCCGGTACTTCCGCGTGTAGTCGCTCCAGAGCTCGGCGAGTCCGTCGTAGCTCCAGCCGAAATCCGCCGGGTCGTAGACGTGCTTGCCGGCGTGGGTCTGGTGCTTCTCGGCGAGATAGGCGGTGATCCGCCGCTCGTGCAGCTCGTTCGGCGTCTCCCCGAAATGCGCGTAGATCCGGCGCATCGTCTCGAGCGGGTCGCGCATCATCTCGCTGTAGTGGATGTGGACGCACCAGCCGTCCTTCGCCTGCGCGTCGTACGCCATGCCCCGCGTGATTGCGTGGCGAAGCTTGCCGAGCCACTCCTCGCCGACCTGGAGGTGATTCCGGTCACGGGCGAACACGCCCTGCATCGTCGAGTTGAGGCTCGCCACGGAAGCGGTCACCGGCCCGGGATCGCGGTGCGTCCAGATCAGGCGCGCGTCCGGGTAGAACTCGAGCAGGGTCTCGATGTTCCAGAGATGGTTCGGCGTCTTGAGGCTCCAGGCCATCGTCGGTTTCGCGGACTGGAGCGTCTGCAGCGCCTTCTTGTGCCACGCGTACGCCGGCCGCATGTCGCAGGACTGCAGCCATCGGCCGTAGGTCGGGACGTAGCCCTGGGTCTCCATCCCGAGACAGCGCAGGTCGAGCATCATGAGCGGAATGCACTCTTCCGCGAGCATGGCGCCGAAGGGATGCATCGCCCCGACCGCCGGGTTCAGCTTCAACAGCTGCTGCATCGTCGCGTCGGACTCGGCGATCCGCAGATCCGTGTGCTCGTTCGCGAGGGTCGGCGGCGGGACGAGCGCCCGCGTCTCCCACTGGAGCAGGGGCCGAACCATCGGGTCGAGTCCCAGTAGATGGGAGAGGATGCTCGTTCCGGTTCGCGGCAGACCGAGGATGACCCAGGGACGCTCGATCTTCTCTTCGGCGATCTGCGGATGCGCCTGGGTCCATGCCTGCAGCTGGAGCCGACTCTTCAGCTGGCTCGTGATCATGTTCCGCGTCGCCATCCGGCCGAAGGTCGAGAGACCCGCCTCCTGCTCCATCGACGCGGTCAGGATCTCGAGCGGCTCGCGATAGGAGTCGCCGCCGAAATCGTCGGAGCCCGCCGCCTTCACCGCCGCCTCCTCGAGCCCGTCCGGGTCGAGGGAGGGCTTCATGCCCACCGCTTCGAGGCCACGCCCCACCGCATTCATGGCGCGCAGGACCGGCGCGGTCACTCGCCCGTCCCGGAACGTGTACTCCTTCGTCGCCCCGTCCGTCATGCGCCCACGACCTCCACGTCCGCTGCCGATCGCGCGCGCCGCGCGGCCTCCCGATTCGAGCCGAAGAGGCAGCCGATCGAGCCCAGCAATCCGAACGCGAACACGGCGAGCGCGCCGACGTAGCGCCCGGTCGACTCGAAGACCGAGGCCGCGAGCAGGACCGTCGTCGCCATGATCGGGAGCATCAGGAGGTTCGAGAGTCCCATCGCCCTTCCCATCGCATCCGGCCCCAGACGCCGGCTGAGGAGTACCATGTAGAGCGGGATCATCCCGCCGGTCACGAAGCCCATGATCGTGCAGAGCACCGCGATCGCCGCCGTGCCGGGACCCGCCGCGAACGCGGCGAGGACCGCCGTGGCCGTGCCGAGCATGGCGACGAAGAGCGTCGTGAGCGAGGTCCGGTCGGCGAGCATCCCGAAGAGCACGGCGCCGGGCACGCCCATCCAGAACTGCACCGCGAGGACCCGCGACGCGCCGGCCTCGCTGAAGCCCGCGCCGCCGACGAAGGCCGCCGTGTGCACCGTCCAACCGGTCACGATCCCCGTCGCGAGGGCGAAGAGTCCGCCGGCCCAGAGGAACGCGGGGTTCCGGAGCACGGCCCGCATGTTGACCGCGCCGGCCTCCGCCGTCGTCTCCGTCGCGTAGCGCATCGGGACGATCGACCAGATCAACGGCACGAGGACGAGCCCCGCGATCCCCGCGAAGACCAGGAAGACTTCGTTCCATGCGAAGCGACCGAGCAGCCAACCCGCGAGCGCGGCGAAGAGCCCGGAGCCGAGCGGCGGTCCCATGCTCGCGAGGCCGACCGCCCGCCCCCGCTCCGCGTCGAAGTTGCGCGCCACGAGGCTCGCCGCCGTGATCGGGCCGCAGGGCGGCACCGCCGCGCCGGCGAAGAGCGCCGCCAGCGCGAGCAGGAGAAGGTTCGTCGACGAGGCGGCAATCAGCATCGCGGTCACCAGCAGTCCCACCCCGACGAGCATGACGACGCGTGCATGCCCCTTGTCGAGGGCCGACCCCGTCACGAGGCTCGCTCCGGTGAGCGAGAACATGATCAGGATCTGGCCGCCGGCGATCGCCGTCCTCGGGGCCTCGAAGGCCGCTTCGAGAGGCTCGAGGAAGACCGGCAGGATGCCCATCGTGAGACCGACGGCGATGCCTTGCGAGACCATCGCGACGAGCAGGATCGAACGTTGCTGGCGAGTCATGGGGCGGGCGAGTGTAGACGGCCCGCGCGGGGACCGCCCCGGCCTCTCGATCGGCGATGGGCGTCCCCCATTGTAAGTCGTGTGTAAAAGCTCCGATGACGCGCTGCGCCCCGCCCGAAAGCGCCGATGCGGACCCGGGGCGGCGCTACGCTCCCGCGCATGACGAAGCGGCCCGTGCGGCGATTCCTCGCGCGCCTCCTGATCGCGGCGACCGGCTGGAAACCGGAAGGCGCGCGGCCCGAGATGGATCAGTTCGTGCTGATCGCGGCGCCGCACACCACGAACTGGGACTTCGTCTATCTGCTCGCCTTCGCCGAGCTCTTCGAGTTGAAGATCTCGTTCATGGCCAAGCACTCCCTGTTCTGGCCACCGCTGGGCTGGTTCATGCGCGCGGTCGGCGGCCTGCCCGTCGTGCGTCACGAGCGCGGCAACCTCGTCACGATCCTGGCGGGGCTCTTCGACGAGCACGACCAACTCGGCCTCGTGGTGCCCGCGGAAGGCACGCGCGGCCACGTCGAGTACTGGAAGTCGGGCTTCTACCACATCGCGCGCACGGCCAGGGTCCCGATCGTGATGAGCTTCCTCGACTACGAGCGGAAGGTCGGTGGGTTCGGCCCCGCGATCGAGCCGAGCGGCGATGTCGTCGCCGACATGGACCGGGTCCGCGCCTTCTACGCCGACAAGAAGGGCAAGTTCCCGGAGCTCTTCGGACGGATCCGACTGCGCGAGGAAGACGAGGTGGGCGTCCTCGTGGACGATGTCGCGCACGGCCCCACGTCCGCCGCGACGGCTGTGGCAGACTGAGGGCGCCCGCCGGAGGTCCCCGGTGCCGCCGCCCAGCCGAAACCAGAAAAACACCCCGGCCGGGGAACCTTCCACGGGTTCGTCGCCCCCTGCTTCGGTGCCGAACCTCGACCAGATCCAGGCCGCCCAGGAAGGCGATCTCATCGCCCTGGGCGACGTCCTGGACGGCCTGATGCCGTGGGTCGGACGTCTGTGCGGTTCGATCGCGCTCGACGCGGGGCCCGACGCGGCCCAGGAGACGATGATCCAGGTCATGCGCGACCTCGCGGGCCTGCGCGATCCGACCGCGCTCCGCTCCTGGGTCCGGCGGATCGCGACCCGGGAGGCGATCCGCCACGCCGAGCGGCGGCGGCGGGAGCCCCTCTTCGACTCTCTCGAGGAAACCGAGGGCGCCCTCCTCGATCCCGCCCTCGCGCGCGACGTGACCCGCGTCCTCGCGGAGCTGCCCCCGGACCAGCGCGCGATCCTCGTGCTGCGCGATCTCGAGGGGCTGTCCGAAGCCGAGGCCGCCGCCGAGCTCGACGTGGCCCGCGGCACGATCAAATCCCGGCTGCACCGCGCCCGCGAGGCTTTCCGAAAGCGGTGGACCGCCTGATGTCTCTCGCTCGCCCGTCCAGGAGGTGGTCCGCATGAGCGCCCTCGACCCGATGTCCGAAGCCCCGATCGACGTCGCTCGTTATGCGTGGCCGACCGCCGAGCTCGACCCGGTCGACCGGATGCGCGCACTCGCGGCCGGCCTTCCCCACGTCGCGACGAACGAGACGGTCTTCGAGGCGGGCTTCGACCGCGTCTGGACGCTCGTCTCCGACTTCGAGCAGTACACCGCGCGGATCGAAGCCGCCGTCGGCGCTGCGAAGGTCGTCTCCCGCACGGGGGACCGTCTCGTCCTCCACGTGAAGGGGCCGATCCCGGCACTCTCACGCTGGCAGCGCTTCGACGTCGTCGTGCGCCCGGGCTGGTGCCTGATGTCCTCCGGACTCGGTGACGTCGGCATGGCTGCGCGTCCCGAAGGCGACGGGCGCACGCGCTTCTTCCACTTCGAGGGCTCCGTGCTCCTCGGGCGACTCGTGAAGCCCCTCTTCGCCTGGAACATCCGCCAGGATTTCCGGAAGATGAACGACCTGCTCGAGAGCGCCGGCGCCTAGCCGAGGAAGAGACCGGCCGCGGCGTTGCCCGTCTCGTCGACCCAGACGTAGCCGAGATCCTCGAGGAAGCGCGCCAGCTCGTCGGACGACTCCGGCGGCACTTCGAGCCCCGCCAGCACGCGACCGAAGGCGGCCCCGTGATTGCGGTAGTGGAACAGGCTGATGTTCCAGCGACCGCCGACCGCCTCGAGGAAGCGCGCGAGGGCACCGGGACGTTCGGGGAACTCGAAGCGGAAGAGCCGCTCGTCCGTCCGGTTCGCGCGGCCGCCCACCATGAAGCGGACGTGGAGCTTGGCGAGCTCGTTGCCCGTCATGTCGACGACTTCGAAGCCCTCGGCGCGCAGCCCGTCCATCACGCGGACGCGTTCGGCGGCGCCGTCCGAGAGCGCGACGCCGACGAAGACGTGGGCGGCGTCGGGGTCGCCGTAGCGGTAGTTGAATTCGGTGACCCCGTGATTCCCGAGCCCGCGGCAGAGCCCCTGGAAGGCACCCGGTCGCTCCGGGATCGTGACGGCCAGCAGCGCCTCCCGGTCTTCACCGATCTCGGCGCGCTCGGCGACGTGGCGCAACCGGTCGAAGTTCATGTTGGCGCCGGAGTCGATCGCGACGAGCGTCGCGCCGCGCGCGTCCTCCCGAGCGACCCAGCGCTTCAAACCCGCGACCGAGAGCGCCCCCGCCGGCTCGGCGATCGATCGCGTGTCGTCGAAGACGTCCCGGATCGCGGCACAGATCTCGTCGATCCCGACCGTCACGACCTCGTCGATCGCGTCACGGACGACGTTCCAGGGCCGCTCGCCGACCTGCCGGACGGCGACGCCATCGGCGAAGAGTCCGACCGGACCGACGTCGACGCGCTCGCCCGCTTCGAGCGCCGCGGCCAGACACGCCGCGTCGTCCGGCTCGACGCCGATCACCTTCGTCCCCGGCGAGATCCGCTTCACGTAGGCGACGATTCCCGCGACGAGCCCCCCGCCGCCGACGGGCACGAAGATCGCGTCGAGGTTCCCGCGATGCTGTCGCAGGATCTCCATGCCGATCGTGCCCTGCCCGGCGATCACGTCGAGGTCGTCGTAGGGATGGACGAAGGTGCGCCCCTCCTCTTGTTGAAGCCGGAGCGCGAGGGCCGCCGCGTCGTCGTAGCCGTCTCCCTCGAGGATCGCCTCCGCCCCGAACCGGCGGACCGCGTCGACCTTGATCCGGGGCGTGGTCCTGGGCATCACGATCCGCGCCTCGACGCCGAGCCGACTCGACGCGAGGGCGACGCCCTGCGCGTGATTTCCCGCGGACGCTGCGACGATCCCGGCCTTGCGCTCCGCTTCGCTCAGGCTGCGCAGCCGGTTGTACGCGCCCCGGAGCTTGAACGAGAAGACGGGCTGGAGATCCTCACGCTTGATCCAGACGCGATTGCCGAGCCGCTCGGAGAGGAGCGACGCCGGCTCGAGGGGCGTCTCGACGGCGACGTCGTAGACCGGCGCGCGCAGGATCCGCTCGAGCAGGGCCTCCCCCGTTGCCTCGTCTCCGCCTGCCTTCGTCATCCGTCCTCTCCCGTTCCCGCGACCCGCCCGGTGAACGCGCTCACGGTAGCGGCGATCGCCGCCGTCTCGATCCTCAGGTTGTGCGGCGCGAGCGCAGCCGGGCCGACGCCTGCCTCGGCCAGATCCCTCCGCTCGGCTTCGCTGAAGCCGGCCTCCGGCCCGATCACCACGAGGGCGCAGTCCGACGGGAGCGGCCCCCCCTCGCCTTCGCGATCGCCGAACACGGCCGGCCCTTCTCGTGGCGCGGCGAGCAGCCCGTGGAGCGCGATCGGTGCGCGCGCCGCGAGCAACCAGGGACGCCGCGCCACCTTCGCACTCTCGACCAGGATCCGCCGGAATCGCGCCGATTCGGGGTCGACGCTGCGGACGACCGAGTGCTCCAGGACGAGCGGCTGCCAGACCCGCGCGCCGAGCTGCGAGAGCATCTGGAGCATCGTCGACAGCCGGTCCCCTTTCGGGATCGCACTGGCGATCACCGGCCCGCCGGCCGGAGCCGGCGCCTGCTCGACGGACTCGACCTCGACCCGTACCGCGCGCTTCGTCGACTCGACGAGGCGCGCGGATCCCGTTCCCCCGCCTCCGTCGAAGACCACCAGCGAATCCCCGGGTCGCAGTCGGCGGGCGCTCAGGTGGCGAGCTTCGTCGCTCGAGAGCACGCACTCGCCGGTCACCACCGGAGATTCCGTCCAGGCCCAGAACGAGCTCATCCGCCCGCCTCGGAGAGACGCGCGGGATTCACGTAGACGTCGAAGCGCACGAGCTTGCTCTCGATCGTGTGACTCGGGCGCGGCACGAGCGGATCGGCATGATGAGGCCGCTTGACGACGACCCGCGCTGCCCGCTCGCGGGCGGCCTCGACGATCGGGCGCGTATCGACGTCGGCGGGCAGCCAGGCCCGCAGGACCTGGAGCTCGCGCCGCGGCTTCGCGCTCGCGCGCCTCGGCGGCGGGTACATCGGATCGATGTAGACCCCGTGATCGAGGGCATCGATCGCCTCGATCGCGTCGAGCCCCTCGCCGCGCGCGAACACGAGGCGCTCCGAGACCTCCGCCGGCACCGCCTCCGCGTTCCGCCAGCCGCTCTCGAGGAGCGCGAAGATCACCGGATCCCGCTCGACCGCGACGACGGCGTATCCGGCACGGGCGAGACGATAGGCGTCCCCGCCGAGGCCCGCGGTCAGGTCGTGGACGGCGACGATCCGAGGACCGAAGGCGCGGACCAGGGGATTCGGTCCCGCGCCCCCGCGATCGGGCGGGAAGACGGCGCGGACGCCCGGTCGATCGTGCTCGCCCGGCGGGCGGAGGTCGAGCGCACCGGCGCTCTTCCCGAGCAGGAACGCATCCTCGCCCGCATCGTCCCACGCGCGCGAAGCGAGCCCGGACGGCGCCTCGACGCCGGGCGCGATCGCGCAGCGCGGACGCGGGGCTTCGGTCGCCTCGGTGACCTCGGTTTCCAGGGACTCGGCTTCCACGACGCGGGGGCCTCGGCAACGCTCGGCCGGGGCGCGGGACGCGGCGGGCCGGATCGCCCCAGAGTAGCGAGCCTCGAAGGGCGGGCGCGTCCCGGATCTCAGGCGGCGGCGGGGGGCTGCGCGCGGATCCGCTCGAGCCACGCCTGCGGCGGAAAGAAGCTCAGCCAGAGCGCCGCGGACGCGGCGAGGCCGAAGCCGAGCAAGCCCACCGCGAGCAGCCAGGCGGGGGCCGCGAGCGAACCGTCTTCGGCGATCAGCCGGCCCGTCGCCGTCGACAGCAGCGCCCACGCGCGCACGACGAAGAGCAGGATCGGGAGCCCGACCAGGGCCCCGGTCCAGACGGCGAAGAGCGCGAAGCGATTGGTCACGACCGCATCCGCGAGGCCCAGCGTCTCGCGGCGCTTCATCAGGTGGTAGTACCGGAGCGACTCGACGAAGCCCCACGCGAAGGGCAAGGCCCGGCACAGACCGACCACGACGACGGAGACGTTCTGCTCGTCCCGATGACCGCCGAAGAGGACGAGGGCTGGGAGCGAGACGATCTGGATTCCGATCAGGAGCGTCGTCACCCCGACCGCCCAGCCCGCGTCGGGCCGGAAGACGCGACCGACGAAGAGCGTGAACGCCGACAGGCCGAGGGCCATCAGCGCATGACCGCCGAGGACGAGGGAGGGCTCGAGCTCCGTCGGAACGAGGGCCGTCCGCTGGATCACCCAACGAAGTGGCATCGAGAGCGCGACGCACAGGAACGCCAGGCCGAGCCAGCCCTCCGCCCCCTTCACCTGCCAGGCAGAGCGGAAGAGACGGAGACTGATCGCCGCGAAGGCGACCGAGACGAGGGTCAGGGCGAAGAACACGTGCAGGTTTCCGGCAGCCACGCTCGGGCGCGAGCGGGTCGAGGCCAGGAAACGCATCGGCAGGTCGCGGCCGACGCTTGATTCGCGCGCCCGGCCGCCAGACGACGCGTCGGTGACGGGGTCAGGCCGCGCTGCGCCCCTCGAAACGACGGCCGGCCGCCGAGAGGCCGACGAGCCCGGCGAACAGGAGCGCCAGCGAGCCGACCGGCGGTCGGCCGGCGGTCTTCGCCGTGGACGCGACCGGCGTCGCGTTCGCGAGATCCCGCGGCGCCGGCGAGATGGCCAGCACGTTCTGCGCGAAGGCGAAGGTCGATAGGACCACGAGGGCAAGCAGGATCTGTCTCATCAAGACGCGCTCCGTGGCGTGACTGGGGTCACACCGTCAAGGCTTGGGGGGTATCGACCTCGTATAAGTAGGGCTTTAGCCCCAGACGAGTCGATCCCGGGGCCCTCGCGGAGTTGCCGATGTCCGTCCGCTCCCGCGCGCGTGGGGCGCGTGGGGCGCGGTTCCGTCAGGGGGAAGACCGACTGCCGATCGGGAATCCGACCGGGGGAACGTTCAAGGGTCGGGATCGCAGCGTCGAAGAGAGGGACGAAGGAGGCGGCATGCCGGCAACGGGACCGCAGCAGGACCGCACGCTCGCGTTCCTGCGCAAGCGATATGGCGACATGGGCCTCGCCGTCCGGGCGATGCCCGACGACCGGAGCCTCCTCGTCTCCCTGCCGGTCGGTGCGGCGCCCTTCGAGTCCCCCGCTGGCCCGATCGCCGTCGAGCGGATCGTCTTCGCGACGATCGATGCCGGTCGGATCAAGTGCCTGCGACCGCGGGCGCTCTTCGGTCTCCCGATCCTCGACGTCCGGGACGCCAGCGACCCGATGGGCATCGAAGCCGTCATCCGGCGCGCCTGGCGGGAACGCGTGCGTGCGCTCGGCGAGGCCCGCCGGTGGCTGGCCACGCTCTCGATCGACGCGGAGTGGGCACCGGACGAGTCCACCCTCGCCTTCGCACTCCCCGGCGAGACCCCGGACGCTCGGATCCATCTGAACGACCGAAACGAGGCCGTGCTCCCGAGCTCCGGCCCGCTCTCCGGTCTCGCCCTCGCCGAACGCGCCGAGCGCGTCGTCGGGCTCGACCGTGCGATCGACTCCGGCGCCGACCTCGAGTGTCATCTCGCCGCCCACATCGACGACCTGCGGCGGAAGGCACAGAAGCGCGAGGCGGCGCAACGCACGCAAGGCCTCCGCGACCGCGAGGACGATGCCCCGCCGCGCGCCCGCAGCCTTCCTCCGAACCGGAGCCAGGCCGCACCGGCGTTCCGCCATCGGCCTCGGGTGCTGCTCGTCGGCAACCA
The DNA here is from genome assembly GCA_024742285.1 of bacterium. Taxonomy (NCBI): domain Bacteria; species bacterium. The sequence continues at coordinate 9,749 of JANSYR010000005.1, read as the reverse complement.
GCTCGTCGAGGATGGTGACCTGCGCGACGCCCTCGAGCGGCAGGGCTTCCGACTCGCGACCGCGCGGAGCGAGACCGAGGCGTTGATGCGGCTCGCTCGAACGAGCCCGGATCTCGTGGTCTCCGAGTACGCTCTCGGCCGCAGCGACGGGGCGAGCCTGGTGGCCGCCACCCGCTCCATCTCCGGCATCGAAGGCATCCCCGTCGTCCTGCTCGACGACGCCCGCCACGAAGCGCGACGCGAAGCCGCCCGCGCGGTCGGTGCCGCCGGCTACGTGATCGGCCCTCGCGACGCGACTCGCTTCGTCGCGCGCCTCGGCAAGCTCATTGCGACCCCGGGACAGCGACGCTTCACGCGTTATGCGGGCCGCTTCGATGCCCGCCTCTTCGGAATCGCCGCTCCGTGCATCGCGACCGAGGTCGGCCGCGGCGGCGTCTTCCTCGCGACCGACGTCCAGGTCGACCTGAACACGGCGATGCGCTGCGAGATCGCGCTCCCGGAGCTCGGCCGGCAGGTCGGCTTCGATGGCGAGGTGCTCTATCGCGCCGAGAGCCAGGGCGCCGTCCCCGGCCTCGGGCTGCGCTTCGCGAACATCACGCCCGAGGACGAAGAGGCGCTCATCGCCTGGCTCGATCGGCGCGAGCGCGACCGCTCCGCGACGGGAAGCTAGACCCCTCCGAGCGCGACGGGCAGCTCAGGCTAGGCGCGCGTCGCGCGGCGTGAGAGGAAGTCCGCGGCGGCCGTCGAGAGCGCGGGCCCGTCGTAGTCGACCGGGACGACGTGTCCCGACCGCTCGAGCAGGAAGAGCTCGCGATCCGCCGCAGGCGTCCCGACCGAAGCGTAGAGGCGCTCCGCGTCCGCCGGCGACGCGGTCGAGTCGCGCTTGCCGTGGGCGACCAGGATCGGCGCGCGGATCTGCTCGAGAGCGGGCACGACTTCGCGCTGGAGCCGGATCAGCTCGCGCACGGAATCGAAGGGCATCATCGGGAAGTGCGGGTGACGCGCCGCCGCCGCGGGATCCGCGAGGTCGGACCCGCGCTTCGGGCGCCCCTTCGAAAAGAGTCGGACGAGCGGAAGCAGCTGGGGGATCGGCGGCGCGAGTGCCAGCGGCGTTCCGATCACGACGAGGCCGTCGACGAACCCGGTCTGGGCGAGCCGCAGGCTCGTGAGCCCGCCCATCGAGACCCCCACCAGGAAGACCTTCTCGTGCTCCGCTCGCAGCGCCTCCAGCGCCGCACTCGCGAGCCCCACCCACTCGTCGCGATGGGTCGCCGCGAGATCGTCGACCGTTCCGTTGTGGCCGGCCATCCAGATGCCCTTCGAGCGGATGCCCCGCTTCGCGAGGGCTTCGGCCACGGGACGCACCTCGTAGGGCGTGCCCGTCAGGCCGTGCAGACAGAGCGCCGCGGCCCCGGTCTCGTGCTCGGCGGCCGGAGCGAGGTCGAAGGGCGACACGTCGACGTCGGCGCGGACCTCGGAAGGGCCGAGTTCGCGGGGACGGATCATTCCGCGAGCTCCTGACGGGCCTGGGCACGGACCCGCTCCACGACCTCTCGCAGAGGCAACCCGTGCTTCCGCGCTAGTCGCTTGCAGTCGTCGTACTCCGGCGAGCAATCGACCTGGCCTTCCGGGCTGCGGATCAGCTTGATCGATACGGTGCCGAGCGGCGTCTTCAATCGCTTCTTCGTCCGCTCGAGGACGAGTCGATCCCACTCGGAGACGCGCACGCCGATCGCCGTCGACTCCGCGAAGACGATCCGCGCGAGGGCGTCGCGATCGTTGGGGCGCGCGAGGACGCGGACGAGGAAGCCCGGCCGGTTCTTCTTCATCTGCAGGGTCTGCAGCGAGACGTCGAGCGCGCCCTCCTCGAAGAGCCGCTCCATCAGATGGTCGAAGTGCTCGGGAACGAGGTCGTCGAGGTTCGTCTCGACACAGACCACCCGATCGCGTCCCAGCCCCCCGGCTCGTCCCAGGGTCCCGCGCAGGACGTTCGGCATCGGCCCCTTGCGGTCGTTCCCCGCCCCGTACCCGACCTTCTCGACGGTCATCGCCGGGAGCGACGTGAACTCGTCGACCACCGTCTTGAGGATCGCGGCCCCCGTCGGCGTGAGCGTCTCCCACTCGACGCCCGCCGGGACCGTGGGCAGGCCGACCAGGAGCTCGAGGGTCGCCGGGGCCGGGAGCGGCAGGCGGCCGTGATCCGACTCGACGGTTCCGTGGCCGATCGCGATCGGCGAGCAGGTCACGCGATCGATCCCGAGCGCGTCGAGGCCGACCGCCGCCGCGACGACGTCGACGATCGCGTCGACCGCGCCCACCTCGTGGAAGTGGACCGCGTCGACGGTCGAGCCGTGGACCTTCGCCTCGGCCTTCGCGAGGGCCTCGAAGATGGCGAGGGATCGCTCCTTGACCCGCGTATCGAGCTTCGCCTTCGCGATCAGATCGCGGATCTCGGCGTAGTGCCGGCCGTGCGCATGCCCGTGTCCGTCGTGCGCGCCGCGGACGCCGTGATGATGCGAATGACCGTGGGCGGAGGGACCGTGGGCGTGGGCCTTCTCTTCCGCCCGCTTCTTCTTCGCGGAGACCGGGACCCGGACGTCGACGTAGCGGGCGGCGAAGCCGTTGCGCGCCACGCGCTTCACGACGAGCTTGAAGTCGAGTCCGAGCGGGGCGAGCCCCTCGAGGAGCTTCGCCCGTGAGAGCCCGAGATCGAGCAGCGTGCCCATGAACATGTTTCCGGCGGCGCCGGAGAACGCATCGAGGTGGAGGATCCGACTCACCCGGGGCTCCTAGAGACGGTTGATCAGCGTCGCGACGTGCGCGGCGCCGAAGCCGTTGTCGATGTTCACGACGGTCACGTTCGAGGCACAGCTGGTGAGCATCCCGAGGAGCGGCGTCAGCCCGTCGAGGGCGGCGCCGTAGCCGATGCTCGTCGGGACGGCGATCACCGGCTTGTCGATCAGCCCGCCAATCACCGAGGGCAGAGCCCCTTCCATGCCCGCGACGACGATCAGCACCCGCGCCCGGCGCAGCGCGTCGAGGGAGGCGAGCAGGCGGTGGAGCCCGGCGACGCCCACGTCCTGCAGGAGCTCGACCTCGTTGCCGAAGCGCTTCGCCACGCCGACGGCCTCGGCGGCGACCGGGAGATCGGCGCTGCCCGCCGAGACGACGACGATCGGGCCCTTGCCCCGGATCGGCACATCTTCCGGTCCGATCCAGGCGAGCGACGAGACCTCGTCCCATACGAACTCGGGCATGGCCGACCGAAGCACGCCCGCTTTCTCGGCGTCGACGCGGGTGACCAGCACGTCCTGCCCGGCTTCCCGCAGCGCCCGCGCGATCTCGAGGATCTGATCGGCGGTCTTCTGCATCCCGTAGACGACCTCGGGGATGCCCTGCCGAACCGCTCGATGGGTGTCGATCCGCGCGATCGAGGTATCCACGAAAGGCAGACGCGAGAGTTCGTCGGCAGCGGCTTCGAGATCGACTCGACCGTCGCGGACCTCTTCGAGCAACGCGCGCAGTCGGGCGGCGTCCAAGACGAGACCTCCGGAGAAATGGGAGGCGGTAGCGTATCAGTCCGTCGGCACGAGGACGAGGTATCCGTTCACCGTCCCCGCGTCGTTGGCCAGGCCCGTCTCGATCCGCGGCGCATCGGGCCCCACGACGCGCTCGATGAACGCCTCGAGCTCGGCCTGCGCGTGGTCCATCGCGAGGGAGGGAATCGAGGGCAGGAGGCGCTCGCCGATCCGATCCGCGATCGCGCTCGCGACGTGCGAGGCGAGGATGTTGCCGACCTCCATGAGCGCCGACTCGACGATCGGCGCCTCGAGCGGCCCCTGCTCGATCCCGACGATGCGCCGGACGAGGGTCTCGCTCGCGCGACCCGGGAAGACGATCCCGACGATCGCGTCCAGGCAACCCTCGAGCTCGAAGAAGACGCCGGTGGCTTCGGGATCGCCGGCGCCGGCGGTCGTGCCCTCGAACGCGACGATCGGCGGCAGCGCCTCGACCGGCTGGCCGACGAGCTGCGCGAAGGCCTCCGCCGCCTGGCTCGCGCCGGCCTCGGCGAGCGCGACGAGCGCCTCGAGGTCGTGCTTCGCGGAGAGCGTCCGGGGTGTGGCTTCGTCGGTCATGCCGCCCCCAGCTGATTCAGATCGAGGAGGAAGACCGGACTGCCGTCGTCGAGCACCGTGAGCCCCGAGAGGATCCGGACCTTCGCCAGGAGCTCGGGCACCGGCTTCACGTAGAACTCCTGCTGGCCGGCGAAACGCGCCACTCGGAGCGCGACCCGTTCGCCGCGGATCTCGGACAGCACGATCGGAACCGAAGCGGAGTCCGGGGCCTCGCCTTCGATCCGAAGCGCCTGCGCCAGGTCGAAGACCGGCAGCGGCTCGTCGTCGACGAGGGCGAAGGTGTCCCCCGCCGCTTCCTCGATCGACTCCCGTGGCACTTCGAGGATGCGCTCGACCTTGCCGATCGGGATCGCGACCCGCTCCTCGCCGATGCCCACGACGAGAACGCGCTGGACCGCCGCGGTGATCGGCACGACGAGGGTGGTCGTGGTGCCGACACCGACCTCGCTCCGGAGTTCGACGCCGCCGCCCAGGCTCTCGACGGTCGCCTTGACCGCGTCCATGCCGACGCCGCGCCCCGACACGTCGGTGACCGACTGGGCGGTCGAGAGGCCCGGATGGAAGACGAAGGCCGCGATCTCCTCGATCGGCAGATCGTCGACGAGATCGGGATGGATCAGACCGGCCTCGATCGCCCGGCGACAGACCGAGGCCAGATCGAGGCCTTTGCCATCGTCGGAGACGTCGATCTCGATCGAGTCCTTCTGCCGCCGGGCCTCCACGCGGATCGCGCCGGTCTCCGGCTTGCCGGCGGCGCGGCGATCGTCGGGCATCTCGAGCCCGTGGTCGACGGCATTGCGGAGCAGGTGCAGCAACGGCTCCCCGAGCCGGTCGAGGATCGAGCGATCGAGCTCGAGCTCGGCGCCGATGATCTCGACCTCGACGCGTTTGCCGAGCTTCTCGGCGACCTGTCGAGCGGTCCGCGGCAGGTTGTCGGTCACCCGGACGAGGGGCGCCGTGCGCAGGTCGAGCACGCGGCGCTGGAGCTCCGCCACGCGGCGGTCCACGCGATCGAAACCGTCGGCGACCTCCGGATCGCTGGCGTAGCGGGCGACACCGGTCCGCAGCTGACTCGAGCTGAGGATCACCTCGCCGACCGCGGACAGGAAGCGATCGAGGGTGTCCGTCCGGACGCGGACGGTCGGCGAGAGCGAGACCGCGGCGGGGGCGGGCGTCGCGGGCGGAGCGCCCTCTCCGCTCGCGGGCGTCTCGCTCGTCGGCGCCGAGGCCGCGGCAGAGACCTCCGTCGCGCCTTCCGCGCGCACCGGCTCGTTCGGCGCCGCAGGCGGCGTCGTCGAGGCTTCCGCCTCGCCCGTCGCCGAAGCGTCGGGCTCTAGCTCGGGACTTTTTTTGGCTCGCCCCCCACCGCCTCGGGGGAGGCGGCGGCGAGCGCATCCCCGGCCTCGGCGAGCTCGGCGAGCAGGCCTTCGTCCGCGGGCGCGAGCGGATCGTCGTTCGCGACGGTCTGGACCATCGTCTCGAGGGTCTCGAGCCCCCGGAACAGGAGCGAGAGTTCCTCGGGATCCCGTACCCGGCCCGACGTGCGAACGCCTTCCATCCGGTCTTCCAACCGGTGGGAGAGCTCCGACACGGGGTCGTAGCCGAGCGAGGCCGCCATCGACTTGATCGAATGCGCCATCCGGAAGATGGTGTCGATCGCCTCTACGTTGCCCATCTCCTTCTCGAGCTCGAGCAACGCACGGCTGATCTCCGCGAGGTGGTCCGTCGCCTCCTCGAGGAAGATCCGTCGATATTTGGCCATGTCGAGGGCCATGCTAGTCGGCCTTCTCCAGGATCTTCTTCAAGGTCGCGATCACGCTGTCGGGCTTGAAGGGCTTCACGATGAAGTCGCGAGCACCGGCCTGGAGCGCCTCCATCACGAGGGTCTCCTGCCCGAGCGCGCTGCACATCACGATGCAGGCCGTCGGCTGGTCCGCGAGGATGGTCTTGACGGCGTCGATGCCGGAGCGCTTGGGCATCACGATGTCCATCGTGACGAGATCGGGCTGGAGCTCCTTGTAGAGATCCACCGCCTCGATGCCGTTGGTCGCCTCACCGACCACTTCGTGTCCTTCGGGCTCGATGATCTCGCGAATCATCTGTCGCATGAAGGACGCGTCGTCCGCAATCAGTACCCGTGCCATTGTCTTCCCCCGAAATGGAACGCGCCCGCCCCCCTATTGGAGCGTGGCGTTCTCGATGACCTCTTCGCCGCGCGCCACGAGGGCCGCGGGGTCGAGGATGTGAACGATTCGTCCGTCGACGGGTCGTCGCTCGACGACGAGCGAGTCCTTCCGTGACGATCCTTCCTGTGCCGCGCCGTCGACGAGTCCGATCACGCGGTCCACGGGCATGCCCATTCGCGCGTTGCTGCCCGGCCCCCCCGAGACGACGACGACCTGCTCCTGCGCGTAGCCGACGGTGATCGACGCACCGAAGGGCGAGGCGCCCGCTTCCTCGTTCTCGCGACCGAGCAGCAGCTCCGTCGCGACGAGCGGAAGGGCCTCGCCGTGCCAGTTCATCACGCCGCCCACCGGCAGGGCGATCGAAGGCACGCTCGTCACGCGGTTCTTCTCCGCGACCTCGACCACCCAGGCGATCGGCATCGCGTACTGCACGTCCTCGAAGAGGAACATGAGATGGCGGTTCTCTTCCTGCGGTGCGGAGGCGGCCATCACGACCCGCTACCCGGCGACGTTCGCGCGCGACTCAAAACCGATCCTCCAGCGGCGTCGAGTCCTCGTCCTCGGCATCCGGGGCCGGAGCGGCCGTCGGCACCACGTCGATCAGCCCGACGGCGAGATCCGGATCGATGGACGGAGCCGGTCTCGGCGCCACCGCCGGCGCTGCGGGCATTGCGGGCGCTGCGGGCATTGCGGGCGCTGCAGGCGCTGCGGGCGTGATCGCGCCGGGCGCCGGCGCCGCCTGGCCGGTGCGGAAGATCGTGAGGGAGCTCGCGAGTTCACCGGCGAGCTCGCTCACGCGCTCGGAGGCGCGATGGATCTCGTCGACGGTGTGCAGCTGGCCGTCCATCGTCCGGTCGAGCTCGGCGACGGAGCGCCCGTTCGTGCTCGCCACCTTGGCGATCTCCTCGATCGCGGCGACCATGCTCTGGGCGTTCAGCGAGTGGCTATCCGCGCCGTGGAAGATCTCCTCCGAGCGCGTCGCCGCTTCGGAGACCGCCTGGCTGATCTGCTGGAGGGCTCCGGCAATCGTGTTGACGTCCTCGCGACCCTCGCCGATCACCTGACTCGACTCGCGCATCTCGTCGGCGACCATGGCGGTGTCCGCCTGGATCTCGTGCATCAGCTGGCTGATCTCGTCGGCGCTCCGCCCCGCGCTCTCGGAGAGCTTGCGGATCTCGTCGGCGACGACGGAGAAGCCGCGGCCGGCCTCGCCCGCGCGCGCGGCCTCGATCGAGGCGTTCAGCGAGAGCAGGTTCGTGCGGTGCGCGACGCTCGTGATGATCTCGGTGATCTGATGGACGTGACGGGTCTTGGCTTCGAGCTCGAAGACCTTGTCACCGGTCGACTCGGCACGCTCGAAGACCGCCTTCATCTTCTCGATGGCGAGGCGCGCGACCTCGACGCCGGTGCCCGCCTTCTGGTTCGCCTCGGCGGCGAAACCGAAGGCCTCTCGGGCACGGCCCGCGTTCAGATCGATCTCGCTCGAGATCTCGGTCATCCGGTGCGAGGCCTGGTCGAGCAGGTCCTGCTCCTGGGACACGCCGCTCGCGACGTGAGAGACGGTCTGGGAAATCTGGGCGCTGGTCGCCTGGAGCCGGTCGAGGGAGGACTCGAGTCCGGTCGAAGAGTTCGAGACTTCTCCCGCGGTCGACTGGACTTCGGCGACGAGCTGCCGGAGTCGAACGAGCATGCCGGCGAGGCTCTCGGCGAGATCGTCCATCTCGTCGCGCAGCGCCGAGTGGGGAGAACGCACGACGTCGAGCTGGAGGTCGCCTTCGCGGATCCGCTCGGTGGCCGTCCGCAGCGCGTCGAATTTCGGACCGAACATCCGCGAGGCCGCGAAACCGATGCCGCCGCCCACGCCGAGGGCGACGAAGAAGCGGACGGGGCCGCTCCAGAAGTCGATGCCGAAGCTCCGCACGAGGGTCGGCACGACCGACGCGGCACAGGCCACGATCAAGGAGCCGAGGACGAACTTGCCCGAAAGGTTGAGACGCACGCCGGTCTGATCGGCCTGCGCGGGCGCTTGCTTGACGGTTGCAGGTCCTCGCGAGCGAGAATCGACGGCCCGGAGCGCCGCGGCCGGATTCGGGAAACCGCTAGAAGTGGTGGCCCCGGCGGACCCGCGGCAGCCCCCGCAGGCCCTTCTCGCCAGTGATCTGGCCGATCCGTGTGATCGGGATCGCCAGGCGCGCGGCGAGCCGCTCGATCGTTCGTGCCTCCGTTCGCATGGTGGCGGACGCGTTCCGTCCGGAGCGGAACGCGAAGAGCAGCTCGTAGTCCTCGCCCCCTCCGGAGATCACCCGACCCGGGTCGAGTCCAAGCGCCCTGCACCCTCGGTCGAAGCCCCGAGGTCGCGGGAGCGCCTCGACGTCGACGTCCGCGCCGAGCGCCGTCCCCTCGAGCAGATGGGCGAGATCCGTCGCGAGCCCGTCGGAGAGATCGATGCACGTCCGCACGCGATCCATCCGCACGAGGGCGCGGCCCGCCTCGATCCGGGGAGCGGCGACCCGTCGGAGCGCGCCGGACGTCGCGTCGGCGCGAAGTCGGGCCAGGGTCGCGCCGCCGAGGGTCCCCGTCACGTACAGGGTGTCACCGGCGCGCAGCCCCCGACGCCTGAGGGCCTTGCCGCGCGGACAACGCCCGATCACGGTCACGTCGAGGCTCCAGGCCCGCGCGTGCGTCAGGTTTCCGCCGACGAGCGGACACGTGAAGCGCTCGGCTTCGTCGAGCACGCCGGCCACGATCCCGTCGAAGTCCGAGAGTGCGCCCTGACGGGGCGCCGAGAGCGAGAGCAACGCGCCGACGGGCTCGGCGCCCATCGCCGCGAGATCCGACAAGTTGGCGACCATCGCTCGCCGCCCGATCGTACGCGGAGACTCCCGGCCGAAGCGGAAATGACTGCCTTCGACGAAGGCATCCGTCGAGAAGACCAGCTCGTCGCCAGCGCGGGGGCGGAGGATCGCCGCGTCGTCGCCGATCCGGAGCGCCCAGTCGCGGCCCGGCGTGCGCTGGGCGCGCTTCGCGATCCGCGCGATCAGCGCGCGCTCGCCCACGTCGGCGAGGGTCCTCGCACTCGTTCTGGATCGCTTCGGCATCGCGTCGAACGTAGGACGAAGCCTCCGCGCAGCCAATCCGTGAGACGTGGACCGATGATTGCGCCTCACCTGACCAGACTCGCCCGGAACGCGACGTCTCCCGCGCAAACTCCCTAGATCGCGAACCTCGCCCGATGCTGGACGTTGTTCTCGATCGCCCGCGTCCGGATCCGGCCGAAGTAGCACTCCGCTAGCCACCCTCGTATCGACGGGATCCGCCCCGCGAACTGTCGCTCACACAGCACGTCCCCAAGGTCGAGCGCCCGCTCCGTGATCCCAAGCGCCTGCGCCGGCGTCCCTCTCTTCCGGTTCTCCGACCGATCCTTCAG